>CAURKB010000007.1:0-29897 GCA_963525315.1 uncultured Campylobacter sp. | reverse complement strand
GCAATCAAAAAAGAAGAGATAAAGAAGGCTTATTTTGGGGAGGATTATGTGGGGGCGAAGGTAGAGAACAAAGAGGATAATGTCACTAAAAAGTAGGCTAAAATGAAGAAAATTTTGCTCGTTAGCGACGACGCTCAGATGCAGCTAAACCTCAACGCCGCGCTTTACCGCTTTAACATCCGTATAGTTCGCTTTGAAAATTTAAGCGAGTTAAAAGAGGATTATTACAACGGCAACCGCTACATCTTTTACGTCATCGACGTAAAGACGAAGGATCTGGCAAATTTTGAGTCGGTCAAATTTTTGCGAGATAACGGGAGCTTAACTCCCGTTATGATCCTTGTAGACAAGGCTATCCCCGCGCTTTATAAGAAAATTTACTACGCCAAGTACGACGACTTTATGGTAAAGCCGTTTTTGCCAGAGGAGTTTTTGTTTCGGGTGTTTAGAAACTGCCGGATTTTGCTCGGAAGCAAATTTGAGCTAAAAAACGGCGCCGTCTACGATAAAAACAGCCTTACTTTGCACATAAACGGCACAAATATAATGCTTGGCAAAAAAGAGGGATTGTTTTTAGAAATTTTAGCTAAAAACGCCCCGCACGTAGTAACGATCCAAGAGCTTGAGTGGAGTATCTATAAAGACGAAGAGGTATCGTCCGATCGCCTGCGCTCGCTCGTGCGCCAACTACGCGCGAAGCTACCTTTTGAGCTAATCAAAACCGTGCGAAGTATCGGCTATAGCATAGACGGGTAAATGCACCCGTCTTTTGCTCTAAATTTAGCCCGCTAAATTTACGCCGCCTCGTAAAATAAAAGCGCGGATTTCTCCTTTTTGAGTTATAATTGCGATAGATTATCATAAAGGAGAGGCTATGCAAGCAAAAAAGATCAAATTTAACGACGCGATTTCAGAGACGCTGTTTATAAATTTATACTTTCGCGCGCTGGATAACGACGAGCCAGAACCGATCCTAGGCGATCCCTTTTCGCACCCGGTTATGCAACGCATAGATTATGATTTCGCTAAATTTAAAGGCGGCAAATTTAGCAAAACCGGCACCGTGATTAGAGCGCGGTTTTTCGATGACGAGATTTTAGATTTCGCTCGCAAAAACGCGGGCGAAAAGCTAGTCGTAGTCCAGATCGGAGCTGGGCTTGATACGCGTCCGCTAAGGCTTGAAAAGCAGATGTCTGACGCCTTGTTTTACGACCTTGATTTACCCGACGTCATAGACCTGCGCGATGAGCTAGTGCCAAAATCCGCGCTAAATTTTAGCCTCAAAGCCTCGATGTTTGAGACCGCGTGGATGGATGAGCTGCGCGCGCGGCACGAGGGGGCGAAGTTTATCTTCGTGCTAGAAGGCGTGGCGATGTATTTTAGCGAGCCCGAAATTTCTGCGTTTATGCGAAATTTAGCGCAGAGATTTAGCGGCGTAGTTATGCTTGATTTGCTCAGTCGTTTCGCCGCTAGCATAGAGCCTAAAAGGCACGACGTACTGCGCTATATCGCAAATCCGCCTAAATTTAAGCTCGGCATCGACGACGAGAGGTCGATTGAAGCGTGGGACGAGCGCATTAAGCTTTTAAAAACGGGCGTGATGATGAATATAAGGCCTGAAAAATGGTGCCTCGCGGCGAAAATTTTCCGCATTTTTAGCAAGATTAAAAACTCGTGCAAGATGTGCGTCTACGGGCTAAATTTAAGCTAAATTTTGCGCTTGGCGGTCAAATTTGCCGCGAGTTTAAATCTTAGAGCGGGCTAGGCGTTTATGCGGGTTTTGCGGAGTAAATTTGCCGCGCGTTTTAGCTTGCCTGCGGCGCGCATTTTAGATATTTACGGCGAGGCTTAAATTTCGCCCGAGTTTTAACTGCGCCCGCTAGTTTGCAAATGCTCGGCTAAATTTGTCGCAAACGAAATGCCGGGCTAAATTCGCGCGGGTTTTATCAGGCGTTTGATTTGCGCGGTAACCGCCCGCAAGGCCGCGCCGCTTGATTAAATTTACCTAGATTTCGTGCCGCCGCCGCGCTATAAAGCTAAAATTTAAAATAAGCCGTTTTGGGTATAATTTTCAAAAATTTCGGAGCGGTAAAATGGATAGAAAAGAGCTTCTAGGCGGCGTAAAACGCATCGTCGTAAAAATCGGCACCTCAACGCTGGCAAACGCGGACGGCTCGCTAAACGAGGACAAAATCAAACAAATCGTGGCAAATTTAAGCGAACTAAACGAAAACGCCGAAGTGGTCTTCGTAACCTCGGGCGCCGTGGGTGCGGGCATGGGTCAGATGAAGCTCGCGCACAAGCCAAAATCCATCGTCGAAAAGCAAGCCCTGGCCGCCATCGGGCAGGTTTCACTCATACATCTTTATCAAATTTTATTTTGGGCGCACGGCAAAAAGGTCGCGCAGCTACTGCTAACCAAAGACGACTTTAGCGACCGCCGCCGCTACCTAAATATGCGCAGCGTCCTGCGCTCCTTGCTCGCTAAAAAAATCATCCCCGTCATCAACGAAAACGACCCCGTCATGGGCGAGGGAATAAGGGGCGTAAAAGTGGGCGACAACGACACGCTAAGCGCGCTCGTAGCTGGACTAATCGAAGCTGATTTGCTCGTGATTTTGACCGATATCGACGGGCTGTATGACAAAAATCCAAGCGTTTTTGCGGACGCTAAATTTATAAATTTGGTCGAAAATTTAGATGATAGCATTAGAGCGGCCGCGGGCGCGGAGGGCAGTAAATTCGGCACCGGCGGCATGCGCACTAAAATAACCGCAGCCGAAATGGCAACCAAAAACGGCACGCACCTCATCATCGCAAACGGCGCGGATCCGCGAAACATCGTGCGAGCGGCGCAGGGCTGCGAGGTCGGGACGCTCTTTTTGGCGGGCAAAAATAGGATAAATTCGCGTAAATACTGGCTCGCCTACTCGGCCGCGGATAATGGCTCGGTCGCTATCGACGCGGGCGCGGCAAAGGCGCTAAAAGAGGGCAAAAGCCTGCTAGCAGTCGGCATCCGCGAGGTCGTGGGCGAGTTTGAGCGCGGCGAAACGCTCGCTATCAAAGACGTAGGCGGCCGAGCGCTAGCCCGCGGCATAACAAACTACTCATCAGCCGAGCTAGCCCTCATAAAAGGGCGCAAGAGCGAGGAGATCGAGGCGGTTCTGGGCTACAAATACGAGGACGAGGCGCTACATATCGACAACATCGCGCTGATTTAGGTTAAATTTGGCGGTTTGTCTGCGGCTAAATTTGGTCGTCATCGCGTCAAATTTGCGCTAAATTTAGAGCAAATTTTGCTGCATGGCGGGTGAAATTTGAGCGGACGTGGCAACTAAATTTGATCAAATTTAGCCGCTCAAGCCAACCGCGCGGTCGCCGCTAAATTTGACGGTTGATTTTTGAGCGCGTTTTAAAATACGGATAAATTTAAGGAAAAAAATGAACGAAAAAGAAGCGGCGAAAGCGAAATTCGGGCGCGACCATGCGGCGCGTAAAAGCTTGTTTGAGAGAGCGATTTTAGCAGGCTGGGCGCCGTTTTCGCTCGGAGTCGTATTTTTTGCTGCGCTTGGGATCTGGGCGTTAAATTTGAGCCCTGACGAGATTTTAGAGCTTAAATTTTGGCTGCCTTTCATCCGAGCCGTGCGGGTTTTTGCGCCGTTTTTAGACGACTTTGCAAACAACGGCGCGAGCCTAAACGTGCTTGCTTTTTACGCCTGCGCCGCGCCGTTTTGGATCTGCTTTTTTGCCGCCGTCTTTTGTCTAAACTACGGCCGCGCGGACGTCGGAGGCGTAAATTTGATCGTCGTGGTCGCGAAATTCCTCGTGCTCGGCGGTTTTTGCTTTCTCGCGCTTAGCGGGCTGCTCTTTGCGCCTGAAGGGATGGGCGGCAGATGGGGCGTTTACGTGAGATTTGACAACTATGCCCTCGCAAACGACAGCTCGCTTTATAACCTAGCCGCCGGGCTGGGTATCGGCTTCGTGTTTGCGAGCTTTGCGCACGTAGCGTGCGATTTGATTTATAGATTACGAGGCGGCCGGCGGGAGTGAGTCGCTTTGCTCACTACCGTTTTTCTATCGCGTCCGGATTTTCGGTGCTAAATTTTAGCAATATAAACCCGACTGCGCCCGAAACCACCGAACCTAGCAAGATAGCAAGCTTGTCGGTGTAGGCAAAGGCGTCCGTGTCGTTGTAGGCTAAGCTGTTAACAAAAAGGCTCATCGTAAACCCTACGCCGCAAAGCACGGCGATGCCGTAAAGTTGGATGAAATTTGACCCCTCTGGCAGCTTGGCTAGTTTAAATTTGATCGCCAAAAAGCTAAAAGAAAATACCCCGACTTGCTTGCCGACGAAAAGCCCCAGCGCCGTGCCTAGCGCGACCGGAGACAAAATCTCGTCCAATCCGACGCCTCGCAGCGAGATGCCTGCGTTTACGAAGGCAAATATCGGCAGCACGCCAAACGCCACCCAGCCGTGTAGGTCGTGCTCGATGCTTTTTAGCATAGATTTGCCCGGCTCGTCTTTAAAGCTAAGCGGTATGAAAAAGGCCGCCACGACGCCGGCAAGCGTGGCGTGAACGCCAGATTTTAGCACCGCTACCCACATCACCGCGCCTACGATTAGATAGGCCGCCTTGCTCTTTACGCCGAGTCTGTTTAGCGCAAAAAGCGCGGCTAGACAAACGCTCGCGACCGCAAGCATTTGGGCGCTAAGCTCGCTCGTGTAAAATAGCGCGATAATCACGATCGCGCAAAGGTCGTCTACGATCGCTAGCGTCATGAGGAAAATTTTTAAACTAGTCGGTACGCGAGGCCCGAGTAAGCTCAAAATCCCCAGAGCAAACGCGATATCCGTCGCCGTCGGTATCGCCCAGCCGCCAAGCGCGAAGGAGTCGTGTTTCGTAAAAAGATAAAAGATAACCGCGGGCACTATCAGGCCGCCTGCCGCACCGATGGCAGGTAGCGCGATTTGCGACGGATTTTTTAGCTCGCCCTCCAAGACCTCGCGCTTTAGCTCAAGTCCGATGAGAAAGAAAAATACCGCCATCAACCCGTCGTTCACCCACAAGATCAGGGGCTTGCTTAGTCCGTATTCGCCGAAGCTCACGGTAAATTTGGTCTTTAAAAATTCGTTGTAAAAATCGCTCAAAAACGTGTTTTGACATAGTAGTGCCGCGACCGTAGCGATCATCAGCAAAATACCGCCGCTGGCTTCGTGTTTTAAAAACTCTTTTATCCCGCCCATTTGCTTCCTTTTCATAAAATTTTAAGGATTATAGCGTATTTTTACGGTCGCATGAAATTCGGGCGAATTTAGCTATAATCAGGTCAAATTTAAAGCTAAAATTTGGTAGACGCATCGCTAAATTTTGCCTCGTTGCGCTTGCGGGGGCGGGTCGCTTGCGTACGGTTTTTATAGATTAAGGAGCAAAAATGAATGAAATTTTAGATATCTGTAAGCGCGCAAAGGCCGCTTGCAGCGAGCTTTTGAGGCTTGACAGCAAGGCTAAATTTGAAATTTTAAACGCCGTAGCGGACGAGCTGCTGGCGCAAAAAGAGGCTATAAAAGCAGCAAACGCAAAAGACCTTGCAAACGGCGAGAGATCAGGCCTTAGCTTGGCGCTGCTGGACCGCTTAAGACTAACCGACGCCCGCATCGAGGCTATGGCGCAGGGCGTGCGCGAGGTGGCGGGCTTTGCAGAGGTCGTGGGCGAAAATCTAGGCGGCTGGAGCCATCCAAACGGTATGCAAATCAGCCGCGTGCGCGTGCCGCTGGGGGTGCTCGGCATCATCTACGAAAGCCGCCCAAACGTCAGCATCGACGCGGCGGCTTTGGCGCTAAAAAGCGGCAACGCGGCGATCCTGCGAGGAAGTGCTAGCGCACTAAATTCGAACATTTTTTTAGTAAATTTATTTAACGAAGCGGGGGTGAAATTCGGCTTACCGACGGGCGCAGTGCAGCTCGTGGAGAGCGCCGAACGCGAAGTAGTGGCGCAAATGGCGAAAATGAGCGAGTATATCGACGTTTTGATACCGCGAGGCGGCAAGAGCTTAAAAGATTTTATCGCGCAAAACGCGACCGTACCGATCATCATGACGGGTGCCGGGGTGTGCCATATATTCGTCGATGAAAGCGCAAATTTGAGCGAGGCCGCAAAGATAATCAAAAACGCTAAAACCCAGCGCCCAAGCGTCTGTAATGCCGTAGAGTGCGTTCTTTTGCACGAGCGAATCGCAGGCGAAATTTTACCGGGACTTGTGCGCGAAATGCCCGAAGTCGAGTTTCGCGTGAGCGAGCAGCTACTAGGCGCGTGCGAGTCGGAGCTGCGAGATGCGAAAAACGTCAAACCCGCCGGCGAAAGCGACTTTGGCGCCGAGTTTTTAGATCTCGTTTTGGCCGTGCGGGATGTGCGGGACGTAAGCGAGGCGATCAGCTTTATAAATGCGCATTCCAGTGGGCATTCGGACGCGATTTTGAGCGAAAACTACGCAAACGTCGAGCGGTTTTTAAACGAAGTCGGCAGCGCGGTCGTCTATGCCAACGCCTCGACGCGTTTTAGCGACGGTAGCGAGTTTGGATTTGGCGGCGAAATCGGCATCAGCACGCAAAAACTGCACGCCAGAGGGCCGATGGGGGTGAGGGAGCTTACGACTTACAAATATATCGTCCGCGGCAATTATCAAACGCGTTAGCGGCTCGTCTCGCGAGCGTCTTTAACGGAGCTAGTAAAAATTTAGCTCGATAGACTACGCGTCTTATCTTTGCTAAATTTTTACGTCGCAACCCTTAAATCCATCTCGCGATACTTCGCCTCGGCTCTTTACGTTCAAATTCGGCATTAAAAGTGCGTTAGCGGTTTGTTTCGCGAGTGTTTTTGAGAGAGATTTGAAATTTTAAGTCTGCGGCAGACTATCTGTCTAGCCTTGACTTAAAATTTCTGCACAACTCTCAAAATCATCTCACGATACTTCGCCTTATCGTTTTACGTTTAAATTTGGGGTCAAATTTAAAGCCAAATTATTATTTTTTCGGTGCGGTAAGATACCTAGATTTGCGACGCGGACGGCGACTTTTTCGGCGATGAAATTTGACCGTCGCGAGTCGGCGCACAGGCACGCAAAGGCAAAATTTATGCTAAAATCGGCGTAAATTTAAAGGAAACCGATGAAAAAACTAAAATTTATCTTTGCTCTAGCCGCCACGTTTATTTTTAGCGGTTGCTACGAGACTACGCTACTTACGCGTATACCGATCTCTGCGCTTATTTCGGATAAAGGCTCGGACGTGAAATCCACGATCGTGCTAACGGGTATAACTCCGCAGACGCACGTTACGAAAACAGTAACGGACAACGTTCGCATTTTCGTCCCGGATGCTAAATTTAAGGACTTCCCGACTGGAGAAACCGCCTATGAGATGAGCGTTAGCGCCGGCAAGGGCGAAAAGGGCGGCAAAAACTCGGATAAGCGCGCCGTGCGGATATATTTAAGCCAAGAAGGCGATATCTACGGTAAGCTTAGCAAAAACATGCTCGAGCAGTACGCTGGCGCGGCGAAACAGAAAATGGAGCCGACGCTAAAAGCGGCGATCAAATTTGAAAACGATACGAACGTCGTTTATGAGCTGGTCGTTAGCAACGAGTTTAAGGCTAGCGACGAGGCGCAGACGGGCGGCGTTTATACCTTGGCGCCTGGGCAGGTCACGGGCGCGATCTGGGCGGATAGCGAGGCGGTGCGCGAGGCGGTCGCGGGTAAGGCGGTCAAAATCGGCACTCTAAAAAAGGCGGCGAAATGAAAAGCGTAAAAATCGGCTTCATCGGCGGCGGGAATATGGGCGGCGCGATGATAGAGGCGCTTTGGCGAGCGCAATCTGACGAGGCCGGCACAGTGCGAAACTCGGCCGAGGACGAGCGAAAATCCAGCGGCGGTAGCGAGGCTCGCGGGACGGAAAATTTAGCGCAAACGGTCAAAAACACGAGTCAGCGCGAATGCGAAAAAGAGGCAAAATTTGAAATCCTAGCCTGCGCCAGAAGTAAAAACGAAGCCTTGCGGCAGAGATTCGGCATAAAAATAGCCGCGAGCGAAGCGGATCTAGCACGCGAAGCGGACGCGGTCGTGCTGGCTACTAAGCCCGCTAGCTACGAGGCTATCTTGCGTCTGATCGCGCCCGAGCTTGCGGGCAAAATTTTGCTTCTTTTGGCGCCGAGTTTTGACATAAAGCGCGCTAGGCAAATCGCCGGCGAGCGCGTTTATATCGCTCGCGCGATGCCAAATATCGCGGCTTGCATCGGTGCGTCGGCTACGGCTCTTTGCTTTGACGCGGGATTTAGCGAGGCTAAGAAAGAGACCGTGCGCGAGATAATCGCTAAAATAGGCAAAATTTACGAGATAGACGAGGCCGGGTTTGCCGCATTTACGGGCATCGCAGGAAGCCTACCCGCGTATGCGTGCGCCTTTATCGAGGCTGCGGCCGATGCGGGCGTGCGGGGCGGACTGCCTAGGCAGCTTTGCTACGACGCCGTCTGCGCAGCCGTAGAAGGGACGGCGCGCCTGATCCAAAGCGGCAAGCACCCTGCCGCGCTAAAAGACGAGGTCTGTTCGCCGGCGGGAACCACGATCGAGGGACTTGCCGCGCTTGAAAACGGCGGATTTCGCGGAGCTTTGATGCAGGCTATCGCCGCTTGCATCGCCAAAGCGCGGGGTTAGGCTCGCGGCTTTTGCTTTGCCGGTTAATTAAAGCCTAGTAAATTTATGCGTTTTATATTTGCTTGAAATTTCCGCTTGCGACCAAATCTCTCGTCTAAGCCGAAAAACGCTCCGCCGCGTTTTTGCCGTAATCGCGCGTTAAATTTTAAAAAGATACCGATGAGGATTGTTCCCGGCGCTACTTGCGGCGCTAAATTTATTTTCTAGCGAGCCGGGCCTTTCGCCCTTGCTAGCCGCAGACACGCTAGAAAAGCTCAAAAAATGCAAAATCCCGACCTAAACGCTACCAAAGAGTGCGTGCAAGCGGGCATGGCGGCAAACTTAAAGCAAGACTACGGCGCGGCGGAAGAAGAAAGAAGTAGGGTGTTTGGCTTAAGCGGCATTTGATTTTTTGCACCTTTGCGGCAAGCGCAGCGTTACGAGAGCTTGCGCAAGGTAAAACGAAACGCTTTATCTCGGATCTGCTCGGCGTATCGTCTCTTTGCGCCTTTTGAGTTAGAATTTTACCCGAAAAATAATATTTTTTAATTTTTCGCCGCTTTTTACGCCCGATTTTGGCTATAATTTCAACCAAAGCAGATCGCGGTCGCGATTTACGTTTGCACAAATACTTTTTTACGATTTTTGCAAATTTAGTTTTGACGGGTTCAAATTTACGCCCAAATTTAGCTCCGCGTGTCGGAAAAATTTTCTACGGATCAGAGTATGCATTTTATCGGTATCGACATCGGCTCTACCTCGTCAAAGGTCGCCGTTATGGACGAACGCGGCGAATTTTGCGAGCTATTTTTGCTGCCAAGCGGCTTTAGCGCGGTCAAGGTAGCGCGGCAGATAAAAGAAATTTTAGAGCAAAAAGGCTACGCAGAGGGCTTCGTGACGGCTACTGGCTACGGGCGCGTTAGCGTGGAGTACGCAAATTTGAGCATGAGCGAGATTTTGTGCCACGGACTTGGGGCACACTTTTTATTTGAGCCTGACTGCACCGTCATCGACGTAGGCGGGCAAGACACCAAAGCTATCAAAATAGAAAACGGCAAGCCGACGGATTTTATCATGAACGACAAATGCTCGGCGGGCACGGGCAAATTTTTAGAGATCAGCGCGGGTCGCTTGGGGCTTGAACTTAGCGAAATTTACAGAACCGCTCGAAAAAATCCCGCGATTAAAATTAGCTCGACGTGCACCGTTTTTGCAGAAAGCGAGATCGTCTCGCTAAGCGCAAACGGAGCCGAAACTAGCGAGATCGCCTACGCCATCGTGGATTCCTCCGCGCACAAGGTCGCCTCTCTCATCAAACGGCTGGAAAATCAAATTTACTTCTTAAGCGGCGGTCTTAGCAACGTGCCGCTCTTTAAACAGCTTCTTAGTGAGCATCTGGGGGCTGAAATTTTTACTTGCGAAAACGCAATTTACTGCGGCGCGATGGGCGCTGCGATAATGGGAAAAAGGAGAAAAGATGAAGTATGATTTTGCGGAGCTTAAAAAGCGAAATTCTATGGCGCTTCAGGATCTAAAAGCCGAAGGAAAGAGCGTCGTGGGGACGTTTTGTACGTATTCGCCAAAGGAGCTAATCTACGCCGCGGGCGCGGTTCCGGTTAGTCTGTGCGCTTCGGACGAGGGTCCTATAAACGCCGCTCACGCCGAGCTTCCGCGCAATCTTTGCCCGCTAATAAAAGCAAGCTACGGCTACGCGGTTACGAAAAAATGCCCCTATATGAACGCTAGCGACGTAGTCGTCGGAGAGACGACCTGCGACGGTAAGAAAAAGATGTACGAGCTGCTCGCAAAATATAAAGAAGTCCGCGTTTTAGAGCTACCCAATATGACGAATAAGCGCAGCCTAGAGCTCTGGACGCAGGAGCTGCGGGAGTTTAAGAGCTATCTGGAACAGCGTTTCGGTACGAAAATAACGGACGAAAAGCTAAAAGAGACGATAGAGCTTTTTAACGAGGAGCGAGACGCGCTAAACGAACTAATGGAGCTTGGCAAGCTAAATCCGACCCCGATTAGCGGTAGCGAGATGCATCAGGTGCTATTTGCGAGCGACTATATCTACGACAAACGCGAAAAGATCCGTATGCTGCGCTCTTATGTGAAGGCTCTGCGAGAAAAAGATATGAGCGGCGCCAAACGCAAAAAGCGCATCATCATCACCGGCTGTCCAAGCGGAGGTATCTACGAAAAGGTCGTCAAGCAAATAGAAGAGCTTGGCGCTGACGTGGTAGCCTTTGAAAACTGCACCGGCACGAAAAACTATCAAAACAACGTTCGGCTAGAGGGCGATTTGGTCGCAAATATCGCCGAGCGCTACCTTAAAATCCCCTGTTCTGTGATGTATCAAAACGACGCACGCTCGGATATTATCAAGGAATTTATCCATGAGTATCAAGCGCACGGCGTCATCGACGTCGTGCTAAGCGGCTGCCATACCTACGCGATCGAGACGAACAGGATCAAAGAAGCCAGCCGCGAAGCGGGAGCAAACTATATGTCGCTAGAGACCGATTATTCAAAACAAGACGTCGGGCAAATTCGCACGCGCTTAGAGGCGTTTATCGAGCTGCTCGGTTAAATTTAGGATTAAAATTTATAAAAGGAGTTAGCATGAAGCTAAAACAGATTTTAAAACTAGGTGCGGTGCTTGCCGTTTGTTTAAATTTAGCGAGCGCGAATTCGCTCGAGCAGATCAAGAAGGACGGCGTCATAAGGATAGCGACCGAGGGCGTGTATTCGCCGTTTTCGTTTCATAACGAAAAAGACGAGCTAATGGGCTATGACGTCGAGATAGCAAAAGCCGTCGCAGATAAACTTGGACTAAAGCCAAAATTTATCGAAGCCTCGTGGGACGCTATGTTAGCGGCGTTTGACGCGGGTAAAGCAGACGTAGTATTTAATCAAGTCAGCATCACCGAAGAGCGCAAGAAAAAGTACGACTACTCCGTGCCCTACATGACCTCATACTCGGCGATCATCGTGCACGAGGATAACGACGATATCAAGAACTTTGCCGATCTAAAAGGCAAGCGCTCCACGCACTCGGTAAATAGCATGTGGATACCTACCGTCGAAAAATACGGCGCAAAACTCGTCGTAGCCGATAGTCTAAGCGACCAGATAAATCTCATAATCACCAAGCGCGCCGACGACACGATAGACGACGCCGTGATGTTTTACGACTACAAAAAACAGCACCCAAAAGCCCCGATAAAACTAATCAAGGCGGGCGAAGAGCCGATGTATACGGCAGCGATCGTACATAAAGGTAACGCCGAGCTACTAGAAGCGATAAACAAGGCTCTAAACGAGCTAAAAGCAGAAGGCAAGCTAAAAGAGATTTCGATTAAGTATTTTGATAGGGATATCTCGGAGTAAATTTAAGCTGAAATTTGGAGGCGGCGCGGCGGATTTGCCGCCGTTAGCAGATTGACTAGGCTTTAGCCGCCTATCTTGCGCCCGCCTCAAAGTCGTGCGGCGTAAATTTAACGGAGTTTTATTTTGTTTTAACCTTTTTTTGCATAAAATCGTCGCTTAAATTTAAAACGAAAGGTGCATCATGAAAAGCGATATGTGCGACATGTGTTGTTGCGAGATGAAAAGCTAGGGCGCTAGGCACGAATTTCTTTTTAAGTGCTTAGCAAGTCGCTAAACATTTAAAAAGAATTTTACTTAATCCGCATACGCGACCTTTTTAAATGAATAGCTAACGATAAATTTAAAAAGGACGAAAAATGAAAAACTTACTAAAATCTTCTCTACTTACTTTGGCGGGCTTAGCCCTTTTAACTAACGCAAACGCAAAAACCATCCAAGAAGGCGTATTGAAGGTCGCGACCGAAGGCACGTATTCGCCGTATTCTTTCCACGACGAAAAGGGCGAACTAACCGGCTACGACGTAGATATCGCAAAAGCTGTCGCCGATAAACTAGGGCTTAAAGTCGAATTCGTCGAAGCTCCGTGGGATGCGATGCTAGCGGCTTTTGATGCGGGCAAGGCGGACGTGGTGTTTAACCAAGTCAGCATTACCGACGAGCGAAAGAAAAAATACGAATTTAGCAAGCCTTATACCGTTCCTCGCGCGGTTTTGATAACTCACAAAGATACGCAAGACATCAAAGGCTATGACGATTTAAAAGGTAAGAAAAGCGCGCATTCGGCCACTAGCAACTGGGCGCAGATAGCAGAAAAGCACGGCGCGCAAGTCGTCGTCGTAGACGGCTTTAGCAAGGGCGTAGAGCTAATCGCCCAAAAGCGCGCGGATGCTACGATAAACGACGACGTGACCTTTCTTGATTACGTCAAGCAAAGACCTAACGCGCCTATCAAGGTCGTATTTACCGGAGAGGCGATACCTACCGCCGCGCTCGCGCACAAGGACAACGCCGAGCTAATCGCGCAGATAAATAAGGCTCTTGGCGAACTAAAATCTAGCGGCAAACTAAAAGAAATCTCCGAAAAATATTTCGGTAAAAATATCTCCGAATGATAAATTTTGGCGCGAAGCGGCCCTGCCCTCAAATTCGCGCCTGAGTAAATCTAAAAAAAGGAAAAAATATGAAAATTTCAAATTTATTTAAAGCCGCGGCGATCCTGGCTCTGGGGCTAAATTTGCACGCTAAAACGATCAAAGAAGGCGTGCTAACCGTCGCTACCGAGGGCACTTACGCGCCGTTTTCGTTCTATGACGAAAAAGGCGAGCTAACCGGCTACGACGTGGACGTCGCAAGAGCCGTGGCTAAGAAGCTAAATTTAAAAATCGAATTTTTAACCGCGCCTTGGGACGCGATGCTAGCGGCGTTTGACGCGGGCAAGGCAGACGCGGTGTTTAACCAAGTAAGCATCACCGAGGAGCGAAAGAAAAAATACGAACTTAGCGAGCCATATACCGTTACTTACGGCGCGATCATCGTTCGTAAGGACAACGACTCGATAAAAAGCTTCGCCGACTTAAACGGCAAGAAAAATGCCGACTCGGCTACTAGTAACTGGGCTAAAGTCGCCGCTAGCTACGGCGCTCAAAACGTCACGGTCGATAGCTTTGCTAAAAGTATGGAGCTGCTAATCGCAGGCCGCGTAGATAGCGTGCTGCGCGATAATATCGTGTTTTTGGACTTTGCGAAAAATCAGCCCGCCGCTCCGGTTAAAATCGCCGCCGTCGGAAGCGAAAAAGACTACATCGGCGTAGCCGTGCAAAAGGGCAACGCCGAGCTAACCGAGCGGATAAACAAAGCCCTAGCCGAGCTAAAGGCCGAGGGCAAGCTAAAAGAAATCTCGCAAAAATATTTCGGCAAGGACGTTTCGGAGTAAATTTGCTAGGTCAAATTTAGCGAATTTTAAACGGGTTCGCGCGCTCGCTTACGCCAGCGGCGATGGCCTATTTGTGGGCTTGCTTGCGGGCTAAATTTAAAAGCCGTAAAATTTAGCCGCGAATTTTTAATTTAGTAAAAAACGCCGCTTGCAAAACTAAACGGCAAATTTTGGCAAATCCTGCAAGCGAAATTTAACGGCTCAAAGGCTCGCGACTAGTAAATTTAAGCCTAAATTCGGTGTGAAAAACGGAGGTAAATTTGGACACGGAACGCATAAACCGCATAATCGAGCTTGTCTCAAGCTCGCTGCTGCCGATGCTAGAAGCCCTAGCTAAGGTCACGATACCGCTCACGCTGGCGTCTTTTGCCTGCGGGCTGATTATCGCCGTGATAACCGCTATCGCGCGCCTTTCAAACGTGAAAATTTTGCGATGGATTTTTGGCAGCTACGTTTGGATATTTCGCGGCACGCCGCTTTTAGTGCAGCTTTTTATCGTATTTTTTGGGCTTCCTTCTATCGGCGTTACGCTTGATACGTGGAGCGCGGCGATCATCGCTTTTAGCCTAAACGTCGGCGCCTACGCGTCCGAGTCGGTTAGGGCGGCGATCCTATCGGTGCCTAAGGGGCAGTGGGAGGCGGCGACCTCGCTAGGTATGACGCACGCGCAAATTTTACGCCGTATCATCGCGCCTCAGGCCGTGCGTATATCGCTGCCGCCGCTATCAAACACCTTCATCGGGCTAGTTAAAGACACCTCGCTAGCAGCTTCCATAACGATGGTGGATATGTTTATGGTTGCCCAGCGCATCGCCGCTCGTACGTATGAGCCGCTACTGCTTTACGTGCTGGCCGCGCTCATTTATTTGGTCGTTTGCACGCTGCTTACCTTTTTGCAAGGAAGGCTAGAAAAACGAACATCAAGGTACGTGTGATGGCGATAAAATTTAAAAATTTAACCAAGAGTTTCGGCGAACAAAAGGTGCTAGAGGGCATCGACCTAGAGATCGCAGATGCGCAAACTACGGTGATCGTGGGGTCTTCTGGATCCGGTAAATCAACTCTGCTTCGCTGCATAAATTTACTCGAAATCCCCGAGGAAGGCGAGCTGGAGCTAGACGGCGAGAAGATAAAATTCGGCGGCAAAATTTCGCCGAAGGAGCTACTGCCCTTTCGCAGGCGAACGGGGATGGTATTTCAGGGATTTCATCTGTTTCCGCATCTAACGGTTTTGCAAAACGTGATCGAAGGACCGACGCAGGTACTTGGCACCGACAAGCAAACGGCGATAAATAAAGCCCTCGAGCTACTAGGTAAGGTTGGCATGGCGGATAAGCAAAACGCCTATCCAAACAGGCTCTCGGGCGGTCAGAGCCAGCGCGTGGCGATAGCTAGGGCGCTAGCGATGGATCCGTCGTTTTTGCTGCTAGACGAACCGACTAGCGCGCTAGATCCGGAGCTAGAAGCCGAAGTGCTAAAAGTCGTCATAGGCCTAGCCAGAGAGAAAAAATCCCTCGTCATCGTCACGCATAATATGAATTTCGCTCGCAAAGTTGCGGATAGGATTTTGTTTTTGGACAAAGGCAAGATCGCGTTTGACGGCGATGCGGAGAGATTTTTCGCTAGCCCAAACGAGCGTATAATGAGCTTTATCTCGGCGATGGATATAAGATTTTTGAAATTTTAGCGATAAATTTAAGGAGAGAAAATGAAACTAGACACGCTAATCGTAAAAGGCATCGAGGCCAAGCATAACCCTTTTGGAGCCGTCGTGCCGCCCGTTTATCTGGCGACGACGTTCGTGCAAGAGGGGCTAGACGGCTTTGGCGAGTTTGCCTACTCGCGCGGCGCAAATCCGACCAAACAGGCGTTTGACGAGCTTTTTGCCAAGGTAGAGGGCAGCAAATACGCATTTAGCTTCGGCTCGGGAATGGCGGCGACGGCAGCGGCTTTTAGCCTGCTAAAAACGGGCGATAAGGTGCTGCTAAACAACAACGTCTACGGCGGCACTTTCCGCTACGTTAGCAACGTCTTTGCATCGCAGGGCATAAGCTACGAGGCGGTGGACGATTTAAATTTACTAGAGGGAAAAGATATCGCAGAGAACGTGAGAGCGATATTTATCGAAACGCCCTCAAATCCGCTGCTACGCGTGACCGACATCCGCCGTATCGTAGACATCGCGCACAAAAGAGGCATCTTGGTAATCGCTGACAATACTTTTCTAACGCCTTATTATCAAAAGCTTTTTGACTTTGGCGTAGATATCGTAGTTTATAGCGCGACGAAATACATCGGCGGACACGCAGACGCGATCGCGGGTATCGTCACGGTAAACGACGATGCGCTAGCCGAAAAGATAAAATTTGCCAGAAATACCTTTGGCGGCATAATCAGCCCGATGGACGCTTATTATCTGATAAGAGGCCTTAAAACCCTTAGCGTGCGCTTTGATCGCCAGACGCAAAATACGCATAAAATCATCGAATTTTTAAAATCACACGAAGCAGTAGACGCGGTGCACTACGCGGGATCGCACTCGCAGCTAGAAAAGCAGATCCAAGTCCGCCAAGCAAGCGATATCGGCGCGGTTATATCGCTGGAGCTAAATGAAAAATACGACTATAAAATTTTTGCTAAATCTCTAGAGCTTTTTGATCTAGCGGTAAGTCTTGGCGGCGTGGAGAGCCTCATCTGCCAGCCCGCGTCCATGACGCACGAATCATACCCCAAAGAGCTGCAAGACAAAATCGGCATAAAGCCTAATCTGCTGCGTCTTGCTATCGGCGTAGAAAACGCGGACGACCTGATCGCCGATCTGGCTCAGGCGATAAAAAAGGCTAAAATTTAACCCCGCTTGTCGTCTTGGCGATTTTATCGCTCGGGCTAAATTTATCAAATTTAGCCTTGGCTAGGCGGGTAAAATGTGCGCGCCTAGTTCGCTAAAACGGCACCCGGCGCCAAGGCGGGCGAATTTATAAATTATCGTCAAATCAGTTCGTGGCTATTTTGCTTTAAACAAACTAGCAAAAACACCGACGCCTAAAACTCCTAAGATAACCCACAAACTAGCCTGCGCCGAAATCTCGAATCCGTGATGAAAGATATGCGCGGAAGCGTTTAGATTGGGGGAGATTTTCAAATTTTAGCGATTTAATTTGAGCTGATGTCGTTTGGGCGGTCGGGTTTAATTGAGCCGAGTAAAATCAAAAAATGGCGCTAATTTTGCACACCGAATTTGCAAGATACGGCTCAAAAACGCAAGGCTAAATTTGACTTCGCAATCCCGAGGCAAAAGCAGGTTTGCTCCGTCTCGGGGCAAGTATTTATCGCGGTTTAAAACGGCTTATACACCATCATCCAGATGATGATGACCATCGCGATAGTCGGCACTTCGTTGTAAGCGCGAAAGAACATACCGCTTTTCTTACAGCGTTTCTCGCGTAGCTGCACCATGTAGCGGCCAAGATCTAGGTGAAACGCCGCGAGGATAACGACGACGGTGAGCTTGACGTGCATGTAGCCGCTGCGCAAAAGCTCAGGCATCGCGACGATGATCAAAATGCCCGTCAAAAACGTGCCGATCAGCGCGACCCAGCCGATGTAGTGGTACATCTTGTACTCCTGCACCTCGACGACGCGCACGAAGTCCGGCTTGTCCATATTCTCCGCGTGATAGACGTAGAGGCGCGGCTGATAGAACAAAAACGCCATCCACGAGATGAAACACAAGTAGTGGAAATATTTGATGAGGTTGTAATACTCTGCCATTTTTTCTCCTTTTTTATTTTAGCGGCTTGTCTCGTGAGCGCTTTTCCGAGATTTCGCAAAATTTTCGCTCGCAGGCTATATGCCTAGCGCACGCTCATTTTTGCTTCTTCTGCTTGCAGCTGCGAAGCTTGCGAAGCAGAAAACTCGAAAAATTATCTCGCGATACTTCGCCTTATCGCTTTATGTTCAAATTTGAAGTAAAATTTTGTAAATTTGAGTCACCCAGACCCGTATCTTGAAAGTGCTAAATTCGGTCGGCAAATTTAAATTTTGTCACTCAAAAGAACGCTTTCGTAAAGAGTTAAGTTTGAATATATCAAATTTAACCGACCCTCACCCTAGCAAAATTTCCTTCCTCGCTTCAAATTCCTCTTTGCTTATCGTGCCGCTCTCGTACAGCTCGTAGAGGCGTCTAAGCCGCTCCTCGAGGTCTTGCGCGCGCAGTTTGTCTTTTAGTGCTTCTTTTTTCTGATTTTTCTCGACGGCTGCGCCGGTTAAGCGCAGATCAAAGAGCCACCACGCGCCCCAAAGCGCCCAAAATACGTAACCCACGATCGCCCAAGCTAGGCTATATCCGATGAAAAACAGCGCCATCATCGCAAAGCCGCTCACGAATTTGCCCAGATAAAATCTATGCCCGCCAAACCAGCCCGTAAGCAACCAAAGCGCGTAGGCTATATAAACGTTATCGCCCATTTTTAGCCCCTTTTCGCCCCGCGGCGAAACTCTGCCAGAGTATAAGCACGACTCCGACGTCGATCATAACGTCTGCGAGGTTAAAGATCGCAAACTCAAACCACTTGTGCCAGTAGACGTAGTCCACGACGCCGCCGTGAACGAAGCGGTCGAGTAAATTTGAACTACCCGCGCCCAGGATTATACCCGCTCCTAGTGCGTGCTCCTCTAAGATTTCCTTTTTTTGGGCGTCTTGGGTCAAATTTGGCTCCGTTTTCGCCGCGGCCCGCGCGTTAAATTTACGCTTAAGCCGCCAAAGCAGATAGCCGCAAACGCCCGCAATCAGCGCTAGCTGGATAAATTTAAGCCACTGCCCAAGAAACGCAAACATCGAAAACGCCACGCCGCGGTTGTATGCAAGCACTAGCGAAAAGTACTCGCCCTGCCACGAAAAACCGTCCAAAAATATCTGCTTGACCGCCTGATCGAGCGCGAAAACGACGAAAAACGCCGCAAAAAAAACGCCTAAAATTTTAGCCATTTAGCGCTTTTACGAAAAATTTCTCGACCTCGTCCATACGGGTTTTTAACGCGTCGGCGCACTTGCCTTCAATCAAAAGCCTGATGAGGTTTTCGGTGCCCGAGTAGCGAAATAACGAGCGGATGCCGTCTTTTGCGAGGCTTGCTTCAAGCTCTTTTAGCCCGGCGATGCTTTCAAGCGGCTTTTTCTCGGTTATCTTTAAATTTAGCAAAATTTGCGGATACGGTTTTATTTCGCTTAAAATTTCGCTCGCTTTTTTGCCTTTTTTTAGCACCAGCGCCGCAAACTGTAGCGCCGCTACGAGTCCGTCGCCAGTTTTTGCGTAGTCGCTAAAGATTATGTGACCGCTTTGTTCGCCGCCGAAATTCGTGCCGTTTTCTTTCATCTTTTCAAGCACGTATTTGTCGCCGACGTTTGCGCGTAGGAGCTTGATTTTGTGGGATTTTAGGTAGTCTTCGAGCGCTGCGTTGCTCATCACCGTAGCCACGACCGCACCGCCTTTTAGGGCTTTGTTTTCTTGCAAAAATGCCGCCATGACGCCCAGCAAACTATCGCCGTTTGCCACTTCGCCGCGCTCGTCTACGACTACGAGCCTGTCGGCATCGCCGTCAAAAGCAAAGCCTAAATCCGCCCGCAACCGCGCGACCTCGGAGGCTAAATTTTGCGGATAGAGCGCGCCGCAGTTTAGGTTTATGTTGCTGCCGTTTGGCTCGTCGTTTATGACGATGGTTTCGGCTCCCAGCTCGCTAAAGATAGTCGGAGCGACTTTGTACGCAGCGCCGTTTGCGACGTCTAAAACTACGCGCAGCCCGTGCAAGCTCAGGTTTTTAGGAAATGAGTTTTTGATCTGCACGATATAGCGGCCGATGACGTCGTCGATGCGCTTTGCGGCGCCGATTTCTAGCATTTGCTTTTGCGATCTTTCTATGAGCTCGTCGTCAAAATAAATCTTTTCTATTTGCGCTTCGGCCTCTTCGCCTAGTTTATTGCCTTCGCTGTCAAAAAACTTAATGCCGTTATCGTAGTAGGGGTTGTGCGAGGCGCTGATCATGATGCCCGCGTCGCAGCGCATATCCTGGGTCAAAAACGCGATCGCGGGAGTAGGCATCGGGCCGATCTGGCGGACGTTGTAGCCCACGGCCGTGAGCCCTGCGACGATGGCGGTCTCGATCATGTAGCCGCTTTTGCGCGTATCTTTGCCTAGCAAAATGGTGTTTGTATGCGACGCAAACTGCCTAAAATATATCCCCGCGGCCATAGCAAGGCGCATTGACGTTGCGGCGGAGAGTTTTTCGCCCGCTTTGCCGCGGACGCCGTCGGTACCGAATAGTTTCATTATCTTTCCTTTTTTTAAAATTTCTACGGCCTTATCTCTTGAGTATGTTTAAAAGGGCTAGCAAAAATAAATGCTCACGGACGACCAGTCCGCTCCGCTTTATTTTTGCGTCGCAACTTTTAAATCTATCTCAAGATATAAAGCCTTATCAACTTTTTGGGCGGCAAACACTACGCTTCTAAATTTATGGTAAGATAAAATTTGCCCGCCAAATTCTATAAAATTCATTAAATTTCCGACCTATTCTATCAAAAAATATCCAAATTTAAGTTGTAAATTTCCTCGCTTTAAATTTTACTTAAATTAAGCGGATTTTAAAACTGATTTTTATATAATCACGGACTAAAATTATGAAAAAAGGGACATTATGGCAAACCATAAATCTTCTGAAAAAAGAGCCAGACAGACTATCAAAAGGACTGAAAGAAACAGATTTTACCGCACTAGGCTTAAAAATATCACTAAAGCCGTGCGCGTAGCCGTTGAGGCAGGCGATAAAGAAGCCGCGTTAAACGCGTTTAAAGTGGCAAACAAAGATTTTCACAGCTTCGTTAGCAAGGGCTTTTTGAAAAAACAAACAGCTTCTCGCCGCGTAGGACGCCTCGCAAAACTCGTAAATAAACTATCTGCTTAATCTAAATTTTAATGTTAGCCGACAAACTGCAGCCTTTTTTGGATCGCTACGACGAGCTCTCTCGTCTGCTTAGCGATCCGTCTATCACAAACGATATCGCAAATATGACCAAGCTCTCAAAAGAGCAATCAAATTTAGAAGATATCGCCTCGGCTGCAAAGTCCTATCTGCAAACTCTCGCGGACATCGAGGAAAACAAGGCTTTGCTCGATGACGCCGAGCTTGGCGAACTAGCCAAAGACGAACTCAAAAATCTCGAATCCAAAAAAGAAAATCTCGAAGAAGAGATTAAAATTTTACTCCTTCCAAAAGATCCTAACGACGATAAAAACGTATTTTTAGAGATCCGCGCGGGTACGGGCGGAGACGAAGCGGCGCTTTTTGCGGGCGATTTGTTTAACGCCTACGCCAGATACGCCGAGCTTCGCGGGTATAAATTTGAGATCGTAAGCCAAAGCGAAGGTAATACGGGCGGTTTTAAAGAGATTATTTTGCTGATAAAGGGCAAGGGGGCATACTCGAGGCTCAAATTTGAGGGCGGTACCCACCGCGTCCAGCGCGTACCCGAGACTGAGAGCCAAGGCCGCGTACACACCTCTGCGGTCACGGTCGCTATCATGCCAGAAGTCGAAGATAGCGAGATCGAGATAAATCCAAACGACCTTCGCATCGACGTTATGCGCAGCTCGGGTCACGGCGGACAGTCGGTAAATACGACGGACTCGGCGGTGCGAATTACTCATATCCCGACGGGCATCGTCGTCACGAACCAGGACGGCAAAAGCCAGCACAAAAACAAAGAAGCCGCGATGAAGGTGTTAAAAGCGCGCCTTTACGAGATACAAGAAGAAGAGCGCCTAGCTAAAGAAACCAGCGAGCGCAAAAGCCAAGTCGGCACAGGCGACCGCTCGGGACGTATCCGCACCTACAACTTCCCGCAAAACCGTATCAGCGACCACCGCATAAATTTGACGCTTTACCGCCTCGACGCGATAATGGCGGCGGGACTTTTCGACGAGATTATCGAGCCGCTGATTGCGCATTATCAAGCCGAAGCGATCTCGGACGCTGAAATTTAAGCTACTATAAATTTTGCGTAATTTTAAATTTTACTCTACGAGCGGTTGTATTCTAGGGTATTTTTATTAAATTCGTATTTTGATTTTTGCTTTGCGCTATCGCAGTTAAATTTTAAAAAACCGTAAACCGATTTTGATAAATAAATTGCGATCTTTTAGACGGCCGTGGCGTTTGTTTTGCGGATTGATTTAGTATAAGGAGTTCGCGCCGGTTTTTATTTGCTAAATTAGAAAGATATTTTTTCCTCTTTTAGACAAATTTAAACCCAGCGTAAATTTACATTGTTGCATTAAGATTTTTAGGCCTGGTAGCCCAAATCAAAACGTCTTAAAAAGCGCCGAGATAAAAGCAAATTTATAAAGTTATTTAGCTACGAAGCCATACTTTTGGCGTAACTTTGTTTAAAACTCTGCGCTCACGCATAATAGCCGCAGACTTTGCTCTTATGCGTCGTTAATTTCTAACAGACTTTGCAAGCTTGTAGCTTACGTCGGCGCCGAGTTTAAATTTAACATCGCCTGTCGCATTTATCGCTTGCGATTAGTTAGATTAGCTTCCGATTTACTTATAGCTTTTTGTGTCTCCGTCCGATTTTACCGCCTGGGCGCTAAATTTTGCCGATTTTATCTATCTTCGCGTGATTTTTTATTGGCTTTATAAGCGCTTGATGGCTTTTGCCTTTGCCGACTGGCACGGGGTGCGGATGTTTGAAAACTCCCCGCGCTACCTCTATGCTTACGTGAAAAGTTACGTCGCTTTACTGGCGGCGCTCAGGGGGCAAATTTGGTGCTTGTACGGATATATTTTTGCTGAGGCATTTTATCTTTTAAGTCGTTTTAGAACTGTTTAAATTTAATGTGATTTTGCTTCCTTGCGCCTGCGTTAATTTAGTCTTGCTGACAAACGAGCGCTTTTATTTACTCGTTTAAGCGACTTTTGCCGAACTATTTGCAAAACCGCTCGACGTTTTGCCTGCTTTGGCGCATAAAGCGCGCATTTCTAGCCCGGTCGCAACTTCAGATACGCTCAAAGCTTTGTGGCGCAGCACCAGCTTGCGGGTAAAGCGCCGACCTTTTTAGCCTTGCAAAATTGGCAACACAGTCGCCTTTGCTACGGCAAAACGCGGGACAAATTCTGTCGGTTTCTAGCGGTTAGACATCCCAAAAACGCTAGTCGTGCTTCTTGCCGGTTAAAATTTGTACGATAGTTTCCGGCAAAATTTCATGCTCTATCTCGTGGATTTTAGCTTCGTAAGCTTCAAAGCTCATTCCCGCGCTCTTTTCAAACGCGCGCTGAGCGATGATCGCACCGCCGTCTAGCTCCTCGCTGACCCAGTGCACGCTCACGCCGCCCACCTTCATATCGCTATCAAAGCTCTCTTTTATCGCGTGCGCACCCTTAAAAAGCGGCAGCAGTGACGGGTGCAAATTTATCGCGCGAATCTGCCTCGTAAAAACGGGCGTAAGGATGCGCATAAAGCCCGCAAGCACCGTTAGATCGACGTTAGCGCGCTTTATCTGCGCTACGACCGCAGCGTCGAATTCCTCACGCGAGGCAAAATTAACGTGCTCGGTAACGACGCTTTGCAGGCCGTATTTTGCGGCCTTTGCTATGCCGCCTGCGTTAGCTTTATTTGTTAGCGTTAGCGCGACTTCGATCCTGGTTTCGCCAAAAACTTTGCCGTGCAGCCTCTGCAAAATCGCCTCCAAATTTGAGCCGCCGCCGCTAAATAAAACCGCTATTTTTTTCGTAAGCATTTGAGTCCTTTGATGACGTCCGCGGCCGTGAGCGCGTAGTCGTTGATTTTGATTTCGCGAGCGGCTAGAGCGTGAGCTAACGCGCCCGAGATCGCGGCGTTTAGCGGATCGTAGCCCTGTGCGAGCAGTCCTGCGACGATACCGCTTAGCGCGTCTCCGCTACCGCCTTTTGCGAGCGCGGCGCTGCCGTGTGTCATGACGTATGCCTCGCCGCCTTGCGCGATTAGCGTATTTGCGCCTTTTAAAATAAGCACGCATTTAAAATTTTGGCTAAAAACTTGAGCGAGTTTGAAGCGATTTTTTTGCACTTCACAGACGTCAAATTTGCCTAAATCGGCAAGCCCTAGCAGGCTAGCAAACTCCTTTGGGTGCGGCGTTACCACGACGTTTTTGTTATTTAAAAGCTCAAGCGTACGCGGCTCGTAGCAAAGATCGGCATCGATAACGAGCGCGTCTTTTGTTTTTAGCTCGCTAAAAAGCTCGCTCTTTTGCGTCTCATCAAGCTCGCCAAGCCCCATGCCGACGGCTCCGACTCGCATTTTGGGCGTTATACGCGCGCTTTGCATTAAAACAGGCTCAACGCTTAAATTTTCGCCCACGACGCTAACAAGTCCCGCACCGATAGTTAGCGCGGCGAGTCCCGCTATACGCGCCGCTCCGCCCTTTTCGCCGCTAACGACGAACACATGCCCAAAGTCGCCCTTGTTGGCGTTTTGTTTAGTGCGAAACGGCAAATTTAAATCGCTTTTTCCAAGTTTATAAAAGCTCGCCCCCGTCTCGTAAAGCTCGCGGGGAAGGCCTAAATTTGCGACCTTTACGCGCCCTACGAAATCCTTTGCTAAGTCGCTATAAAGCGCCGACTTTAACGAGCCCATCGTCACGGTCGTATCGGCCCTAAAGACCGCGCCTTGCGGCACGCCGTTTTTATCAAGACCGCTCGGAATGTCGCAGGCAAGCTTATAGGCGGGTTTTGCGTTTAGCGTATTTATCAAATTTATCGTCCGCTCGTCTAGCTCGCGGCTAAGTCCTGTTCCGAAAATCCCGTCGATGATGCAGTCAAATTCGCCGATTTCCGTTAAATTTGGGATCAAATTTACGCCGCATTTTAGCGCTCTGGTTAGCTCGATTTTTGAGGTTTCGTTTTGTTTATCGCTCGCTAAAAATGCGAAACAATCAAATTTATCGCCCAAAAGCCTAAGCGCGGCGAGCACGTCTGCGCCGTTATTTCCGCTGCCGATGACGCCTAAAATTTTACGACGTTTGGTCGATGATTTTTTGAGCCTAGTCCGTACTGCGCGAGCTAACGCGCTAGCAGCGTTTTGCATCAGCACTTCGGTGCTAAGCCCAAACTCGCTCACGGCTCTAGCGTCAAGCTCCGCCGTATCCCAAAATAGCTTTTTCATGCGCCCTCTTGCTTCACTCGGTAGCTCAAAGCCTCTAAAATGTGCGGCTTTTTGATGATGCGCGAGCCCTCGATGTCGGCGACCGTGCGGGCGACTTTTAGGGTTTTGTTTATAGCGCGGCGACTGAGCGAAAATCTCTGCGTCGCGTGATCTAACGCCCTGCTCGCCTCGTCGTCGCAAACGCAAAATTTAGCGATCTCTTCGTCGCTAAGCTTGCCGTTTAACTCGCTTTGCGCGCGCGAGATTTGCGTCTCAAAGACGCGCAGTACGGTATCTTGCATAGATTCGCTCGTGACGTCGCTTTTATCATCGGCGCTCACCTCGTCCATCTGTACGTGAAGGTCGATGCGGTCTAGCACGGGCGCGGAGATGCGCGATTTATAGCGTTTGATCTCAAGTTCCGAGCATTTGCACTCTAGATTTTTAGAGAGGAGATTACCGCAAGGGCAAGGATTCATCGCAGCTACGAACATAAATTTAGTCTCGTACGTGATTTTTGAATTTACGCGCGAGATGTTGATTTTATGATCCTCCAGCGGCTCGCGCAGGCTCTCTAAAATTTGCGGCGCAAAGTGCGGAAGCTCGTCGAAAAAGAGTATCCCGCCGTTAGCTAGCCCAACCTCGCCGATCCTAGCCGAGCTCGATCCACCGCCAAATATCGAGCTGCGCGTGCTCGTATGATGAGGCGAGCGAAAGGCGCGAAGGGCGGAAAATTCGCTCTCTTGCTGATTTAGCGAGCTATAAGCGCAGCTAAGCAAAATCTCATCCAAGCTTTGCGGCGGCAAAATGTAGCGCAGGCGCTTGGCGCTCATGCTCTTGCCGCATCCGGGGCTGCCCTCAAAGATAATGTTGTGCATACCGCAAGCAGCCACCAGGCAGGCTCTTTTTGCTCTGCTTTGGCCTTTTACGTCGCTAAAATTTAGCTCGAAGTTTTGATTTTTTACGAAGCTTTTTTCGCCGATTTTGATCAAATTCGAAAAAAGCGGATGAACGCTACCGACCTTGCGCGAGGCGGCAAATTCGGGCTCAAGGAAAAATTTGATCGCCTCGGCTAAATTTGAAACGGCGTAAATTTCTAAATTCGGTATGGCGCCCGCTTTTTGAGCTATCTCTTGCGGGATCAGCACGCGAGAGCCCGGCGCTTTGGCGCTCAAAAAAAGCAAGATAGAAAACAGGCTCGCCGTACTTTTGACGCCGCCGTCAAGCCCCAACTCGCCAAATACAAAAATAGGCTCAAAGTCGCGCTCTTTTTGCAAGGCGATTAAAAGCGCGATAGATAGGTCGAAGTGACTGCCCGATTTTGGCATATCGGACGGGGATAAATTTATGATGATTTTTTGCGCGGGAAAAGAGAAATTTAACGACAAAAGCGCTGATTTTACGCGCTCGGCGCTCTCTTTGATCGAAGCTCCCGCAAGCCCTACGATATTAAGTGCTGGCAAACCTCGGTTAAAACTGGACTCGACGTCCACAAGCCGCAATTCGTCGTTATAAGTGGCGCATTTTAGGGCTTTCATGCGTTTTTTTGCTTTTTATACTCTTTGTCGAATTTTTTGCGTTTGTTGTAGCCGATGCGCTCGATAAAAAGGTGCCCGTCTAGGTGATCCATCTCGTGCTGGATCGCAACCGACAAAAGTCCTTCAGCCTCGAGCTTTTGGTGCTGTCCGAAGCGGTCTTGATACTCTAGCGTTATAAACTCGGCCCTTTTTACGTCCTCGTAGTATCCCGGCACGCTAAGGCAGCCTTCTTGGTAGATTATCTCGCCCTCTTTGCGTAAAATTTTGGGATTTATGATTTCTAGCAGATCCTCTTTGCGCTGTTCTTTACTCTCTTCGTCAACTAAATTTACGATCAAAACCCGCTTAGCCTCGCCAGTTTGGATGGCGGCTAGTCCGATGCCGTTTTTAGCGATCATGGTCTCATACATATCGTCTAAAAATTTATGCAACCCTTCGTCAAAAACTTTAACTTCAAGCGATTTGACGAAGAGTTTTTTGTTCGGATAGGTTAGGATTTCTAGTATCATTTGCCGCCCTCGCCGGGTAGGATAAGGTAGCGTTTACCGTCTTTACCGGTGTCTTTTAGCGCATCAAGTGCGCTAGAAAGCAGCTCTTCGACGGTCTTTTGTCCGCCTAGAGCGCAGGCTACCACCTCCATATCAAAATCGATCTTTTCGTCGTTTAGCATAAAAGAGGTACCGTAAAACATCTCCGTTATACGTTCGCACGCCTTTTGCGCGCCGATAATATCGGTATGGCGCATCAGCATCGCAAAGCACCCGTCGCCGTAATGCGCCAAAATATCGCTGCGCCTTGAGGTGCGAAGTAGCATACGCGAGATGTTTTTTAGCACTGCATGCTTGCTTTTTGAGTCGATGTCTTGCAGCGAGGTTTCTTTTGGTTTGATTAGCATCAGCGAGGATTTGTAGCCATATTTTTGGATATTACCGACCTCCATTTCCAGCGTCTTTAGGAAAAATTTTCGGTTATAGATATCAAATTTTGGATCATAGACGGACTGTTCTTCTACTATCTTAAAAACTTTGCCGACCTCATCGTAGCTGGTTTTTATGACCTCGATATGCTTATCCATCAGCGTATTTAGCTTGGCTAGATCATCGCTAAATGCGTTAAAAACGCTTTGATTAGCCAGCAAATTTCCGTTTGGATCAAGGCTGTCTAGACGCTTTTTAACGACGGTTTTTAGTATGGATAGATTTTTATAAATGAGCGCGACGGCTTGCAACATGCTTTTTATCTGTATAAAGCTATTTTTTACCTCGCGCTCGATGCTGATTTGTCTATCGTCTTCTAGCCTGCCGATTTCGTCTTCTATCTTGATGATTTCTCCAACTTTTTTTTTGAAGTCGTCCGGTTGCTTTTCGAGTATTTTTTCAAAAAATATTGAATAATTTTTGGGTATCGAGGGGATATTTTCCTCAGCTAGCTCTTTTATGATAGCCTCGGAAAATCCGTAAATACCCATATCGCCGCCGTTATCCTCGCCCTTTCCCGCGCCGACGCGTCCAGGATTTTGTGCGCTTTGCGGGAGCTGTTTTTCGCTTTTTTTGTCGTCTATCTTTAGCAAAATTTACTCTTTATTTAAAGCTTTTTTCTAAAACCTTATCTATCAGCCCGTATTCTTTAGCCTCCGCAGAACTCATAAAAAAGTCTCTGTCGGTGTCTTTTTGAATTTTAGCTAGTTTTTGACCCGTATTTTTAGCTAGGATCGCGTTTAAAATTTCCTTCATACGCAAGATTTCCTTCGCCTGGATCTCTATATCCGTTGCCTGTCCGCGCGCACCGCCTAAAGGCTGGTGGATCATGATGCGGGAATTCGGCAACGCATAACGCTTGCCCTGTGCGCCGCAGCTAAGCAAAAACGCGCCCATAGACGCCGCCTGACCTATGCAGATCGTGCAGACGTCGGGCTTGATGTAGTTCATCGTATCGTAAATGCTAAATCCGCTCGTTATCACGCCGCCTGGACTGTTTATATATAGATATATGTCTTTGTCCGGATCTTCGGCCTCTAAAAACAGCATCTGAGCCACGATCGCAGACGCCATGCCGTCCTCGATCTCGCCGCTAAGCATTATTATGCGGTCTTTTAGCAGGCGCGAGTAGATGTCGTAGCTTCTCTCGCCCTTGCTCGTGCGCTCGATGACGTAGGGGATGTAGTAGCTCATTACTCCGCCTTTTTCTCTTTTTTATCGTTTTTCTCGCTCTTTAGCGCGAACATCTCGTTAAATAGCTTCTCCTCGATCATCGACATTTTGATCGCAGGCAAAATTCCTTGATTTTTGTAGTTTTCAAGGTGCTGTTTCGGATCTATGCCCGAGCGATACGCCTCAAAATAAACTGCTTGGATCAGCTCTTGGTCGCTTACTTTTATGCCTCTGCGGCGCGCTAGCTCGTCTATTATAAACGTTAGCTTCACGCTTTTTACCGCGTCGTCGCGGTATGTCTCGCGCTGTTTGGTTAGAGCGTCTTTGTCCTCTCTAAATTTAGCCATCTGCTCAGGCGTAAAGCTACTCCAAGCGCCGCGGAATTGCATATCCATCTCTTGTTCTACGATGTTTTTCGGCACGTCGAAGTTAAATTTAGCCACGATCGCGTCGGCAAATTTAGGCTTTAGCTCCTCGTTTACGTTTTTAGCGTGCTTGTCGGCTTTGATCTGCTCTTTTAGTCTCTCTTCAAACAGCTCGACGCTTACCTTTTCCTCGCCCGGCATGATGCGTTTTAGCGTCTCTTCGTCGATCTCTTCAGGCACTTTTTTGCCTTGGATTTCGTGTAGTTTTACTTTAAAGATCGCGTCTTTGCCCGCAAGGTGCGCAGCGCCGTACTCGGCCGGGAATTTAACCTTCACGTCGCGCTCTTCGCCGACTTTTAACCCGATCATACCGTCTTCAAATCCCGGTATAAACTGACCCGAGCCGATTTCTAGTAGGTAGTTTTCGGCTTTACCGCCCTCAAACGCAACGCCGTCTACGAAGCCCTCGAAGTCGAATTTTGCAAAATCGCCCTTTTCAAGCGCCTCTTTTTCCACTTTTTCTAGCGGAGCCATCATTTTTAAAATTTCGTTTTTTCTCTCGTCGATCTCTTTTTTCGTTACGCGCGGCGCGCTGACGCTCTCTATCAGCTCCTCGTAGCCGTCGATGTTTATGACGGGTTTAAACAAGATTTCGAT
>CAURKB010000006.1:0-33837 GCA_963525315.1 uncultured Campylobacter sp. | reverse complement strand
GTACCGGCCTATACGGTCTGGCCGCCGGAAATACGACTCTTGCCGCGATCGGATTTTTAGCTGGATGCTACCACGTGGTTAACCACGCGATCTTTAAAGGACTTTTGTTTCTTTGCGCGGGTTCGGTTTTGCACGCTACGCACACTCGCGATATGGACGTGCTAGGCGGCTTAGCTAAAAAGATGCCTTGGACGTCTGTTGGTATGTTTATCGGTATTATGGGTATCGCGGCGCTTCCTCCCGTTAACGGCTTCGTATCCGAGTGGTTTACATATCAAGGTATGCTTCAAGGCGCGCTAGAGCAGGGCATCTTTACTAGATACGCCTTTACGCTTTCAGTCGTCGCGCTAGCGCTTACGGGCGTACTGGTCGGCATGCACCTTAAGCTTTATGCAGTAATCTTTGCGGGAACTCCAAGAGATCAGAAAATTTGGGAAAACGCCAAAGAAAGCCCGATATTTATGGTGCTTGGCATGATAGTGCTAATGATCGGCTGTATAGGCTTTGGTATCGGAGCTAACGTAGTCGTCGGCTACGTCCAAACAGCCGTAAATTCCATAGGCGGCGCAGGCGGTTACGTAGCTAGCCACGGTATAAATTTGACCTCAAATTTAGGCAGCGTGGTTTCCACTCCGCTTATAGCCATCATTTTGTGTTCTACTATGGTTTTGCCTTTTGCGATCTTAGCCGTGATGAAAGCAAACCGCGAGAAACCTCGCGAGACCGATCCTTGGGCTTGCGGATTTAAGTACAGCTCTCGTATGCAAATGACGGGCGGTCCTTTCACGGGCGATCTAAGACGCATAATGAACTGGCTGTTTAAGGGCGAGAGAAAAGTCGTGACTAAAGGCTATTTTAACCCGGTCGAGTATCACAACCATCCAAAAGATATCTGGTGGGGGCTATTTTACGAGCCGGTGATTAAATTTACCGAAAAGGTCGCCGAAAAAATAGGCATAATGCAAAGCGGCTACACCAACGTTTACGCGCTATATATCCTCATATATCTTTGCGCGATACTAGCGGTTAGCTACTTTTTGATATAGGGGGCGTGAGATGGAAATTTTACAGACTATACTTTTGATGATATTTCAAGTGGTCGTCATCGTCTTGGTTGCGCCCTTGTTTGACGGTATGGCTAGGAAACTAAGAGCCAAACTGCAATCAAAACAAGGTAGCGATTTTTTCCAGACGTATCGCGACATCATAAAGCTATTTAGACGCGGTAGAACCGTGCCTGCATGCTCTCACTGGGTATTTAGACAGGCTCCGTTTTTCTTATTTGCTACTTCGGCGGCGATACTGGCGGCTATTCCTATTACTTATAGTAAAAGCACGATTTTTGGAGCGTATTCCGATATATTCGTGATTCTTTACCTAGGCGCGCTACTTCGCTTTGTTTTCGGTGCTGCTTCTATGGATAGCGGCAACCCGTTTGCGGCCACCGGCGGCGGTAGAGAGCAGATGCTAGCCGTCTACGTCGAGCCCGTTATGATAATGTGCCTAATCGTCGTTATGCTTGCAGCCGGAACATCAAATTTGGTTGAGATTCAATCAATGGTAAAAAGCGGCCAGATCGGATACCAGATCCCAAGCTTTGCGGTCGCTTCGATCGCGTTTTTGTGGTGCATATACGTTGAAACTGGCAGAAAGCCTTTTGACCTAGCAGAAGCCGAGCAAGAGTTGCAAGAAGGCTTGCTAGGCGAATACGCGGGCTCTGATTTAGGCCTAGTTCAAGCTTCGCTTATCTTAAAACAATTTGCGATGATCGGACTTTTCCTTTCGATTTTCGAGCCGTGGAATTTTAGCAATCCATTTTTAGCCGTGATAATCTTCGTCTTAAAAACGGGAGTGTTTTACGTAGCGGCCGTGTTTATAGATAACTTCGGACCTAGATTCCAGATGACTTCGAGCTTACGTAAAAACGCTCTAGCTGCTCTAGCTATATCTTTTGCGGCTTTGACGCTTTACGTCGTGGGGGTGTGAGATGAATATTTTAGATACTTTAGCTATCTGTATGATGGTAACGTCTTTGGCGGTTTTCGGGCTAAGAAGCCTAAAACTATCCGTCATAGTTTACGGAGTCCAGACGCTACTATTAGTCGGGATATTTTTTACGTTGTCGTCTAAATTTAACGCCGAGCAACTATCTACGTGGGCGGTCGTGGCGTTTTTTACGAAGGTTTTATTCGTGCCTGCGATCTTGCTTTGGCTTATTAAAAATCTTGGCGTCGTGCACGAAGACGAGCCTGTAGGCGGCTTTTTCGTGAGCCCCGTTATAGCGATGGGTTTTAGTTTGGCTTTAGCGATGAGTATTAATCCGATATTTTTGGAGTTTTCGCTCATTAAAGAAAAGATAATGTTATTAGCCGCGGTTTGCGTATTTATGATGGGGGTTTTCGGCTTTATGCTTAGAAACTCTTTTATCAAGCAAATTTTAGCTTATTGCCTTTTTGAAAACGGCATACATCTAAGCCTAGCGCTCATGGCTTACAACTCAAACGAGCTCGTCGAGCTTGGAATTTTAACCGACGCGATTTTTGCGGTTATCATTATGAGCGTTTTAGCGATTAGATTTTATAAAGCATACGGCAGCCTTGATACGTCTAAGGCTACGAATTTAAGGGGATAGAGATGGATAGTTTAACTTTGATATTAATTTTACCGCTTCTTGGAGCGATACTGCTATTTTTCTCTCCGAAAAATTACGCGACTTTGAGTTTGCTTCACGTTGCGGTTAGTGCGGTTACGTCTTTGGCGTTGCTATTTAACGTAAGCAAGGTTTTAACGGGCGGTACGTTTTACGCGCACGATAAATTTTTGTTTCTAGACAGTCTTGGCTGCGTATTTTTGATACTTATCGCGGTTACGGGCCTACTAGTAAATTTGTACGCGACCCACTATATGAGATGGGAGCTTGAAGAGGGACATATAAATTTAAGCGCGCTTAAGAAATACTACGCGCTTAGCCACGTGTTTATCTTTACTATGAGCTTAAGTGTCATCTGTAACAACGTCGCGTTTATGTGGGCTGCGATCGAGGCTACTACGCTTTCATCGGTGTTTTTAGTCGCGATCCTAAAAGATCAAAAATCGACCGAGAGCGGCTATAAATATATAGTCCTTTGCTCTATCGGCCTAGCGTTCGCGCTTTATGCGACCGTGCTTCTTTACTCTGCGACCTTTGCGGAGATAAAAGACGGCGAGGCTGCGATGCTGTGGACGGGCATAATGGCAAACGCTAAAAATTTGAGTCCCGACGTCGCTAAGCTTATCTTTGTCTTTGCGCTTATCGGATTTGGCACCAAAGCCGGCCTTGCTCCTACGCACACCTGGCTTCCCGACGTTCACGCCCAAGGTCCCGCTCCGATTTCGGCTTTGCTTTCAGGCGTTTTGCTAAAGTGCGCGATGTTAGCTTTATTTAGATACTACGCTATCGCGGCTCAAGCTACGGGTATGGAGTTTGTTCAAAGCGTGATGATAGTTTCCGGTCTTATTACGCTATTTGTGGGCGGAATTTTCCTAATCAGGCAACACGACGTAAAGAGGATGTTCGCCTACCACTCTATCGTGCATATGGGCGTTATAGCTTTTGCTTTGGGAGTAGGCGGATTTTTCGGGCTATTTGCAGCCATTTTCCACTGCCTAGCTCACAGCTTTACCAAGGCTCTCGCATTTTGCTCAACGGGCAATATCGCTAGAATTTACGGACACAAAGATATGAGCAAAATGGGCGGTATGATAAAGATAGCTCCCGTAACTACGATGATGTTTGGCGCGGCGGTTTGCTCGCTGGTAGGCGTGCCCGCGTTTGCGATATTCGTTAGCGAATTTAACGTCTTCGTCGGCGCCGTAAATAGCGGTCAATACTTTAGCGTCGCTTTATTTGCGATAGCTCTTGCCATCATCTTTATCGCGGACTTCTCGCACTTTAACTTAGCAAGCTTCGGCGAGCCTAAAGGCGCGGTCGTTCACAATAAAGAGATGAGTATATTAGAAAATTTACCGCTTATCCTGCTTTGCGCTTTGATTATAATCTTTGGCGTTTGGCACGTGGATAACTTTTATACGCTGGTTGAAAATGGCGTTAAGATAATAACTGGAGAACTATTATGAGAGGCGATAAATTCGTTGAAATTTTAAAAACAAAGGTAAAGGTTTTAGAAGTAACCCGCCAAACCGACGATCAAATCACCGTCCTAGTGGACAGAAACGACCTTCCGCTTGCGGTTAAGACCCTTTACTACGATATCGGTGGTTTCATCTCTACGATGATACCTAGCGACGAGAGGACTATAAACGGCTGTTTTGCGCTTTACTACGCTTTGTCTATGGAGGGCGGCAAGATGACGGAAGAAGACGACTTTGCCGCTGAGGATAAGTGCTTTATCACCGTTAAAACGCTAATTCCCGGCGTCGATCCGACTTTTCCGTCGGTTACGCCGCTAGTGCCTGCTTGCGTTTGGTACGAAAGAGAAGCCTACGATATGTTTGGCCTAGTAGCCGAGGGCTTGCCAGATAAGCGTAGATTGGTGCTAAGCGACGATTGGCCGGACGGTCTTTATCCGCTTAGAAAAGACGCGATGGACTATCGCTACCGCCCAGATCCAGTCGCACACCAAGATGAGCCCGATACCGAGTTTTTATTTCCAAAAGGCGATAGCGTCATCGACGTGCCGCTTGGGCCTTTACACGTAACTAGCGACGAACCGGGACACTTTAGATTATTTTGCGACGGCGACGAGATCATAGACGCGGACTACCGCCTCTTTTATCAGCACCGCGGTATGGAAAAGCTAGCCGAAAACCGTATGAATTACGATCAGATGGGCTACCTTGCAGAGCGCGTCTGCGGAATTTGTGGCTACGCTCACGCGATTGCGTGTATAGAAGCGGCCGAAAAAGCTATAAAGCTAGAAATCCCGCTAAGAGCGCAGGCTATCCGCGTGATTTGTCTTGAGATTGAGCGTCTTCACAGCCATCTTTTAAATATCGGTCTAGCTTGCGAGGTAACGGGTAACTACAACGCCTTCATGCATATCTTTAGAGTGCGCGAGTACTCTATGGAGTTAGCCCAGCTAGTAACGGGCGGCCGCAAAACATACGGCAACGTCATCATGGGCGGACTTCGCCGCGATATGACCGATAACGAGATAAAAAAGGGCATCGAGATGATAAACAAGCTCGACGTTCAAATTTCTGAAATTTGGGACGCGGTTATGGACGATAAACGCCAAATCGCGCGCTGGAAAGGCGTAGGCGTGCTAGATAAGCAAGTAGCAAGAGACTTTAGCCCCGTGGGCCCTAATATGCGAGGCTCGGGTCTAAAGCGCGACAACCGCTACGACCACCCTTACGATTTCTTTAAAAATATCGAATTTAAAGTCTACGTAGAGCACGGCGGAGACGTATTTAGCCGCGAAGTCGTTAGATATAACGAGCTAAAAGAGTCCATACATATCATCAGGCAGTGTTTGGAGCTAATGCCTCAAACGCCGATATCAATCGATCCAAAAACGATGATAAAGCCTGAAAATTTCGCCCTCGGACACGTAGAAGCTCCTCGCGGCGAAAACGTCCACTGGATCATGCAAGGCAGCGCGCAAAAGGTTTTCCGCTGGAGATGCCGCGCGGCTACTTATAACAACTGGCCTAGCCTTCGCTATCAGTTCCGCGGGAATAATATTTCCGACGCGGCGCTCATCGTTTGCTCGCTAGATCCGTGCTACTCTTGCACCGACCGCGTTACCGTAGTGGACGTAAATACCAAAAAGAGCAAAATTTTAACCGAAAAAGACCTTAAGAAATTTTGCCAAACGGGCAAAATTAGCAAAAAGGATTTAAGATGATGAAGTTATTTGACGTAACCGAAAAATACGGAAAGGCGACCTACGCCTATCCGTTTGAGCCTTATAAGGTGCCAGAAAATTTCCGCGGGCAGCCGTTTTACACCTACGAGCTTTGCATAGGCTGCGCGGCGTGCGGCGTAGCGTGCCCTAGCAACGCCATAGAGCTAAAGATGAACGAAAAGCAAGACAAGCTCGTATGGCAGTTTGACTGCGGACGATGTATATTTTGCGGACGCTGCGACGAGGTTTGTCCAACCGGCGGCGTGCGCCTAAGCCAGGGTTTCGAGCTCGCGGTTAAATTTGACAAAAGCGCGCTAATACAGCGCGGCGAGCTAGAGATGCAAAAGTGCAAATGCTGCGGCAAGCCGTATACGCCCGTTCGCCTTATAAACTATACTTTTTCAAAGCTTAGCACGGCAAATTTGCTCCCGGGCAGACTAGAAGAGGCTAAAGACTATCTATATATCTGCCCGGAGTGCAAAAAAGCCCAAGCCGTAGAGCGCATAACTAAAGACGTAGAGGAGGGGATAAAATGAGCCTTTATCAAGTTCCCGAAAATATAAAAACGGCAAACGACCTAACAGCAAAGTTAGAACATCTAAAAAATATCAAACGAAGCTTTAGCGTCTACCGCATCGACTGCGGCAGCTGCAACGGCTGCGAGATAGAAATTTTCGCCGCTATCACGCCGATGTGGGATCCGGAGCGCTTTGGCTTTAAGCTAGTAGCCAACCCTCGCCACGCGGATATTTTGCTCTGCACGGGTCCCGTTACGCGCCAGATGTATTATCCGCTGCTTCGCGCTTACGAGGCTGCGCCAGATCCAAAGATCGTAGTAGCCTTTGGCGCATGCGGCAGTACTGGCGGTATCTTTTACGACGCTTATAGCGTTTGGGGCGGTATAGATAAGATTATCCCCGTAGACGTCTATATCCCGGGCTGTCCTCCGCATCCTGCTAGCGTCATATACGGCCTTGGCATGGCTCTTGGCATCATAGATCAAAAGCTACAAAAAAGAAGCTTTGAACAAGACGACTGCAAAGCCCCCGCCGTAAAAGAGTCCATCATAGGCGATATACTTTTCGAGCGCGATTTGGAAGCCGAGGCAAAAAGGCTGATGAGCTATATCTTCGGCAGGACGCTGTTTGCTAAATATATGGACGCGGCCAAAACTTCTCCTAATATCCACGACGTAGCGGCTACTAAAAAAGTAATGCTAGAGGCTATCCATAAAGAAGAAGACCCTAGATACGCCGAGTGTATGGGGCTACTTTACAACGACGTCTATCTAAAATACGCCAAAGCAAAACGCGATACGCAAAACGCCATCGACGTTAAAAAAGAAATTTGGGATAAACGATGATAAGAGTCTATAAACTCGCCCGCCGCCACATGGACGAAAACGAAAAGATGCCAAAAGAGCTAAAAGATATCAAGCTATTTTCCGTCTGCGTCGGACACGGCGTGGGGACGGTGGACTTTAGCGAAAAAACGCTCGAAATACCCGACGAGGAGTTTGAGCGTATCGTAGCTAGCGGCGGCGAATACGTCAAATTTAAGCTGGGAAATTTAAGCAAGTATTTTGAAGTGGAGATATTTAGAGAGCATGCGGCAAAGCTCATCCCCGAACTTTGCGAATGCGAGCTAAAAAAAGAGCTTGAAAATCTGCGCGAGGGATATCTGGTGCTTAGGAAGGACTTTTGATGAAATTTAGCTCAAATCGGACAAACGCTTACGGGTTAAATTTAGCGCGCGGAGGGCTTTTAGGATGAAAAAGGCTTTACTCTGCATCGGCAATCCCATGCGCGGCGACGACGACGTAGGCAACGAAACGGGGCGAATCGTCGAGGCGAATTTGAAAGATTGGCGGGTATTTTACGGACAGGACGTACCTGAAAACGAGTTTGGCGCGCTTCGCGAATTTGCGCCTGATATCATCGTCGTAGTAGATGCTATGAGCGGGTTTAAAGACGGAGCGATCGAGTTTTTTGATCTAAGCAACGAGCGCGACTATATCTACTCGACGCACAACCTGCCCACGCCCGTACTTTTAAGCTACCTGCGCAAAATTTGCCCCAAAACGCTGTTTTTAGGCATTAGCGTTTTGCTTGAAAACGTGCTTGATTTTAAAGAGGGCTTAAGCGAAAACGCGAAAAAAAGCGCGCAAAAAGCTTACGAGCGCATTTTGGAGATAGATAAAAATTTAAAATAGGAGAAGGACATGTTAAATCCTGCAGAAACCGCGCAAGCGGTGTCAAATTCGATGGAGCATAAGGCGCATACTCCGTTAGTGAGCATTATTTTTCTAGCTATCATGGCGGGCGCGGCGATTGCTATGGGCGATATTTTCTGGGCACACTCGACCGTGGGCATGGCTGAAAAGCAGTCTATAGGACTGGCAAATTTTATCGGCGGCATCACCTTTAGCTGCGGACTTATGATGGTCGTTTTTTACGGCGGACATCTATTTACTAGCTCGGTTTTAAGCGGCGTTAGCGCGTATGAAGGCAAGCTAAATTTAGGCAAGACCTTTAGCTACTGGGCGATCGTTTGGATTTTTAACTTCGTAGGCGGCGCGCTAATTGCCTATATGTACTACTACTCTGGCTTACCGCTAAAATACGACGGCTACATCTTGCAACACTTTATACCCTCAGGCATAGGCAAGGTCACTGCGCCGTTTCACGAGCTATTTATCCGAGGAATATTCTGTAACGTGTTTGTTTGTATGTCTATCTGGACTGCGACCAGCGAGAGCAACTTAGCGGGCAAATTTTTTGCCATTATGTGGATGATCGGCGCGTTTGTCGCATGCTCTATGGAGCACTGCGTGGCAAATATGTTTATCATAACAGAAGCCATCATCGCTAAAGCTCACTACATCGCGGCAAACGGCGGAGATATAGCCGCTGCGGCTACGGCTCTAGGGCACGGCATCACGGCTGAAAAGCTAGAAGCGCTAAACTGGGGAAATTTCATCGGTAAAAACCTAGTTCCCGTTACGCTGGGAAATATCTGCGGCGGACTTTTCTTTGTGGGACTAGTTGGATTTATGGCAAATAAATTTGACATGAAAAAGAAATAATTCCCCATAAATGAACGGATTTTAAAAGTAGTTTTTGATTAAGGCGCTCGGTCACATACTATATGTATGCTCCCGTCGCGCCTAATCAAAAACTATTTAAACTACGCCTATTCTGTCTGGAATATCTATCCATATCTTGCTAAATTTGCAAATTTTATCCACCGAGACCCGCACCTTAAAAACGTCAAATTTAAATTTGCGACGCTTTGCGTCAGCAAAGCTATGTCGCCACATCTCACGTGCAGTGGGGTTAGAGAGGGCTTGGAAAAGAGGGTCTGCCTTCGGCAGTTGCGAGTGCATAGCACGACGCAAAGGAAGGCGGCGCTTCGTAAGCAGAAACCCCTTCCGCCTCCCAGGAAAAAGAGAAAGGTGGATATAAAAAGGGAACTCTTTTGCTTAGCTTCACTATGTTCGCTACCATCGCTGCGCTCCATCACAAAAAGAGACCGCTATGCTCGCAACCGCTTCTTAAAGCTGGGAATGCAAAGCGTAAAGAGGAGGCAAAGCGCGGCCCAAGCCTTCCCCTTAACGAGAAGACTAAATTTAATGCGCAATGCTAAATTTAACCAAGCCAAATTTAGCTTTTTGCGGTGCGGGTCTAGGCGAGCAAATTTAGAATTTGCCCGAAAAATTTGCTTAAAACGGTACATTTTCGTCGTCGTAATCCTTGCTAATATGTTATAATTTTGCGAATTTTAAAATCGCTTTGTGTTTAAATTTGGCTGCAAACAAGACAAATGCCACAAATTTCAAGAGTCAAAAAATAAGCTGCAAAATAAAAAAGAGGAAAAAATGGAAAAATACGAAGGCTACAATCTCAGGTTCAAAGACGCTCTCGTCGGCGTGCAGTTTTTATTCGTCGCGTTTGGCGCACTCGTGTTGGTGCCGATATTAACGGGGCTTGATACGTCCGTGGCGCTGTTTACGGCTGGTATCGGCACGCTGCTATTTCAGCTAATCACACGCAAAAACGTTCCGCCGATCTTTCTCGCGTCTAGTTTTGCCTTTATCGCGCCGCTTAGCTTTGGTGTGAAGGAGTGGGGCATCGCCGCAACTATGGGCGGAGTGGTTGCGGCGGGGCTGTTTTACGTGGCTTTGAGTTTGCTAATTAGGCTAAAAGGCGAGGGCTTTTTGCATAAAATTTTACCGCCCGTGGTCGTGGGACCCGTCATCATGACGATTGGCCTAATCCTCTCGCCAGCAGCCGTAAATATGGTCATGGGTAAGGGTAAGGAGGCTCTGTATACGCAGACTCAGTCGCTAACCATCGCGCTCATCTCGCTCTCGGCGGTTATCGTAGTTATGATGTTTGGCCGCGGCATGCTGCGCCTCGTGCCGATACTTTGCGGTATCGCGGCGGGATACTGCGCGTCGCTGTTTGTCGGGATCGTGGATTTTACGCCGATTCTAAACGCGCCGTGGTTTGCGCTGCCAAATTTCACCTCGCCGGTTTTTAAGCTCGAAGCCGTGATCTACATGGTGCCTATCGCTATCGCGCCCGCGATCGAGCACATCGGCGATATGCTTGCGATAAGCAACGTCACGAAGGAAAATTTCCTAAAAAATCCGGGGCTTAAAAGCACGCTGCTGGGCGATGGACTCGCGACGTCGCTAGCGGGGTGCTTTGGCGGACCGCCAAACACCACCTACTCCGAGGTCACGGGCGCGGTCAGCATCACGAAGGCCTATAATCCCGCTATCATGACCTTTGCCGCGCTTACGGCGATACTGCTAGCCTTCGTGGGTAAGCTCGGCGCCGCGCTCTCCACAATCCCTGCTCCCGTCATCGGCGGCATTATGCTGCTGCTTTTCGGTATCATCGCTAGCGTGGGCATGGAAACGCTCATAAAAAACAGCGTGGATCTAGCCGAGCCGCGCAATATGATCATCGTCGCGCTTATCTTCGTCTGCGCGATCGGCGGCATGGTGCTGGATTTTGGCGCGATGAGTTTTAGCGGCGTGGGGCTTGGCGCGCTCATCGGCATTACGTTAAATTTGGTGCTACCGAAGACCAAGCATTTTGACGGGTACTAAGTTAAATTTGCGCGGAGCTTGAATCGTTTCGCGCGGTTGCGGATAAATTTAGGCTGCGGGGGATGTTTGCCGTTTGGTAGCCTGGCTTAAATTTACAAGCGCGCCAAATTCGCTCCGCCTGAAGTCCGGCGCGAGTTTAAATTTTCACCCCTCTTTCGTTTTTAGGCGAAAAATTTGCTACAATTACCGCAAAAAAATAAAAAGGCTATATTAATGAAAAGCTTAATCATCGTGGAATCTCCCGCGAAAGCCAAAACGATAAAAAACTTTCTAGGCAAAGACTACGACGTCATCGCATCAAAAGGCCATATCAGAGACCTACCGAAGACGGCGTTCGGTATCAAGATCGAGGGTGAAAAATTTACGCCCGAGTATAGGATCAGCGCCGATCACTCCGCGATCGTAAAAGAGATCAAAGAACTAGCCAAAAGCGCCGACCAAATCTACCTCGCGACCGATGAGGACCGCGAAGGAGAGGCCATCGCCTACCACATCGCCGCAGCTATCGGCAAAAAGCCCGAGAGCCTACCTCGCATCGTGTTTCACGAAATAACCAAAAGCGCCATCGAGGCCGCTTTAAAAAACCCGCGCACTATAAATATGGATAGCGTAAACGCGCAGCAAGCGCGTCGCCTGCTGGACCGAATCGTGGGCTACAAGCTCTCGCCGCTGTTAAATTTAAAAATCCAAAAAGGCCTAAGCGCGGGACGCGTGCAAAGCGCAGCCCTAAAAATCATCGTAGACCGTGAGCGCGAGATTCGCGACTTTAAACCGATCGAATACCACAGTATCGACGCGGTTTTCAAAAAAGACCTTGACGCCGAGCTAGTTAAATTTGAAGCGCAAAAGATAGAAAAGCTAACTATAACAAACGGCGACCGAGCCAAATTTATCGTAGAAAATTTAAAAAACGACAAATTTAGCGTCCGCGAGATCGAAGCCAAAGAGCGCAAAACCGAGCCCGCGCCGCCTTTTATGACCTCGACGCTACAACAAAGCGCGAGCAACCGCCTAGGCTTTAGCCCGAAAAAAACGATGATGATCGCGCAAAATTTATACGAAGGCGTGCAGACGCATCAGGGCTTCATGGGCGCGATAACCTACATGAGAACGGACAGCCTAAATCTCGCCAAAGAGGCCGTAGCTGCCGCGCGCGAGACGATCGAGAAAGAGTACGGCGAACGCTACTTGCCGGCAAAGGCTAAAATTTACGCAACCAAAAGCAAAGGCGCGCAAGAAGCCCACGAGGCGATCCGCCCGACGAATCTTAGCTTCACGCCCGCTATCGCCGCACAATATCTAGAAAAAGACGCATTGCGCCTCTACACGCTCATCTACAACCGCTTTTTAGCCTGCCAGATGAGCGCTAGCATTAGCCAGACGCAAAACGTATTCGTCGCGGGCGCAAAAGGCGAGTTTAAAATAAGCGGCCGCAAGGTGCTGTTTGACGGATTTTATCGTGTTTACGGCGATATGGATAAGGATAAAATTTTACCCGACCTAAAAATCGGAGACGAAATGAGCCTGCAAAGCATCAAAAGCTCGCAGCACTTCACCGAGCCGCCGTCTCGCTACTCGGAGGCAGGGCTCGTTAAAAAGCTAGAAAGCCTAGGCATCGGGCGCCCTAGCACCTACGCGCCGACCATCTCGCTGCTGACCTCTCGCGACTACGTCAAAGTCGAGAAAAAGCAGCTCGTGCCAAATGAGATCGCCTTTACGATGATGGGCGTTTTGGAGGAGCATTTTAGCGATATCGTAGATAGCGAATTTACGTCAAATATGGAAGAAAAGCTCGACCACGTCGCTGAAGACAAAGCCGACTGGCAAAAGCTTTTGAGCGATTTTTATCATCCATTTATGGATAAAATCTCAGCCGGCAAAACAGGCATAAAAAGCCAAAAGGTCGCCACTCCGATCGGCGAGAAGTGCCCGGAGTGCAGCGGCGAACTACTACTGCGAAAGGGACGCTACGGCGAGTTTATCGCGTGCGGAAATTTCCCTAAGTGCAAATACTCGCGCAATATCGCTAAGGCAGAACAAGGCGCGCAAGAAGGCGAAGCTGCGGCAAAGCCAAAAAAAGAGCTCAAAAAGATCGACGTGCCGTGTCCAAAATGCGGCGGCGACATCGTCGAGCGCATCAGCCGCAGGGGTAAATTTTACGGCTGCGCAAACTACCCAAAATGCGACTTCGTCTCAAACTACGAGCCTGTCGCCGAAAAATGCGACGAATGCGGCGGCGATATGATCAAAAAAGAGCTCAAAAAAGGGACGTTTCACGAGTGTGTGAAGTGTAAGAAGAAGGTACAAATCGCGGAGCAATAGCGGCGGCTTGTCTTTTTGGTTTATACTTCGTTAGAAATTTCGCCGAAGCTCGGTTACATACTATATGTATGCGCCCTCGCTCGGCTTATTTCTGCCTCGTCTAAACGCAAAAATGCTTCGCCTTATAGATTGCAGGTCATAAATTTTAAATTTAAACATAAAAACGATAAGGCAAAGTATCGCGAGATGATTTTTCGAGTTTTGAAGCAAAATTGAGCGTGCGCTAGGCATATAGCCTGCGGAGCGAAAATTTTGCGAAATCTCGGAAAAGTGCTCGCGAGACAAGCCGCTAAAAAAGGAATAATCTAATGAAAACTATTATGTTATGCGCCATTTGCTCGGTGAGTTCGGGCAACTGCTCCGAGGACTGCGGCTACTGCACGCAAAGCGCGAAAATAAACGCCGATATCGAAAAATACAAAATTAAATCCGCCGAGCAAGTAGTCGCCGAGGCCAAGATCGCGGCGGCAAACCACGCGCTAGGCTTTTGCCTAGTCACCAGCGGCGCAAGACTCACGGACAAAAAGACCGAGGAGATCGCCCGCCTTGCGCGCGCCGTAAATAAAGAAGTGCCTAGCCTCATGCTGATCGCTTGCAACGGCATGGCGACGCTACCGCAGCTAAAAGAGCTAAAAAGCGCGGGCGTGTTTAGCTACAACCACAACCTAGAAACCTCGCGCGAGTTTTTCCCGCAAATTTGCTCGACGCATAGCTGGGACGAGCGCTGGCAAACCAACATCGCCGCCAAAGAAGCGGGGCTAATGCTCTGCACCGGCGGCATTTACGGCCTTGGCGAGAGCGAAGCCGACCGCGCGAGCCTGCAAGCTAGTCTTGCCAAGCTTGACCCCTTTTCTAGCCCGATAAATTTCTTTATCCCAAATGACGCGCTACGCGTCAAGCGGCCGCCTATGGGAGCGGACGAGGCGCTAAAAATCATCGACGACACTGTCCGCGCGCTACCTAACGCTCGCGTGATGATCGCAGGTGGTCGCGAGAAAATTTTAGGCGAACGCCAATATGAGATCTTTGATCACGGCGTCTCCGCCGTCGTCATCGGCGACTACCTCACGACTAAGGGCGAGGTCGCTAGCTGCGATATCGCCGAGTTTAAGGCGCGCGGGTTTAGCTTCGCGACGCTTTGCCACTGACGCAAAATTTACTCTTGTTTAGCTCGGGACAAATTTCGGCAGCATTTTTAAACGCGTTTTTTAGCGTTTTCGTTTGCCTCGGGTTTTGTTATCTAGGCGCCGCAATTTGCCCAAATTCTAAATTTTACTCGCCGAGACCCGAATCTTTAAGGTGCTAAATTTGGCGTTGCAAGTTTATTATAAAGGGCTTGGGATTTAAATCGCGCTGCGCATACGGTTGCGAGCGTTTTGGTTTGTTTAATCTGCACCGCGCCCGATTTTTCGAGGGTTTTCTCGTCAAATTTAAAATTTTTACAATTTTTTTTCTTTTTCTCTAAAGTTTTTTTGATTTCGTCCGATATAGTTTTTGAACGACAAGAAGTCGTAATTAAACTTAAAAGGATTTACAATGAGTTTTCGTATTAACACGAATGTAAACGCTCTAAACACACACGCAAACGCAGTCGGTAACAACCGCAACCTTTCTCTTTCTTTGGGTAAACTTAGCTCAGGTTTGAGAATCCAAACTGCAGCAGACGACGCTTCCGGTCTTGCTATCGCTGATAGCCTAAGAAGCCAAGCTAGCGCGCTTGGTCAAGCTATCAACAACGGTAACGACGCTATCGGTATCATCCAAGTAGCCGATAAAGCTATGGACGAGCAGCTAAAAATTCTTGATACTATCAAGGTAAAAGCTACTCAGTCAGCCCAAGACGGTCAAACGATGGATTCTCGTCAAGCTTTGCAAGCTGATATAGTTCGCCTAATGGAAGAGCTAGACAACATCGGTAATACAACGTCTTTCAACGGTCAGCAGCTACTAAACGGAACATTCTCTAACAAAGAATTCCAAATCGGCGCTTACTCAAACCAAACAGTTAAGGCTTCTATCGGCGCTACTACGTCAGATAAGATCGGTCTAACGAGATTTGAGAGTTCAAAACTATTGACGCTTGCGAGTCCTTTTTCTAAAGCTTCTGCAAACGTCGTCGATATGAAATTTTTAAACGTAGATGGCGTAAACGATGTTGGCGTAGCTAAAGCTACTATAGGAACCGGTTTGGGTCAAGGTATAGGCGCGCTAGCTGAAAATATCAATAAAGTAGCGAATAAAACGGGCGTTAGAGCTACGTTTGACGTAACTTGGAGAGGTACGGCATCAGTAGCGATACCGGGAGGACTTATCAAGAGCCTTTCTATCAACGGCGTAAAAATAGGCGACCTTGACGTAAAAGCAAACGACAGCAACGGCGCTCTAGTAAATGCTATCAATAAAGTAAAAGACCAAACCGGCGTAGAGGCTTCAGTAGACGCAGAAACCGGAACTATGGTCTTAACTAGCCGCGACGGTCGAGGCATACAAGTAAAAGGCGGCGACCTTTCAAAAGGTCTAGGTAAGGGAACAGCTGCATTAACCAAAGGTTTCGTAGGTCGTTTGAATCTAGTTCGCTTGGATGGACGCGATATAAAAATCGGCGGAACTACTAAACTTAATCTAAGTAAAGATGCATTTTCTGCAGCCGGCGGTCAGCAACAGTCTGTTTCTCTAAGAGACGTTCGCGGCCAAATAGATAAAAAAGTAGCTACTGCTATGGGCTTTTCAAGAATGAGTAAAGAGCTAAGCGTAAATCAAGCGGCGGGCGTTATGACCTTGCGCGGCGCTATGGCTGTTATGGATATCGCTGAATCTGCTCAAAAAACTCTTGACCAGATCCGCTCTGACCTAGGTTCTGTTCAAAATCAGCTTGTCGCAACCGTAAACAACATCACGGTTACTCAAGTAAACGTAAAATCAGCCGAATCTCAAATCAGAGACGTTGATTTCGCTAGCGAGAGCGCAAACTTCTCTAAGTTTAACATCCTTGCTCAATCAGGAAGTTACGCTATGAGTCAAGCTAACTCCGTTCAGCAAAATGTCTTGAGACTACTTCAGTAGTATTAAAACGTTTCTAGGTGAAGTAAAGCCGTTTAGGCTTTACGGAACCGGAAAAACTTAAAATTTCTACGCGAAGCGGGGGGCAACCCCACGTAGCGTAAATTTATATGAGTTCCTAGCCTAACAAATTTACTTACGGCTAGGGGCTTTGCTTGCGATTTTTGGGTTAAGATAGCCTTAATCAAATCTCTTCAAATAAGTTTGTCTAAAGGCGAGAGCCTTTTTTAAAAGTGAATTTTAGCCGAGTGTGCGCTCGGCTATTTTACTCTTGGTATCTGCCGTAAATTTCAAAGCCCAAATCCTAAAATTTAGTCCAAAGCAGTCTTCTTAATTAGCGCAAATTTATCAAACCGTAACGAAGCTTAAGCTATAATCGCGCATTTTTAGAAAGGATAAATTTGCAAACCGACGGACTAAGTATTCTTATCGTTCTAGCTCTTATCGTTTTTTCATCGCCGTATTTTTCTAAAATTTTACGCATCCCTATCGCGCCCGTGGAGATTATTTTAGGCGCGCTCGCAGGATACCTAGGGCTCATAGGTCATAATGAAATGTTTAAAATCGTGAGCGAAGTGGGATTTTTTTACCTGATGTTTTTGGCGGGCACCGAGGTTGATCTAAAGATATTTTTTACCACCGATAAGAAAATTTTAAAGTTCGGACTCTTATATATCGCTATTCTTTACGCGCTTTCGGCATTTACTACCTTTGCGTTTAATATCGACAAGCTGTTTATCTTGATAATTCCTTTGATGAGCGTGGGGATGATTTTTACGCTTTTTAAAGAGTACGGCAAGGATAAAGATTGGCTAAATTTAGGCATGCTCGTAGGCTCCATCGGAGAGGTCGTTAGCATCGCCGCGCTTACTTTCGTCGGAGCGTATATGAAATTTGGCGCCGGTAGCGAGCTTGCGCTCACGACGCTATATCTGGGCGGCTTTTTGGCGCTTAGCGCGGGCGCGTTTAAGGCGCTAAACGTACTATTTTGGTGGTATCCGCAGCTGCGCGTCATCTTGATGCCTCACTACGATAATGCCGAAAAAGACATTCGTTTGTGCATGGCGCTGTTTTTTAGCATCATCGCGCTTATGCTTTACCTAAATTTAGAGATTGCATTTGGTGCTTTTGTAGCAGGAACCTTTATAGCGACCTTTTTTGATCATAAAAAAGACCTGCCGCATAAGCTTGCGAGTTTCGGTTTTGGATTTTTGGTGCCGACTTTTTTCGTTCATATCGGCTCGACGTTTAAGTTAAATGCTATTTTTATAGACGGAGTGGTTAGGGATGCGCTACTAATCGTAACAGTTATGACTTTGTTTAGAGCCGTGAGCGCGAGCGTGTTTTTAAATTTGCTAGGCTTTCGCAAAACCCTTCTTTACGCACTTTCGCACTCGATGCCGCTAACGCTTCTAATCGCGGTTGCTACCATAGCCTACAAATCAGGCGGTATAAATGAAAATTTTTACTTCTCTTTCATACTAGCGAGCCTAACTCAGGCTATAATAGTAACGATTTGTATCAAAATCCTAATGAGCTACGAAAATAAAAATTTGCAAAAGGAGCCAAAATGAGCGATACGGTTACGCTAACAGACAACAGAAACGGCAAAAGCTACGACTTTCCGATACTACACGGTACGATGGGGCCCGACGTCATCGACATCTCGACCTTTTTTAGCGATACGGGGATGTTTACGTTTGACCGCGGATATACCTCGACGGCGATGTGCCGCTCTAGCATCACTTATATCGACGGGCTAAAAGGCGAGCTGATGTACCGCGGCTACGACATCGCGTATCTAGCGGAAAACAAAACCTTCATCGACGTGGCGTATCTGCTGCTAAATAAAGAGCTGCCGAACAAAAAGCAATACGACGAATTTAAACTCGAGCTTAAAAAACGCAGTTTCATCCACGAGGGCATGATGAAAATTTTCGACGCTTTCCCGGACAAGGCGCACCCGATGGCGATCTTGCAGGCGGCGGTCTCGGCGCTTTCTGCGTTTTACTTTGATCACCTAAACATGGATAAGCCCGAGGAGTACCACGAGATGGCGATGCGAATAATCGCCAAAATCCCGACTATTGCGGCATTTTCTTATAGATTTTCGCGCGGCCTGCCGATCATTTATCCAAATTTAGACCGCGGCTTTACGGAAAATTTCCTCTACATGATGAGAGCCTATCCGTACGAGCACGTGGATCTAAAACCTATCGAAGTTAAGGCGCTAGATACGGTCTTTATGCTACACGCCGACCACGAGCAAAACGCCTCCACGACGACCGTTCGCACCGTAGGCTCGACGCACGCGCACCCGTATGCGTGTATCGCCGCGGGTATCGGAGCGCTGTGGGGCTGGGCTCACGGCGGCGCAAACGAAGGCGTCATCCGTCAGCTAGAGCAAATCGGCTCGGTAGAAAACGTCGATAAATACATCGCTCGCGCCAAAGACAAAAACGATCCGTTTAGGCTGATGGGCTTTGGTCACCGCGTGTATAAAAACTTTGATCCGCGCGCCAAGGTGCTAAAATCTATGTGTGATAAGCTCTTTGACGAGATCGGCATAAACACCGAGCTTCTAAAAATCGCCAAAAAGATCGAGGAGATCGCGCTAAACGACGAGTATTTCATCTCGCGCAACCTCTACCCGAACGTCGATTTTTACTCGGGACTGATTTTAAAGGCGCTTAGTATACCAAACGATATGTTTGCGGTTATTTTCGTCATCGGCAGGATCCCGGGCTGGATCAGTCAGTGGATAGAGCTAAAAGAGCAGGAGAGTATAAAGATCGTGAGGCCGAGGCAGCTATACGTGGGCGAGACGAACAGGACGCCGAAATAATTTTAAATTTGGCGGCTTGTCTTTTTCCTTTATACATCGTTAGAAATTTCGCCGAAGCTCGGTTACGTATTTCATATACGCGCCCTCGCTCGGCTCATTTCCGCCTCGTCTAAAGAAAAAATACGGCGCCTTGACTATTTAAACTAAGGTAAAAATTTATATTTTCAAGGTGCGGGTCTATTCGCGAATTTGACTTTAAATTTGAACACAAAACGACAAGGCGAAGTATTTTGAGATGGATTTGAATGTTGTGCGGAAATTTTCGTCATTCAAAGACGCTCAAAAGACGAGCCTTTTTAAAAGAAACCAAAATGCAAAATTTACTAAACCTAGCCAAGCTTGCGGCTCTAAAAGCAGGCGACGAGATAATGAAATTTTACGCCCACAAGGGCTTTGACGACGAGATTTTAGCAGCTCGCTCGACTTTACCCGAAAGCACATGCAGCCAAAACTGCCGGGATTTCGAAGTAAATTTAAAAACCGATCATTCGCCCGTGACCTCGGCCGATCTTGCGGCAAACGCTGCGATATTTGAAACACTAAAAAGCTCGCAAATCCAAATTTGCTCGGAGGAAAAGATTTTGGGCGAGTCCGCGCGGACGTTTTGGCTCATCGATCCGCTAGACGGCACGAAGGATTTTATCGAGGGTAGCGGCGAGTTTTGCGTCTGCATCGCGCTCATAGAAGACGGTCGCCCGGTTCTTGGCGTCATCTATGTGCCCGTTACCGGCGAAATTTATAGCGCGGCAAAGGGTGAACGAACGCAAAAAGAGCTCTATAAAAACGGCGCGTTTATCCCGCAAACTCTAGCCGTAAAAGAACGCGCACCGCAAACGATAATCAGCGGCAAACGCGGCAAAAACGTAACGGCCGGCAAGCTCGCAAGCGCGCTAAATTTGGACATCGCTCGGCTAAGTTCGGCGATCAAATACTGCCGCATCGCCGAAAATCTCGCGGGCGCTTACATGCGCTACTCGCCAAGCTCTATCTGGGACAACGCCGCGGGCGAGATTATCGCTGCGGGCGCGGGCGCAAAGATGATCGATCTAGCAACGCTCAAAGCCCCGATCTACGACGCCGCCTCGCTAAAAAATAACGAATTTATCGTCATCGCAAAGGATTTTTTAGCCCTCGAGGATGAAATTTTACGAGCGATAAAAGGGCTAAATTTATAAACCAAAAGACGACTCGCCGCATTACAAATTTAAGCGTCTCGCGCAAATAAAATTTGACGATAGAAGTCGCCGAATTTGAGCTAAAAAGCAAATTTTAGCCAAAAGCCGAATCTAAATCCTCGTTAGCTCGCTTCTAGGACTTGCCTGCAGATCAAGCCCCGCAAACTCGCCGCGCAGGTATTTTTCGCGTCCTGCGCGCGCGATCATCGCGGCATTATCGGAGCAAAACTCCAGCGGCGCGCAGATGAGCTCGCAGCCATACTTCTCGCACAAAGCTTGCAGGCGGGAGCGCAGATTTAGATTCGCGCTTGCTCCGCCCACGACGCCGAAACGCTCAAATTTACGCTGGGCAAATATCTTTTCTAGCTTGTTTAAGATATGCTTGCAAGCGGTATTTTCAAAGGCAAAGCAGATATCGGCGATCTCCTGCGCGCCCAAATTCCCGCTTGCGGCGAGCTTTTCGGTTTCGACGCGGACTTGATTTTTTAGCCCCGAGAAGCTATACGCCGTGCGCGCGTCGCCAAGCAGCGGCACGGTAAATTTAAACCTCTCGCGCCCGCTCTTTGCCGCTTTTTCGACCGCTACGCCGCCCGGATACCCAAGCCCCAGCATCTTTGCGACCTTGTCAAAGCTCTCGCCGAAGCTATCGTCCATCGTGGCAGCCAGTACGCCCACAGCCCCGTCCGCACCGATATCTAGCACCATAGTGTGCCCGCCGCTAACTAGCAGCACGCCCGCGGGCAGCCGCGCCTCCTGTGACAAAAATAGCGAATACACGTGCCCCGCGAGATGATTTACTGCGATTAGCGGCACGCGCAGCGACGAGGCGAGCGCCTTTGCCATCGCGACGCCACCCACTAGGCTCACGGATAGCCCGGGCTCGTTCGTGACGGCGACGGCTTTGACGTGCGCTAGCTCGGGCTTGATCTGCTCTAAAATTTTAGGCAGCGCGGCCGTATGCAAGCGCGCGGCAAGCTCCGGTACCACTCCGCCAAATGCGCAATGCTCAGCATCTTGCGAGATTTTTTTGTGAAATTTTAGCTCCAGCGTTTCTATATCGAGCAGAGCCACCGAGCTGTCGTCGCAGCTGCTTTCTATACCCAAAATCAACCCGCCCACACTGCTATTTTGTAAATTTTCGCTCATTTTATAAATTTTCCTTTTTTAGCGCATTTTACCGCTTTTTGCTTTCGCGGTTATAAATTCGGCCTGCTTCCTGACAAAGGCGGTAAAATACGCGCGCAAATCGCTTGCCGTAAATTTGCGACGGACCCGATTTTGAATAAATTTGAATCCAAATTTACGCATCGAGGCCCGCACCTTTAAAATGCCAAATTTGGTATTGCGAGTTAGATTTCTTTGCGTAAAAAAAGGGGGGGGCGGGGCTTGAATTGCGCTCTGCTAGCAGTTGCGAGGCAAAGCGTCGCGAGTTTAAATTTGACATTTTCAGGGTGCAGGTCTCGGCGGCTCAAATTTGCAAATTTGACTTCAAATTTGAGCGTAAAAGAGTCAAGGCGAAGTATTTTGAGATGATTTTTGGGGTTTTGAAGTTAAAATTTGACGAAGATAAGGCATGTAGCCTATCGAGTCAAATTTTAACGAAATCCGCAAAAAGCGCTCAAAAGACAAGCCGAAAAGCTAAATTTTCAGCCCGTTTTCGTACCAATCTATCTTCCTGGTCAAATACATAACAAGCGCTATCACCGCAAATATCATCACGCTGCCCATCAAAAGCGCGTAGTCCTCAGACTGCAGGATACCGTAGAGCAAGCAGTAGCTAACCCCGTGTACGAGCGCGATAAATACGCCCCATTTGCGCGCCCGAAAGATCGCCGAGCCGTAGAAAAGTATCGTCGCGCACACGGCTGCGGCCGCGATGAGGTAGCTGGCTAGGAAGCTGATATGCTCGGAAAACGATAGCACGAGTAGGTAAAACAGCACGTCGGCGACCCCGATGAGTAGGTACTGGATCGGGTGGATGCGCACGCGGCTGTAAATTTCGCACAAAAATATCGCCAAAAACGGCACCGCTAGAAACAAGATCGCGTACGTCACGCAGCGCGCGATGAGCGAGTAGTTGTTTACGGGGCTGATGAAGCTAGCCTCGACGCCCTCAAACCGTATATCGCGCCTGCCGTCCATGATCCACGCCTGCGGAACGCCGGTGCTAAGGCCCGAGATCTCCCACTGCGCGTTAAAGCCGCTGCTTGTGACTTCGCGCGATTTAGGCAGCCAGCCGCCGCTAAAAGACGGCGAACTCCACGAGGATTTTACGTCAAATTTATTATCCTGCCCGACGGGAACGAAGCTAGCGCTCTGCCCGCCCTGCATAGATAGCGCGCCCGCTAGCTCAAAGCCGCCGCTTGCTAAATTTGCGGGTAGCTTGTAGTGGACGCTTTGGGCAAAGGGCGAGTATTTAGGCGGCGCAAAAGACTGCGCGAGATCCTGCCCGTTTGCTTTTAGCGCGGGAAATGCGGTAAAGGTCTTTTTGCTGCCTACGCCTAAAATCAGCGTCGCCTCGCTTAGTAAAACGTCGCTTTCCGCGATATTTAGCTGCTCGAAATTTAGCGGGGCAAATTTGGCTTTTAGCGCGACTTCGCCGTTAAAAACGGGCACGCTAAAGATACCGCGCTTTAGATACTGCGGATTTAGCTGGGTCGATAGCTCATAAGACTGAGGCGCTATCATGATTTGCTCGGTAGTCTGCGATACCGTAGGTACGCCGTTTTCGTTATAGACGGCCGCTTGTTTTTTGTACGGCACCGAGATCAAAACGCCTTCGATCCTAAGCTCGCCGCCGACTGGCTGCATGATGGACTCCTCGGCGGTGCGCTTGACGTAGGCGCGGTCAGAGATCATCGAGCTAATGAAACCTAGCGGGATAAGTAGCAGCAAAAGCAAGACGAAAATGATGACTGGCTTCGTCCAAAAGCCGCCTCTGACGCTATCCATGATTTTGTTTTCCATTGGATTTCCTTTTGATTTTTTTCACTGCGATTTTAACTAGAAATCGTAATAAATCGGTAAAGGAGTCGGAAATTTCGGCTAAATTTCGGATTAAATTTAATGCCTAAAATCTGCGGCTAAATTTACGCGAATAAAATTAGCCGCTAAATTTAGCCTAGCTTGTCGGTAATAGCGCCTATCGCAAAACAAATAAGGCAGGCCGTCGCCCGCCTCTTAAATTTGCCTAGTCTTTTTTGCCTTTGTTTAGCGATTTTAGCTTGGCGTCGGTGTCGTCCGTTAGCATCGTAAAGATTTCGTTAGTCAGATTACGAGTTAAAGCCTTGGCTTCCTTCATCATATTTATCGAAAATTCGTTTAGCAGCTTGTTTGCTTTGGCTTTATCTTTTTTGTAGAGTTTGACGTATTCGTCCTCAAATTTAGCCTGTCTGACCGCGAGCGCGTCCTCAAACTCTTTGTAGGCCTTTTTCACGACCGGCGAATACTTATCGTAATCCATCATCACGAGAGTTTGTAGCTTTCTATACGTCCAATAAATCGACTCATCGTCGGCTTTATACGAGCCTTTGTCGTAGCCGTCGATAAATTTATCCAGCCCGTAGTAATACGGCAAATAAACGCCAAGATCAGACATGCCAAGCGCCACGTAGGTCACTCTGCCGATCTCTTGCGGTAGCCACGGGCGCACCTGCATCACGTGCGACTCGTAGGTTCTAAAGACGCTCACGGCGCGGTAGATGTTTTTTTGATTTTCGTCTTTGCTGGAGTAGTTATCGTACGGCGTGCCGTCGTAGTGGGATCTGAGCGCGGTTTTTAGATCCTGCACGCTTAGCTTTTTAGCCGGTTTTAAAAATACCGGATAGTTACCGCCGTCAAGGGTCTGCTTGTCTTTTAGCTCGGGATTAAACATCTGCTGCACCCAGCAAACGCGCGGATAGTTGTAGGTCATATCCCTCTCGTCGTCTCTGGTGTAGGCTTTCGTAAACTGAAATTCGCCGTCTTTTGCCGGATCGTAGGCGCCGTTATCCTCGGCAAATTTGATCAAATTCTTTGACCCCATGAAATTTGGATCGTTTTCTTTGTAATTTTGTAGTCTGCCCTGATTTGCGGAGACGAAGTATTCGTCTTTTGGTAGCTTAACCGCCATCCAGTGATGACCCGTGCCCGTTTCAAAGTACCAAAGCTCGTTTTTATCCACGAACACTACGCCAAAACCCTCTCCCGCACCCGTAGTTTCTACGATCTCGCCGAGCAGCTTCACGCCCTGCGCCGCGCTTTTCATACGAGGTAGCAAGACGTCCGGTATATCGTCCTCCGTGATGCCTGTAGCTTCATTATACGGATCGATTTTTAGCAGTTCGTCTTTAGCATATATGGTCTCGGTGCCGCTGATGCCAACGCCAGCGTCATTGTAGTCGACCGCGCCGTGAAGCTTGGTGTGGGAGTTTGCTATCGTCGTGTATCTCATGCCCTCTTTTGGCAGCGGATAGGTGAAATCATTTGCCCCGTCATGCGCCTTTGAGCTGTGGACGCCTTTTTGATTGGTTTTTTTTGGGATGTATCAAAAACACCTGCGCCTTTATCGCCTTGCTATCGGCACTCCTAGCTATCAACATCGAGCCGTCGTCTGAGGCTCCCTCTCCAACCAAAATAGTCGTGCAAGCAAGCGCGTTTGCGCAAAACATAGCGCTTATTGCCGCCGCAGAGGCGAGAAACTTTATCTTCATCGTTACTCCTTGATTTGAGATAATAAATCTAAATGAAATTATAGGACTAAAAATATTAATTAAATCTAAAATTTAAGCTACTTTCAAGATTGTATTATAAATTTGTTTTGTATTTTGACGCGCGCGCCTTCAAATTTAATTTTATTAAAGGAATTTTGGGTATAATCCCAATCTTACGCGTAAGGCGTAAAAGAAATTTTAAAAGGATTAGTATGCCTAAGATGAAGACAGTTCGCGGCGCTGCTAAACGTTTTAAAGTGGGCAAAAACAAGATCAAAAGAGGCTCTGCTTTTAGAAGCCACATTTTGACTAAAAAATCTCGCAACCGCAAGAGAGATTTACGCTCGCCTCAATACGTAGACAGCACAAACGTCGCAAGCGTCAAAGCGATGCTCGGAATTTAAGTTTTTGACGAAAAGTCATTCCAAACTCCCCCGAATTTGGGGCAAGACTCACTCAGTGAGCGCCGATTTGTAAAAGGATAAATATGGCAAGAGTAAAAACAGGCGTAGTTAGAAGAAGACGCCATAAAAAAGTTTTAAAACTAGCTAGAGGTTTTTTCAGCGCTAGACACAAACACTTTAGAAAAGCTAAAGAGCAATTAGAAAGAAGTTTGGTCTATGCTTACCGCGACAGACGCCGCAAGAAACGCGACTTCCGCCGCTTGTGGATAGTGCGCATCAATGCTGCGTGCCGCCTAAACGACATTAGCTATTCGCGCTTTATCGCGGGACTTAAAAAAGCAAATATCGAGCTTGATAGAAAAATCTTAGCCGATCTAGCTATGAATGACGCAAAAGCTTTCAGCGAGCTAGCTTCAAAAGCAAAGGCTGCTTTATAATACCCAGGAGCGGTTTCCCGCTCCTTTTTCTTTCATTCTTTACTTTTAATTAAATTTTATTGTTTCTAACAAGTCGCAATAAAACAAATTTTGCTCAAAATCTTAATTTTTATTTTTCGTTTTTTTGATAAGATAACGTCCTAAATTTAAGGAGTAAAAATGGATATACAAAAACTAAATCAAAACCTAAACAAACTCAACAAAATTTTATTTATTATTTTAGGCATTGCCGTCGCGATCTGGATCGGCGTAGAAGTTTTTATAGGCAGTAAAGTAGAATACACAAAAGAACAAATGAAAGAAAACCTATGCGAAGCGTCAAACGTAAAAGAGATGCTAGCACGACTAAATTCAGGCCTTCCAAGCAAACTAGATGAGATAAATACGCTAGAAAAAATCGTCTGCGAAAACCGCCGTTTTGTTTATCATTATGTGATCGGTAAAGGGCTAGAAATGGATGAAAACGCACTAAATGATAAAGATATCGCCGAGCTAAAAGAGGAGCAAACAAAGGAACTTAAAAAAGAATTTTGCGAGGATACGCGGTTAAAGGCCGTGCGCGAGATAGCTGACGGCGTCGATTTTGTTTATTATATAAAAGATAGAGAGTTGATTCGAGTAAAACTTGAAAGCAAAGACTGTAAGCAAATTTAACTGCCTTGCCCAAAATCTTGCAAAAGCCATTAAAAAAGCTAGGATAAATTTATGCTTTAAAAGCGGTCGGTTTAGACGAATAGAGCTAGCGTACGTTTAGCCGCTAAGCAGGACTGAAAATTTGCCCCGCCGTCCGCTCGGTTGCATTTTGAAAATATTTAGTTAAAATTTATATTTTGGTAAAGATACATTTTATAGTTGCGTGCTATCATACGCTACGGCGCACTAATCGACATAAAAAACGAAATAAAGGGCAAAAATGAAACGTTGGAGCAAGCTTCAAAAACGGTTTTACGAACTCGTGGACGAGAGCATCGATTTTCAGATACATTGCGCGGTTTATAGGATGCAAAGTAGGCGCGGCGGCACTGATTTGCCGCGATATTTTATCACGCTTGCGGGCGAGATTATTTTTGATTACCCGAAGGATTTCGCGCTAAAAGACGGCCGCATAAAAAGCCTAGCGCCCTATGGCGCTCCTCTAGCGAAATTTTATCCTTACGATAGCGGCATCGGCGAGCTTATCCGCGAATATATCGACACGCCCAAAGATGAGCTGTTTAAAAAGCATTTTGATGCCGATGAATGGGGGCTTGCAAATATCCTAAAGGCCGCCGACAAACGCATCGGCAAAAGGAGGCTGCAAATTTTAGCTAAAAATAAGAAAAACCAAGCGATGCAAAAGATCGTGCAAGCTAGGCTAAACTACGTAGCAGATGGTAAAACGCCCGAATTTAAACGAGAAATTTAAAGCAAAATCATGACTCCGCGAGAGATATTTTTAAACGGCTGCAATGAAATCGCGGCGAATTTTGCAGACTTTAAACCCACGCAAAAAGGGCAAAAACTAAGTAAAAAAAGCGCCGACAAGGACGTTTGGTTTGAGATTTATTTTCAGTCAAGCATGCATAATCACGAGGGTAGCGTGGAGATCCTGCCGCACGTCGCGATCTACTGCAAAAGCCTAAAAAAACTGATGCAAGAGGAGCTACCCTACGCGACTGATCTAGTGTTTGCCAAGCAGCTGGGCTATCTCACGCCGCACAAACAGTTTGGCGACTGGCAGCTCGTGGGTGCCGGCTTTGAGCCTAGCGTGTGCGAGATTAGCGCGGCTATCAAGGACTACGCACTGCCTATTTTTGAGCTGTTTGAGGACAAGCAAAAGGCAGTAGAATTTATGTCGCGGCGCGGGACCAAATTTAACCCGAATTTAAAAGATACTGAGTTATATCCGATTTTTTTCGTGTTTTATTTTGGCGGTAGGGACGCTGCGGAGGCGTTTTTTAACGTATTTTTAAACGACTGCTCGTATAGAGGCAGATTTTACAAACTTTACGATAAATTTACTACCTCCTCGCAGGGATTTGACGCAAAATCTTTTGAAAGCGACGCTGCGGTTAAATTTGCATTTTTAAAAGGGCTTAAAATTTTAAATCACTGAAATTTTAATCGTAGCTTTTAACGTTTTGCTTTTTGGCGCAATCCTAGCAAGCTTAGCCGACGCCAACTCGCCCCAAAACGCGACTTTTGCCACTTACGGATAGCGCGCATTAATGCTGCGTGCCGCCGAGATTTAGCTATTTGCGCTTTATCGCCGGACTTAAAAAGCAAAGATTGCTTTTAAATAATTTTTGGGCGATTTGGCTCCCGATTTAAATTTTAAAACGGATTTTTTAAATACCAAATCTCGTCAAATTTTTCAATATTAAATCTACGAATCCTCTCTCCGCTTGAAAATTGTACTTTAATCGCAAGCTCGGCATGTCTAGGGCCCAGCACGTCTATCCTATAAACGGATGCGTCAAGTATCTTATCCGATTTATTTTTTTCTAGCTCATTTTCTATCTTTTTTGCTATTTTATCCTGCTCGTCTTTGCCGTTAGTCTTAATCAAAACGCAATACCTGCCGGGTTATTTTTGATGGTTTTTACGACTATTGCGCCCAATTCCTCGGGCGTTTTTGCCTCGTCGCTTCCGCAGCCGATTAGTATGAACGCGCCTAAAATCAATGAAAATAAAACCTTTTCATCTTTTCTCCTGCTAATAAATTTGTAGAAAATTGTATCGTTTTTTTAAAGTCAAGGGTACGGAAAATCGCGCTTTAGCTGAGCTAAAAGCTCTTTTGCCAGTGCGCTATCAAGCGCCGAAGTCGCCTCGTCAAGCAGTAAAAACGCAGGCTGCGCAAAATAAACCCTCGCAAATACAAGCCTTTGCGCCTCGCCTCCGCTTAAAACCTCGTCTTCAAACTCCGCCGCGACCTCGCTCGCGCATAAATTTAGCCGTTCGTGAGCGATAGAGTCCGCGTCGATGATCTCAAGTCCAAACCCAGCAAGCAGCTTGCAAACCGTGCTTTTGCCGCTGCCGATACTACCCGTGATGACGATTGCGTGTTTAAATTGCGGCATTTTGCTTTTAAATTCGATATAAAACTAGAGTCACGCCTTAAATAAGACGGCAAATATCAAAAATAAATTTTACAAGACTCTAAATTTGACTCGTAGGTTTTTAAATTTCTATTTTATTTGCGATAAACTGCCGTTTTGCGATGCGATTTAAAAAATCATCGCGCAGCTTTGCCGAATTTAAGCGCAAATTTAAATGTTAATATTAAATTTAAATTTACTTAGCGCATTCTTCTTGAGAAAAATCTTTTATGTCGAGAATGCCTGTATACTTCTACTTCTCTACAGTTTACCTTTTTCATTGCCTCTTTTATCGCGTCCGGCGTACCTTCTCTGAGTGCTGCTAGCATGACTTCGGGCGGCTGTTCTTCGCAGACTATCTTTTTCTTGCTATGAGTAAACGTGCTAATGATATAGAGGATAACGGCGACGATAGCGATAAACGTATAAAATAAAATATCATAGGTTATTAACTGACTAAAAATAGTTTTCTTTTTACTAGATTTATTTTTTATTTGTTTAGATTTAGCCATAAATTTACCGCCGAAAAATCTCTAAATTTATTCCAAGCAAAGCGAGCCGAATTTACGATATCTCTTTTACCAGTAGCTGCGGCGTGACTAGTCCTCGAAACGAGTTTTTCGATACCGAAAAAACTAGGTCTATGCTCTCGCCTGCATGCGGCTCGCGAGTGAAGTTAAAAAACAGCGCTTCAAGGCACTTGCCGTCTTTTTGCAGGATGAGCTTTAGGTGATTTTGCTCCCTGCCGATTAGTTTTTTGTTTTTGACGACGGCGGATTTGATCTCAAAGAGCGGGCGCGGATTTTTCTGTCCGTAGGGCTCGAAATGCTCCAAAATTTCAAGTAGCTCAAAGTCCACTTCACCGGCTTCTATCTCGCCTAGAGGCTCGTCAAACGCGCTAAATTCGTGCAAATCCATCAGCATACACGAGCTATTTATCGCATTTTTAAACGCTTCTAAATTTGCCGGATCTATCACGATGCCCGCTGCCCCCTTATGCCCGCCGTAGCCCGCTAGTAAATTTTCGTGGCTAGCGATGAGCGAGAGGATGTCTAGCTTGCCCACGCTTCTAGCGCTGCCTTTGGCGCGGTTTTCGTCGATGCTAAAAACAATGGCGGGCTTTTTAAACTGCTTTGCCAGACGCGATGCGACGATGCCGATGACGCCCTCGTGCCAGCCCCTGCCCCACGTCACGATGATGTGTTCGTCCTCGCGCACGTCCTTTAGCGAGCACTCAAAAAGCGTGCGCTCCTCCTCCTTGCGCGAGTTGTTAAAGCTCACGATGGTGTCGAGGCACTCGCAAGCGCGGTCTAAATTTTTAGCGCGCAAAAACTCAAAAGACACGCTCGCATCGTCCATACGGCCCGAGGAGTTGATAAGCGGCGCGATGAGAAAGCTGATGTCGTCGCACTCGAATTTATCCTTGCCGTAGAGCTGCTTTATGGCGGTAAATGCAGGCCTGCGCGAGCTGTTTAGGCGGTTTACGCCAAGCTTAACCAGGATGCGGTTTAGGTCGCGAAGCTCCATCATGTCGGCGATTATCGCGATGGCTAGGAGGTCGAGAAATTTACCCATATCATAGTTGATGCGGCACACGTCTTTTAGCGCGCCGACTAGATACCACGCGACCTGAGCGCCGCAAATTTCGACGTTTGGAAAGTGACAATCCTTTTGCTTCGGATTTATGATCGCGTAGGCCTCGGGCAGGACGTCGGGGGGCATGTGGTGATCGGTGATGATGAGATCGATGCCTTTTTGCTTGCAAATTTGAGCCGCGTCGTTTGCCGAGATGCCGTTATCTACGGTCACGATGAGGCTAGCGTCCGCGATCTCTTCGACGATTTGCGGATTTAGCCCGTAGCCGTCGCTAAAGCGGTTAGGGATACGCACGAAATACTCGCTAACGCCCATGTCGTCGAAAAACTCGGCCATTATGACGCTGGCGATCACGCCGTCCACATCGTAGTCGCCGACGATGACGATCTTTTCGTTTTGCTCGATCGCGCGTTTTATACGCTCGGCACCTTTAAATACATCCTTTAACGCATCGGGCGTAGGAATTTCTGAAAGTTTTTTGTGAATGTCATTTTCAAATCTTTGGCTCAGTAATTCCTTTATCTTTTCCTTATTTAACATCGTTTTGACGGGCTTTTGCGTAAGCCTCGCCGTCAAATTTCGCCGCCTTGCCACCGTTTTTGCCTAAATTTTCGCTCGCCTCGGGGGTCAAATTTACCCCTGTCGCGCCGCAATAAAGGCTAAATTTTGGTTCAAATTTCATCTTTTTCCTTCTTTTTTATTTTCTAATGCGCAAATTATAGCTTTTTGAAATTTAATTTCTTATAATTTCCAGCGAGTCGAAATTATATTTGAAATGATATTGGTTATTATATTTAAACCTAGGTTAAGATGTATTTATGTATTATTGCGCTCTCATTTCAACAAAAAAGGAACGATATGAAAAGAACTTTTTTAAAAGCGCTATTAGTGCTTTTTGCGGTATTTTCGGCGACCCAAGCGGCGGCCGAAACTAAGGTCATAAAAGACGTCTTGGGTCGCGAAGTAAAGGTAAATTTGCCCGTTAAACGCATAGCTTTGGGCTTTTACTACACCGACTTTTTAGCCGTCGGCGGCACTAAGGCTTTGGATAAAGTCGTGGGCTTTTCAAAAGAGGTTTGGACGGACTGGACGCCTGCTAGCTGGGATCTATATAGCAAAGCCCTACCGCAGCTAAATAAGCTTGCGGACTTCGGCGAGGTAGAGGTCGGTACGTTCTCGGTAGAAAAAGTTATCTCTCTAAAACCCGATTTGCTAATACTAGCATCTTGGCAGTATAACGTGCTAGAGCCTGATTTAAAGCCTCTAACTGATCTAAATATCCCAATCGTCGTGCTTGATTATAACCGCGAGAAGGTTGAACTCCACGTAAAAAGCACTAAAATTTTAGGCGAAATTTTAGGCGAGGAAAAAAGAGCGGACGAGATCTCTAAACTATACGAAGACACCGTAAAAGAAGTAGGCGACCGCATCGCAAAAGCAAATTTGCCTAAGCCTAAAATTTACATAGAATTCGGCCGAGGCGGTCCTGAGGATATAGGCATAACCTACGGTAAAGATATGTGGGGTTCGCTGATAGATTTAGCCGGCGGAGATAATATCGCAGCCGATCTAGTCGAGCAGTGGTCGCCTATCAACGCCGAGCAAGTCATAGCCGCAAAGCCCGACGTTATAATGATAACAGGCCGCGAAACTGAACTAAAAAAAGAACCTACCGCGATGGTAATGGGCATAAACATAGATAAAGCCGAAGCGCTAAAAAGACTGGACGGATTTAAAAAACGCGTCGGTTGGTCGGAGCTTCCGGCTATCAAAAATAACCGCCTATACGGCCTATATATGGGCGCGTCAAGAACGCTTGCGGATATGGCGATGGTGCAATATATCGCAAAAGCTTTGTATCCGCAGCTATTTAAAGACGTAGATCCGATAAAGACCTATGTCGATTTTCATAAAAAGTACCTACCCGTCGTTCCTGTCGGAACTATAGCCATCCAAGCGGACGAAAAATGAATAAAATAAGCTCCGAAGAGGTCGTAAAGGCTCATAGAAAGCGCGAATTTAAACGCTTAATCATCATCTTGAGCTTTATAGCAGTGGGTCTTATTTCGATGGTGTTTGATATCGGTACCGGGCCTGCTATGCTCTCGCCAAAAGAAGTCGTAGATACGCTTTTACAGCCGATTTTAGGCGGCGAGCAGGATAAATTTTTATACCACATCGTTTACGATATCAGGCTTCCCGTAGCGCTTATGGCTTTAGTCGTAGGCGCGGCTTTGGGGGCGGGCGGTGCAGAGATACAGACGCTTTTAAACAACCCGATGGCAAGCCCCTATACGCTGGGGCTTGCCGCGGCGGCGGGGTTTGGCGCATCGCTGGTGATGGCGTTTGGTTCGTTTGGACTGCCTCAAATTTACGCCGTGCCTATCGGCGCGTTTGTCATGACGATGCTAGCGGCGTCTATACTGTTTTTGTTTTCGATGATGAGGCGATTTGGGTCGGCTACCTTGGTTTTAGTCGGTATCGCGCTTTTGTTTTTGTTTCAGTCTATGCTCTCTTTGGTGCAGTTTTTGTCCGCGCCCGAGATTTCGCAGGCGATTTTATTTTGGCTATTCGGTAGCCTCCAAAAAGCTAAATGGAGTACGCTGGCCGTCGCTACGGTCGTAACGGTAGTATGCATCTCGCTACTGATGCTAAATACTTGGGCGCTAACGGCTTTGAAACTGGGCGAAGAGCGAGCCAAAAGCATGGGCGTAAATTTATCCGCCCTTAGGATTAAAATTTTGCTTATAGTTTCGGTTATGACGGCCACGGTTATTAGCTTCGTTGGCGTTATAGGCTTTATCGGCCTGGTTGCTCCGCATATCGCTAGAAATTTAGTCGGCGAGGATCAGAGATTTTTCCTACCTACTACTATCTTCGTCGGTGCGGCGTTTTTGTCGATAGCTTCTGTACTTTCTAAGGTTATAAATCCGGGCGGACTCTTTCCGGTCGGTATCATCACGGCGTTTGTGGGCGTGCCGTTTTTCTTCTGGATCATCCTTTCAAGGAAAAACGTATGCTAGAGCTTAAGAATTTAACGATATACCGCGGCTCGCTTTGCACGGCAGATGCCGTAAATGCTAGCTTTGAAGAAGGCAAGGTTTACTCCGTACTAGGGCCTAACGGCGCAGGCAAAACTACGCTCATAAGCGCGATTTTCGGCGAGATGGGCTATGAGGGCGAGATTAAATTCGGCGATGAGAGGTTAAATTTCAAAAACCATTTCTCGTGGAAAAAGAAAATCGGCTACATGCCCCAAGAT
>CAURKB010000005.1:0-34444 GCA_963525315.1 uncultured Campylobacter sp. | reverse complement strand
ATTTCGTCCGTGCCTATCTCCTCTTTTAGCTCTCTTTTTAGAGCTTCTTGCGGCGTCTCGCCCTCGTCTATGCCGCCCTGCGGGAACTGCCAGATACCCGTCATATCGCACCTTTGCGCGATAAATATCCTGCAATCAAACGGATAAGAGGGCGCAAGTATGACCGCCGCGACGTTTGGTCTATATTTTTTTTCCATATTTTTTCCGAGAATTTTTAATTGCGGATTTTAACGAAAAATAGTTAAGATATAGCTAAATATCGCGAGACCAGCGGAAAAATTTGGCGCTTAGGCTTAAAATTTTTATTTAAAATTTAAAATTACGAATTTTACTTTTTACGGCACATTGCGGCGCGGTAAAATTTGCGCGTTTTGCTTGATTATCCGTCAAATTTCACCGCCTTGACGGCTAAATTTGAGCCGCCTATTTTAGCTCCAGTATCGCCCGCACCTCTTCGTCGGTAAACAGACTCGCGCTTTCGTGTTTTTTGCGCTCAAGCGCAGCTTTGGTCTCGGCGCGCGGCGTCAAATTTTGCCCAGGCTCGTTAAAATCAAACAACGCAGCCTGCGCAAAATCATCTGAAACAGCCGCTTTTACGGCATCGTTTGAGGTAGCCGCTTTGCCAAATGGGGCCGTTTGCGTAGCTCTGCCAAAAACAGGAGTTTCGCGCGGGTCGGCGGTTTGCGCGCTTTCGCTTAGAGTCGTAGTCTTAGGCGCTTCGCTCAAAGAGCCGGTTTGCAAAATCGCCTTTACCTCGCGGCTGCCGTCTTGATACGGCGTAGCATTCTGTATTTCTTGCAAATTTTGCTCCTGCACGGAAGCGATTTTTTGCTCGCTCTTAGCCATCAAATTTGGCTCAAATTTAGAGTCGTCAATCGCGTGGCGCGTATTTTCAAATTTTACGTTTTCATCAAAATTAACCGCCGCACTCTCGCCGCTCTCGTTAAATTTCTCGTCCCGCAAAAACAAAGTTCCGTCCGATAAAAGCTCGTCCCGCTCGTACTGGCGTGCAAAAAGCTCGCTTACGTTGATGGCGTTGCCGTTTTCTGCGCTTGACGTCCTCTCGTTTGCGCACTCGCCGAGCTCCTCGATACCAGTTATACGCAGGCTTGGCATTACAGCCTTAAAGCTTTGCAAAATCGGCAAAAAAGAGCCGTCAAATCCATCTAAAATCACTCGCATATTTAGCCTTTTTCAGTTTTTTCGAGCGATTTTATCAAATTTATCTTTTGAGCCGTTTTAAGCTCATCCAAAAGCCGCTTATAACGAAAAACAGAACCGACGCCGAAGCTAAACAAAATATAAATTTACCGACCGCGCCCAAAAAATATCCCGAATGCAAGCTCAAAACCGCTTTATGAATCGCAAAAGGCCTTGGCATCGAGCTTTTGGCGTCGTCAAACCTCGCATGTCTGATAATTTGCCCCTTAGCGGCATTTATCGTCATCGTATTTACCTTATCGTCCTCTTCTAACCCTTTATCAAAGTAAAATATCATAAAATTTTCGCCGTCTTCTTGCGTGATGACGTTAAAAAGCTCGTAATCACCCCTATCTCGTTTAAAAATATCTATCGCGGCCTCTAAATTTGCTATCTTGCCCTCGTCCTCTAGCGAAAATCCCCTCACCTGTGTAAAGCTCTTTTTTCTAAAAATTTCTTTTTCGCCAAGCGCATTATTTACGAGCTTTGCCGCCCAGTCATACGACCAGTAAAGCCCCGTAACGCTCATAAAAGCCAAAAATAAACAAAGATAAACGCCGGCAAATCCGTGCAAGCTGTATAAAAACGCATAGCCTTTGGCCTTGATTTTTAAAGTAAACGCACGCGCAAATTTAGTTTTAAAACTAGGATAATAGATTATCAATCCAGATATAACCAAGATAACCAAAGCGATAGAGCAAACCGCAACGATATGCTTGCCTATAAGCCGTAGCGTCTCGTTTTCGCTAAGCCCAAGGCCTAAGTTAGTATGCAAATTTAGCATTAGTCCGATAAATTTATCGCCGAAATTTTCGCCCGTTATCTCGCCCGTGTATTGATTTATAAAATACGACTTAAACTCGCCTTTAGCATTCGTGCCGGATACGCCTAGAGCGTGATTTACGTCCGAGTTAATCTTGTAGTAGCTAAGCGTAAAATTTGGCTCCTTGGCTTTAAAAATATCTAAAATTTCTCTCGCGCTAAGCTCTTTTTCGCCTCGCTCGACGAAGGTTTTTTGCGAGTTTGCAAGGTCTATAATCTCGTCGTGATAGGATATGACCGCGCCGCTAAGAGCGACGATAAGCAGCGGCAAAACACAGGCTAGGCTTAAAATTAAATGGACGTTAAACCAAAATTTCTTTTTCTTTAAAAACGGCATCTTTCTCCTTAAATTTAAACTCGAATTTTAAAAACCGGTAGCAGAGCGGCGTATCGCTACGCACCGCCCCGTTTAAATACGGCTAAATTTAAAAATTTACGTTAAATCCGAGTCTATATTTAACCCCGTCGGCGATCAAAATTTCATAGCGTCCCGACTTTGTCGTTACGTATTCGTTAAAGATATTATAAACGCTAAAATTTACGCTCGCATTTTTAGTTAGCTTGTAGCTTGCGCCAGCGTCAAATAGCGTATAATCCTTTATCTCCTCGTCACCCGGTAGGCCGTAAACGGCTCTGGTTTTGCCCAGATAGTTCATCTGCGTCCAGAAATTTAGATCAGGCGTCATATCGTAATCAAGACCTATTTTTACGGTATGTACGGGTAGATTGTTTAGAGATTTGCCCTCGTACGCGCCCGATTTTTGCTTTGATTTAGTGTAAACGTAGCTTGAGTGTAGGGCTAAATTTGATAAAATCTGCCAGTCTGAGGCGAGTTCGACGCCTTTTACTTCGGCTTTGCCGATATTTACGCTCTCCCAGATACCGCGTCTATAGGTCTTGCCGTTATGCACGCAAGGAACGCCCAGGCGCGCGACGCAAACGGGCTTCGTGCCTAGACCGTCTTTTATCCGCGTATAAAACGCCATCGCCGAGACGTTAAGGCTCTCGTTCCCGTACGCGACGCCGGCCTCGTAGTTTAGGCTGGATTCGGGTTTTAGGTCGCGTTTACCCAGCTGCGCTCCCATACCGCCGGCAAAAGGCAGAGCAAGCCCGTCGGTTCGCATCTTGATATCAGGCGTCGAGTAGCCCGCCGATACGCCGCCTTTTAGCGATAAATTTTCACTTAGATGATACACGGCATATCCGCGCGGAGATACGTGTCCGCCGTAGTCTTTGTCGTGATTGTACCTTAGACCCGCAGTTAGCGTGAGCGCATCGGTCACGTCAAAATCGTCCTCGCCGTAGAGCGAAAAATCATACCTTTTTACGTTTGCGGCGTCGGCCGTCGTTGCTTTTTCGTTTAGCCTTTCTCTTTTATATTCAGCCCCAAGGCTCAGCGTGTTGTTATCAAAAAAATACGTTCCCTTGGTATTTAGCGTCGTCGTTTTTAGCGTGAGGTCTTGCTGGCCGCTTTCTTTCATATGATCGTGGGTTAAAAAGCTTTCAAGCAGCAGCTTGTCGTATTTGCCCGTATGCGAGAGCGAGGCGGTATATCCGCTCATCTTCTCAAAAGCCACGCTCGTATTATCGCCAGTAGCCCTTCTTAGCGTCTTGCCTTCGGTGCGCTCGTATTTATTTACTACGCGGCGCAGATCCAGAGCTATTTCGTCGTTTTCGGTGGCGTTATACATGATTTTCGCGCCGAAATTTACATCCTCGTTTTTGCGGTTCGTAAAGGCTCGCTCGTCTTCGAATTTATGAAAATACCGCCCGTAAAGCGCGATGCCTAGCACGTCCGGGATCACTGCGCCGTTTGCGTAAAATCCCGCCTGATAGTCGTCGTTTATCCCGCTTTTGCCCGCAAGCGTGTAGTAGCCGTTTACGTTTCCGCTAAATTCGTTTGAAAAGCCCTTGGTGATGATGTTTATGACGCCGCCCATCGCGTCTGAGCCGTATAGCGAGCTCATCGGGCCTCGCACGATTTCGATACGCTCGATCGTGTTTGCGGGCGGGAGGAAATTTTGAGCGCTACCGACCGCGCGAAGCCCTCTATACGCGCTATCGCTGGTCGCAGGGCGGCCGTCTATTAAAATTTTAGTGTATTTTTGCCCAAGGCCTCTCATCGTGATACCGCGTCTGCTAGCCGCCCCCAGCGTCGCGCCGAAAACGCCCGGAGCGTCTTTTACGACGCTTTCTATATCTTGATGGTTGCGCCTGGCTATCTCTTTTTGCGAGATTACCGAAACGGAGGCGGGCGCGTCTTTGATATTTTGTTCAAAACCAGTCGCGCTAGTTACGGTAACTTCGTTTAGTTTTACTTCATCGGCCGCCTGCGCGCAAGATAGTGCTAGGCAAGCTAGCATAGAAATTTTAGGCATACTTTTCACCTTTAGACTCCTTATTTAAATTTAAACCCTATTTTACTATAATCAGATAATTATTATCAATACTTAGGCAAACGGTAGAGGGATTTTTATCAACGCTAAAAGGATAAAAGCAAATGAAAGTCGAATTTAAAGATATTTTACGAGCAAACGAACAAGAAATCGCGCAAAATTCGGTGCGCTACGGACAAAGCTCGTGGCAAGAGCAAGATAGAAAATGCAAGGTCGAATTTTTTAAAGGCGCAAGCGGCGCAAGCTACTGCAGGAGCGAAATAATCTGCAACAAAAGCGTAAAAAGACGGCTTGAAAGGAGTGCGGGCTACTGCTTTTTGCTCTTTAACGACGCAAGAAAGGACACCGGACTTAAAGCGGGTAAAAAAACTTTTTGCCTAAAGGCCGGAGAGTTTTGGACGGGACGCGTGGATAGCGGATTTGAGGGCATTTGCGAGTATCAAAGCAGCAGCTACGCCGGGCGATGCATCGTGCTAAAAAACGAGTTAGCCCGCGAGCTAGCGGCATTTAAAAATTTAGGCGAAGAAAACGAAATCTGCATCCAAACGGCTAAGATAAATTTAGCCCAAAGCCTGATTTTACGAGAGCTTTTAGCCGCGAGCGAGTTTGAGGGTAAGATGCGCGAAATCTTTATGGAAGCTAAAATTTTAGAACTAATCTATAAAAGCCTAGGCGCGCCCAAAATACCCGAAGCCGATGAAAAAAAGCGCGATTTTAGCGACGAATACGTAAAAATTTTAAATAAAGCAAGGCAAATTTTACTAAGCGACGTCCAAAATCCGCCCAGCATAAAAGAGCTAGCCAGAGCGTGCGCGACGAATGAATTTAAGCTAAAAACGGGCTTTAAAAGCTACTTTGGCGATACGATCTACGGGCTGCTAGCGACCGAGCGGCTAAACGCGGCGAAAAATCTTTTAGAGCGCGGAGACGTCTGCGTGAGCGAAGCCGCAAAAATCGTAGGATACGCCAGCGCTCCGCACTTTGCAAAGATTTTTAGAGAAAAATTCGGCGTTTTGCCGACGCAAATTTTAAAACAAAAGAAATTTTATACGTAAATTTAACGCTCTTGCGGAGCTTTGCTGGCGTTAAAATTAAAATCAAATTTAAACGTATCGGCGCGACTTTTTAAATTTAACGGGCGGCAAAAACGGCGGTAAATTTTAAAATTTAAAAGCGTCAAGTAACTTTCCAGAGTCGGTTTTGCGCCCAAACCCGGCCTAAATTTACCGCAAATCTGCACATAAACGGCGCAAAAGCCAAAACGCCAAAATATCAAACGCCGCGCGATAAATCCGCAAAATCTGCTAAAATACGGCAAAAACAAAGGTCAAAATGCTTCTTTACGTCCACATCCCTTTTTGCGAGAGCAAATGCCCATACTGCGCCTTTGGCTCGGTGGTGGGCAAACGAAATTTAACGAGCGCGTATTTTGACGCGATGATTGCGGATTTTAGGGAGCAAATTTTAAAATTTGACGTAAAAAACGGCGAGATTGAAACCGTTTTCATCGGCGGAGGGACGCCAAGCGCCGTGGACGGTGGCTACTACGAGCGGTTATTTGAGACGGTCGCGCCGTATCTGGCGGCAAACGCCGAGATCACGACGGAGGCAAATCCAAACTCCGCAAGCCAAAAGTGGCTATCACAGATGAAATCACACGGCGTAAATCGCGTAAGCTTCGGCGCTCAGAGCTTTTTTGAAGATAAGCTTAAATTTCTCGGGCGCATCCACGACGCAAGCCAAATCTACGAAGCCATCATAAGCGCTAAAACCGCGGGGCTAGAAAATATCAACGTAGATCTCATCTACGGCACGAAGCTAGATACTAAAAAACGCCTCGAGCAAGAGGCTCAAAACGTCCGAAATTTAGGCGTTTCGCACGTTTCGGCGTATTCGCTAACGCTTGAGGAAAATACGCCGTTTGCAGGCAAAATAAGCAACGCAAAAGATAGCCCGAGGCTGGCTAAATTTATGATAGATCGCATCGAAGAAATCGGCCTAAAACAATACGAAATCTCAAATTTCGGTCAAATTTGCAGGCATAACCTCGGCTACTGGCAGGGCAAAAATTACCTTGCCCTGGGCGCTTACGCGGTCGGATTTTGGCGAGACCATCGCTTTTATAACGCTTCAAATTTAAACGATTACGTAAAAAATCCGCACGCTAAAAAAATCGAAAATTTAAGCGCGGACGAGCTAAATTTAGAGCGGATATTTTTAGGCGCTAGAAGTATCGTGGGTATCGAGCAAAACAGCCTAAACGCAGAGCAAGAGCAAAGAGCGCGGCTGCTAAAAAAGAGCGGAAAATTAAAATTTAAAAACGGGCGATATTACGCCAAAAATTTCCTCACCGCGGATGAAATTTCTTTATTTATCGCGGGCTGATTTATGCGAATTTGAGATAAAAAACGATAAAATGAGCGCTTTAAAATAAAATTTAGGATAAAAAAATGTTTGGCATGAGCTTACCCGAGATCATCGTCATAGCCGTCGTCGCGGTGCTATTTTTGGGGCCCGATAAGCTTCCTAGCGCGATGGTAGAGATAGCGAAATTTTTTAAAACCGTCAAAAAAACGGTCAATGACGCAAAAAGTAGCTTCGATCAAGAGATAAAAATCCAAGAGCTAAAAGAGGACGCGAAAAAATACAAAGAAAGCATCGCAAAAACCACCGAAACGGTGCGAAAAAAGCTCACGTTTGAGGAGCTCGACGAGCTCAAAAAGGGCGTAAACGACGTCGCTAGCGGCGTCACGGACGGCCTAAACGACGTAAAAAAGAGCGTCGAAGCGGTCAAAAACCCTGGCGAAGCCGTCAAAAACGCCGTTTTAGGCGATAACGAGAAAAAAGAGGCGTAATGTTTGAAGAGCTAAAACCGCATTTAGTAGAACTAAGAAAAAGGCTTTTTATCAGCGTTTTATCGGTCGTAGCGATGTTTATCGCGTGCTTTAGCTTTTGGAAACCGCTGCTAGCCGCGATGACAGCTCCGCTATCTAAAGTCCTACCAGCAGGCAGCAACATCATCTTTACGCAGGTACAAGAGCCGTTTTTTACCGCGATGCAAGTGGCGTTTTTTGCGGGTTTGATACTCGCACTACCTGTGATATTTTGGCAGCTTTGGCTCTTTGTCGCGCCCGGTCTTTACGATAACGAAAAAAAGCATGTTATTCCGTTTGTTGTTTCGGCTACTTTTATGTTTTTAGTCGGGGCGGCGTTTTGTTACTACGTCGTGATACCTATCGGCTTTGAGTTTCTCGTTACCTTCGGCGGGCAGCTGTTTACGGCGCTACCTAGCATAGGCGAATACGTCGGCTTTTTCACCAAACTCCTCATAGCTTTCGGGCTAGCTTTCGAGCTTCCCGTTATCACTTTTTTCCTCGCTAAACTCGGCCTAGTCGATGATAAGATGCTTAAAAACTCCTTCCGCTACGCCATCGTCGTGATTTTTATATTTGCCGCGATCATGACGCCTCCGGATATCCTCAGCCAGTTTTTGATGGCTGTGCCTCTCATCGGTCTTTACGGGCTTTCTATCTTTATAGCCGCCCGCGTAAATCCGGCTAAAGACGAAGAGCCGGAGCAGGAAACCGACGAAGAAAAAGAGGACGAATAGTCATGAAAGCAAGTAGGCTAGCCAAATGAGTCAAATTTTAAATCCAAACTCGCTTGACGCCTACGACTACGAGCTACCGCCGGAGCTAATCGCAAATTTCCCGACCTTTCCCAAAGAAGACGCTAGGCTACTAGTCTACGAGCGAGCTAGCGAAAAAATCTCTCATCAAAAATTCGGCGATTTGCCCGAAATTTTACCGCCTTGCGATATTATTTTTAACGATACCAAGGTGGTAAAGGCTCGAATTTTCGGCAAAAAAGATAGCGGCGGCGAGACGGAGCTTTTACTAAACTCTCCGCTTGCGGACGGTAAATTTAGCGTCTACATAAAAGGCAAAGTCCGCGCTGGCAGCGTTTTAAATTTCGACCAAAATTTGACCGCCGAGGTCTGCGAGCTCTTTGAGGACGGCTCTCGCACGGTCAAATTTAGCCAAAACGGAGAGCCTTTGGACACGGCTGCGCTTTATAGAGTCCTATCTCGCATCGGTCACGTGCCTCTGCCGCCCTACATCAAACGAAGCGACACCGAGGATGATGAAAGCTGGTATCAAAGCGTGTTTGCTAAAAACGAGGGCGCGGTGGCGGCTCCGACGGCGAGCTTGCACTTTAGCGACGAGATGATCGCGCGCCTAGCCAAAGACCGCGAGATAGCCTACCTCACCCTGCATGTGGGCGCCGGAACGTTTAAGGGCGTGGAGAGCGAGGACATCACGCAGCATAAGATGCACGCGGAGTTTTACGATATCCCGCAAGATACGCAAAATTTGATAAACTCAAACAGACCGATCCTAGGCGTAGGCACGACGGTGACGCGCTGCGTAGAGGAGTTTGCTAGAAGCGGCAAGTCTAGCGGCGAGTGCAAATTGTTTTTAAATTTAAACAACAAGCCCATCCGCCAAAATTACCTGCTTACGAATTTTCACCTGCCAAAATCGACGCTAATCATGCTCGTTACGAGCTTTGTCGGGCTTAGGCAGACTATGCGGATTTATAAAATCGCCGTGGAGCAAAAGTACAAATTTTACTCCTACGGCGACGCGATGCTGGTTATTTAGTGGGGCGACGATGAGCTTTTTAGGCGCATTTTTGATATCGCTCGCCTTTTACGCCGCGCTATGCGTCGGATATTTTTTATATGCTAGGACGCGTAGGCAAAAGCGAAATTTCATCAAATTTACCCCTTTGCAAAAAACGTATGAACTACAAAACTCCGATAAAAACCCTTGCAAAATCGATATCGCGGGAGGTTTGATATTTCTAGCCTCGTCACTAAACGAAGATGCGGCAAAAAATCGCAACCGAGTGATTTTTGATTACGATATTGCGTATCCGCGCATATTTTATGCGGATATAGATGCCCTAGCTAAGCTTATAGACGCGCTAGCGCAAATATTTTTAAAAAGCGTCTCGGACTCGACCGTAACGATAAAATTTTTACTTTCAAATTACTATAAAGATAACGTAAAATTTACGATCAGCGCGACATCCAAGACCAATTTTTTCGTAAATAAAAATCCCTGCGCCATACATATAAATATGTCGAAAAAAAGCCGTAAATTTTACCGACTAGCGCAAGCTCTCGCCCGTAAAAACGGCTCTGATATCTGGTTTGAGTTTGGCAACGCGGTTCGCATAAGCACCGAAATATCGCTCAAAATATCAAGCCGAAAGCTTGACGCCGTGAAAAATATAAAAATAAAAAATCCCAAAAATTTCATCGCCCTCATAGCTCATCCGGACGCTAGCACCTTTTATGCATTGAAAAAGGATCTCGATTTTATCGGCATCGACGTCAAGCCATGCCGCGAATGGGACGTCGTAAAACGCCACGTGCGGGATATGATTTTTCGCCCGGATGTCGTTTTTATCGACGAGAGCTTATTGCAAAGCATAGACGAGTCGCTACAAAACGATATCGCAGAGAAAAAAATCGCTCTTGTCGTGCTTAAAAATACAAGCGCGCAGACAAGCCTAAATCCAAAAATACGCGCCATATCGCTGCCGCAGCCATATTTGCCGGATATGCTCGTGCGCGTCTTAAACGAAGCTTACGAATCCAAGACGCAAAACGGGGATAAAATTTAGCTTTTTGAAATTTTACTCGCATTTTTAAAGCTCGCCCAACTGCCCTGCTTCGTTTGATAACATCAAATTTGATCCAAAACCGCTACCGCTAAAATGATATAATAAGCCCAAATAACGGAGGCTAAAATGAATAAAATAACCTGCATCTGCCTAGGCGTGCGAAACATGCAAAGGGCGCTGAAATTTTACAGAGACGGCCTAGGATTTAAGACGGATTGCAAAGACGACGACCCGCCGGTATGCTTTTTCAACACGTCGGGGACCAAATTTGAGCTCTATCCGCTAGACGCGCTGGCGCGAGATATCGACGAAAACGATCCGCCCAGAGGCAGCGGATTTGGCGGCATCACGCTAGCCTACAACGTAAAAAACAAAGAGGACGTAGCTAGCGTCATAGAGCTAGTAAAAAAGGCGGGCGGCACCATCGTCAAGGAGCCCCAAGATACGTTTTGGGGCGGATACCACGCGTATTTTGCCGATCCGGACGGATACTACTGGGAGGTGGCTTGGGGGCCCGGTTTTAAATTTGACGAGGACGGCCTACTCAAATTTAACTAGCTGCGGCGCCAAAGCGCTTTTATTTTAACCGCTTAACCGCCGCAAAAAAGAAAAATCATGAAAGATATAGTCGTATACATACACGGAAAAAACGGAAGCGCGGCAGAAGCGGCCCGCTACCGACGGCTTTTTGCAGATAGCGACGTGCTTGGATTTGATTACGAAGCGCGCACGCCGTGGGAGGCGAAAGAGGAATTTGCGCCGTATTTTGAGTCTATCCTTAAAAGCCGCAAATCCGTGACGATCGTAGCAAACAGTATCGGAGCGTTTTTTGCCATGCACGCCTTGCAGGACATGCGTATAAAAAAGGTGTATTTTATCTCTCCTATCGTAAATATGGAAAATTTGATCCTAAACATGCTGTCGCAGGCAAACGCGAGCGAGCAGGAGCTGCGAGATAAGGGCGAACTGAGCACTAAATTTGGAAAAAACTTTCATGGAGATATCTTTGCTACGTCAGAGAACATCCTATCTACTGGACTGCGCCGACGCATATTTTATACGGTGAAAACGACGATCTAACATCTTTTGAAACGATTTGCGAGTTTGCAAATAGGGCCGGCGCAACGCTTACCGTCATGAAAAACGGCAAGCATAGATTTAGTACGGCGGAGCAAATGCGGTTTCCGGGTGAACGGATACGGCGCTATAGCTGATGGCGGCGCCCGACTGGGCTTGGAGGAGTTTTTTATCCGAGTCCGTGCGGTCAAATTTGACTCGAAAACCAGCCGATCAAGCCGCTTTTAAATTTTACGCAAAAACCTCGGCTAAATTTACAGCAGAGGCGTAAAATAAGCTCAAATTTTACTCGTCCTCTACGCTAATAGCAACCGGCCAAGACTGCCCGGGCGTAGCCCCCCCCTTCTAGCGCAAAACTCAAATTTGCCGCCGTTTTACCGCGCGCCAAACTGCCTCAAAGCCCCAAATACCGCTTTAAAATAATCATCGCAGCGATACTATCCAGTCGTCCGTCGCGCCTACTCTCGGCGTAAATTTCGCTCGCCTCAAAGCTGCTCATCGCCTCGTCCTGATAGACCACTTCGCCGTCAAATTCCAGCAACGACACGAAGTGAGCGATCCGTCGCCGCATCTCATCCTCGCTAGATCCCCCAAGCGGCACGCCCACGACCAGCTTTTTTGCTCCGTATTCGCGCAAAACGGCGCTAATGTCGCGCGCGGCTTGATTGCGATTTTTGCGCAGTACGGGCGTTTGCGGCATCACGGTTTGCCCGACGGCTAGCGCCACGCCGATACGTTTTAGCCCCACGTCGATAGCCATTATGCTCATTTTCGTCCTTTAGATTTTGATTTTTGCGCCTGATTTTGGTTATTTGCAGGCAAATTTATACCAAAAAATCGCTGCCGTTTACCGATTTTTGCGAGACATTAAATTTATATTACAACAAATCCGCGCAAAGTGAAATTACCGAAATAATTAAACCCGCCGCAAATTAAATTTATCGCGCAAATTTGCCTAATCTTAGCAAGCGCAATCCGATAAAAATGTTACTTCAAGCAAGCTTGAGCAAATTTAAAAAACCGCAAAAACGAGCAAGCGAATTTCACTCTCGCACGCCAAAAATTTACGTAATCCTAAAATTTAAAAATCGCCTGCAAACCGCAAGAATTTAAACTAAAAGCTGCTTAAATTTGCCGCCGTTTAGCCTGGTCTTTCAAAATTTAAACCGCTCGCCTAGCGCAAATTTTAAACCTACGTCCTTGCAAAACAGATAGAGCAAATTTACTCCGCAAATACCGTGAGCCCCGATATTCGCAGCTTGCCTTCCAGTTCGTATTCGTAAATTTTATCGCCGAATTTTGCCAAGGCCGTATCGAGACTCGCGCCGTTTTTACAAAATTTTATCACCTCGTCGTCTTGCGCAGGCGCGGGTTTGCCGCCGAAACGAAGCGCAAATTCGTCAAAATCGTTTATCAAATTTGCCGCGCCGCTAGTAACCAGTTCGTTCGTCCCATCGCTCTCGCCTAGGCGCTGAGGCAGCGTAAATATCGGCACGCCAAGCTCCTTTGCCATGCGCGCGCTTTGCATCGAACCGCTTCTGGTATCGGCCTGCGCCACGACTAGAGCCTGCGAGAGCGCGACCACGATGCGGTTTCGCTCCAAAAATCTATAAGCAAGCGGCGGCTCGCCCGGGTCATACTCGCTAAGAGCCAGCGCGTTTTGATAAATTTCTTTGATGATTTTGGCGTTGCTTTGCGGGTAGATTTTATTTAGTCCGTTGCCAAAAACGGCGACCGTATGCGGATACGCGCCCTTGTGCGCGGCTATATCCACGCCGATGGCCGCTCCGCTAACTACGCAAACGCCGCTGTTTGCCAGCGTCCTAGCCAGCGCCTCTACGCACTGCCTGGTGTAGGCGCTAGCTTTTCTAGAACCCACGATCGAGACCATCGGGCGCTCAAGCAGAGTCAAATTTCCCTCAAAATATAGCTTTTTTGGCGGCTTTTTAAGACGCAAAAGGCCGCTAGGAAGCTCGGCTAAGACGTTCAAAAAAGATCCTTTAGATAGACGACCTCGACTTCTTGCAGGAGTTTGGAGCTTTCTTGCAGGACTTCGATCGTGTTTTTGTGCGGATGTCCGATCGCGATGGCGTAGGAGCGCTTTTTAGCTAGCTCGACGGCGTATTTTAGCTGCTTTCGCACCGCCGCCTTTGAGCCGTCGTGGTCCAAAAATACGTCGCGCGCTATATAGGGCATCGAGTATTTTTTCGCCGCGCCGTAAACCTTGGTCGGCGAAGTCGTCTTGCTATCGACGAAGATCAAATTTTCGTCCCGCATCGCTCGCATCAGCCTATCCATCGCGGCCGCGTCGCTCGTAAAGCGGCTGCCCGTGTGGTTGTTGATGTATTTTAGATTCGGAAAGTCTCGCTTGATGCTTTGCAGTTTTTTAGCGATCTTTTCGTAGTCGTCGTTTACCGTGAGAGTGCCGATCTCAGCGCCCTTAAAGCCGCCTAAAGCCTGCATAGGCAGGTGGATCATATGAAAGCTAAAACGCCGCGCCAAAATAGGCGTCTCGGGGTGGGCGGAGGTCGCAGGAAAGAAAGACGGCGTGAGCTTTAGATTTACCGATTTTATCGCATCCACCTGGTGCCTATATGCCACGTCGTCGATGATGATGACCAGACGCGGTTTAGCGCCTAGTTTTGAGTAAATTTTAGATTTTTTATCTTCGCTAATTGAGCCCGCGAGCTTTTGCGGCTTTTCGTCCTTTTCCCCGCCAGCTTTATCCTTGTTTTTATCGCTTTGCGCGCCCTCTTTGTCCTGCGCGCTTTGGCCGCTCATTTGGATGCTTACTTTAGCGTCTTGTCTGCCCTCTTGGTTTTGCGCTTGCGCGCTTTTGTCTACGCCCGCGGTATCGGCATCGTCTCGTCCTGATTCGCCCGCGTTTTGCGCGCCGAAATCGATAGTAAATTTAGGACTTTTTAGCGTCTGCTCTAGAGCATCGCTTTGCGTTTTGTTCGCGATCTTTGAGGCCTGGGTGCCGCTAAATTCGCCGTTTCGTTCGCCGTATGCGTCGGGCGAGTTTAAATTTTCATTTCCTCGTCCGCCCTTTTTAGCTAGGTCGTTTTTTACCGCGCCTTCAAGCTCGGAAGGATCGCGCGACTCAAGGGAAATTTTATCGCGCGCGATGACGTTTTGGCGCTTTACGAATTTCGTTCGCTCGTCTTGGTCGTCGTTTAAAAAACTCGAACCAAGCTCGCTTTGCGTATGCGAAGCCTGTAAAAAAGCCGCGCCGGCGCCGTCATCTTTATTTTCTAAACTCGCCTCATTTACCGAAGCTTGCGCAAAAAGAGCTTTGATATCCGTTAAATTCGCTCTAGAATGCACGCCAGAGTCGCTATTTTGGACTTCGTCCGCATCCGCGGCACCGGACTTAAACGACGCTAAATTCGCCGTTTCTTCTTTTTTAGAAACGCTTAGATACTCTTGCGCCCTTGCGATGAGTTTTTCGGCGGCATCCGGCTTAAATTTAACGTCCAAAAAATAAAATGCGCCGATGAGCAAGATACAGGCGGTAAAAATAGCGGAAAACAGTAGCTTAAATCCGCCTCGCAAGCGCCCTTTTTTAGGACGCTTTTTAGCGGATCTTTTTCTGGATTTTGGGTTCAATTAATTTTTGCTTTGGTCGATGAGTTTGCCCGAGCTGATCCAAGGCATCATAGAGCGTAGTTTTTTGCCGGTTTGATTTAGCAGGCTTCTTTCGGCGATGCCGCGCTCTGCGTTCATGCGGACGTATCCGGCCTTGCGCTCAAGGATAAAGTCTTTTGCGAATTTACCGTTTTGAATCTCTTTTAAAATTTCCTTCATCGCCTTTTTGCTGTCTTCGCCGATGACGCGCGGTCCGCTTACGTAGTCGCCGTACTCTGCGGTGTTTGAGATAGAGTAGCGCATATCGGCCATGCCGCCTTGATACATTAGATCTACGATTAGTTTTAGCTCGTGAAGACACTCAAAATACGCCATCTCAGGCTCGTATCCGGCATCTACCAGCGTCTCAAAGCCCGCGTTTACCAGCGCGCAAAGACCGCCGCAAAGCACCGCCTGCTCGCCGAAAAGATCGGTCTCGGTCTCGTCTTTAAAGGTCGTCTCGATGATACCCGTTCTGCCGCCGCCGATCGCGCTAGCGTAGCTTAGAGCTAGCTCTTTGGCTTTTCCGCTCGCGTTTTGCTCTACGGCGATTAGATCGGGGATGCCGCCGCCGCGAACGAATTCGCTTCTTACCGTATGGCCGGGCGCTTTTGGAGCGATCATGATGACGTCGATATCCTCGGGAGCTTTGATCTGTCCAAAATGCACGTTAAATCCGTGCCCAAACGCGATCGCCGCGCCGCTTTTAAGGTTGGGTTTAATCTCTCGCTCGAAAATTTCGGCCTGAAGCTCGTCGGGAGTTAAAATCATAACGACGTCGGCGGCCTTTGCGGCTTCTGCTACCGTTTTTACCTCAAAGCCCTTTGCCTCGGCCTTCGCCCAGCTTCTGCCGCCTTTTGCTAGACCAACGATCACCTTTACGCCGCTATCGCGCAAATTTTCGGCGTGCGCGTGTCCTTGCGAACCAAAACCTATCATCGCGACGGTTTTGCTTCTAATCAAGCTCAAATCGCAATCTTTGTCGTAATAAATGTTTACAGCCATTTTGCATTCCTTTGTTTTTAAGATAAATTTGCGTGATTATACTATTTGCGCGCTGAAATAAACTTGACTTAGACTCGATTTAAGTTTATTAAAAAGCCTTTTAGTGTAAAATTGCAGATTATAAAAATTTATAGATATAGAGTGTAAAAATTATGAATGATTCAATCTACAAACATATAAAGGCGCTCCCTCCGCTAGACGATACGGTAGTAAAAGTCCAAGCCGTCTGTTCAAATGAAAATAGTTCGCTAGGCGACCTAGCTCAGATAATCGCCAAAGACCCGATGCTAACGGCGAATATTTTACGCTCGGCAAATTCTCCGCTTTATGGATTTAGTCGCGAAATAACGACGATCGAAAAGGCCGTATCGCTTTTTGGTATGGCGACTGTACGCGGTTTCGCGCTCTCAAGCGCCGTTAAAAAGAACTTTAAGATAAATTTAGACCCTTACGGAATTACTAGCCACGACTTTTTAAATATTTCCATAATGCAAAATGCGCTCACGTACAACTGGTACTCTAAGATCGACGCAAAAGAACTCGCCGTGTTAAGCCCCGCTTCGTTTATGTTAGAAGTCGGCAAAATCGTGATTTCTCATGAATTAAACGAAAAAGGCAAAGCAGACGAATTTAGAAAAAGATTAAAAGAAATTTCAAATCCATTTGATCTATCCGATCTAGAAACCGAGATCGTAGGCATCTCAAACGAAACGGTAACGGCTAAAATTTTCGAGCAGTGGAACCTAGAAACCGAGCTGGTAGAGGCGATATATTATTCAAACGATCCAGACGATGCGCCCGAGCATATCAAAGACTACTCAAAAGCGCTCAGGGTCGTCAAAAACGCCGTAAATATCTTTAGTCAACTTAGCGACGACGGACTACAAAATACACTAATGTGTCTCGACGAATACGGCTTTGCGCAAGATAAATTTTTAGAAGCCGTCGCAAAAGTCAAAGCGAATTTGTGAAAGAATTTTTAACCAAACTACTTGACGGAGCGAGCGAAAAGGAAGTCGCCTCCTCCGATAAAGAAATCCTACGAAATTTACTAAATTTAAACGCCGTAAGCCGCCACAAAGATCGTTACTATCTAAATAACGGCTTTGTTTGCGGCAAACTCGATATAAGCGCAAACGGCACTGGCTTTTTGACGCCTTACGATAAACGCTTCAAGCAAGATATAATAATAGAAAATAAAAATTTAAACGCCTCGCACTACGGCGACATCGTACTAGCAAAGCTTTTGCCGCTAAAGAAAAAACGCCAAAGCGCCAAAGTCGTGATGACGCTAAAACTCGCCAACGAAACGAGCGTAGTCTATACCAAGCAAATAGGCTCGGTAATCCTTGGCGTAAACGTAAAAACCGGACTTAGCTCGGCTCTAAAAGCCTCGCAAAAATCGCTAAAAATGCTGCCGCCGGGCACGCTACTAAAAATCGGCAATCTAAATAACGAAATAGTCGAGGTCATCGGCAATATCAACGACCCGCTTAGCGACGAGAAAATCTCGCTTGCTGTATTTAACAAAGACGACGAATTTAACGAGGAGTGCGAAGCCCAGGCGCTCGCGTGGGGCGACGAGGTCGATGCCGCGATGTATCCGCAAAGGGTAGATTTAAGGGAACTGCCTTTTTGCACGATCGATCCCGTCGATGCCAAAGACTTTGACGATGCAATATATTTTGACGAGAAGAAGCGCGAAATTTACGTCGCGATCGCAGACGTCAGCGAATACGTCACCCCCTACTCTCCGATAGATGCGGAGGCCAAAACGCGCGGATTTTCGATATATTTTCCGCACAAAGCCGTACCGATGCTGCCACGAAATTTGAGCGAAAATATCTGCTCTCTCAAACCAAACGTCGCGCGCCTTGCGTTTTGTTTCAAAATCACGCTAGACGAAGAAGACGAAGTCGTAAAAGAAGAGCTCATGGAAGCCATAATCGTCTCAAAAAGACGCTTTAACTACGACGAAGTCGATCAAATTTTACGCGGAGAACGCGAGGACAAGACCGGCTGGATCAAGCCTCTTTTCACGCTCACCTCGCGTCTACGCAAAAAACGCCTGAAAAACGCGTTTGACTTTAGAACGCAGGAGCTTCGTATGAGCCTTGACGCAGACGGCACGCTTTCATCTACGAGATTTGAGACCGACACCGACTCGCACAGACTCGTCGAGGACTGCATGCTGCTAGCCAACGTCGCGGCGGCAAAACGCATCGGCAAAGGCGTTTTTAGAAATCACGGCTCGCCGGATCTGCGAAAAATCCAAATTTTGCTCGAAGACCTTGGCACTCTGGGCTTTGACTTCGTTTATGAGAGCGATATCGCAAATTTGGTTCGCAAAATCCAAGCGCAGGCCGACACCGTAGGCAACCGCGAGGAGATCGACAAACTCATTATCAAATCGCAAAAAAAGGCCGAATACGGCGCGCAAAATTTAGGTCACTTCGGACTGAGATTTGAGCGCTACACGCATTTTACGAGCCCGATCCGCCGCTACTCCGACCTTACATTGCACCGCCTTTTAAAGGCCAAACTGCGCAACGACGAGAAGTTTTTCAACTACCTGCTTTTAAATATAGAAGCGACTTGTTCAAATTTAAGCGAACTCGAGCGCGAAGCCGACAGAGTCGCGTTCGACTTTATGGATAGGAAATTTGCGCGCTGGGCAAAAGAGCGCATCGGACAGCGCTTTAGCGCCTATATCAGCGAAAATCAAAACGTCGCGGTCGCTAGGCTTGACGACGGGATAAAGGGCGCCAGGATATTTTTGGGCGCGTACGGCGCAAATTTACTACAAAAAGTTATCGTCGAAATCACGGACGCAAATATCGCAACAGCCGAAATTTTCGGCAAGGTCGTAAAGAAAATCGATGTATAGAAAAGAGCTTGAAGCCGCGCTAAATTCGGCTAAATTTCCAAATTATTTCTTGCTTTACGGTGCGGACGAATACCAAATCGAGCTTTTTGCGAAGGAAATTTTAGCCAAATTTAAAGATTTTGAAATTTTGAGCCTTTACTACGACGAGTACGATTTCGACGCTGCGCGCACGCATCTTTGCGAGCCTTCTCTATTTGGAGGTAGCCCGCTTTTGCACGTAAAAAGCGATAAAAAAATCCCCGCGAAAGAGCTAAAAATCCTGATAGAGGGTTGCAAGAACGGCGGCGCATTCGTTTTCGAGCTTTTTGAGCCCGACGCCAAAGCCGTTTTTGATACGCAAAAGGCTTTCGGGGTAAATTTTGCGAGATTTTTTAAACCGGGTTCGCCCGAAGAGGCCGTAAATTTACTCGGTAGACAAGCCGCAAAAATGAACCTAAATATTACAAAAAACGCGCTTTTTGAACTCTACCGCATACATAATGAAAATTTATATCTAGCCGCTAGCGAGCTAAATAAACTAGCCTCCCTAAACGAGCCAATAAACGAAAATATCGTGAGAAGCTTGGTCTTTTCGCTATCAAGCGTGAGTTTTGACGATTTTTTCGATAAATTTATTGCACTAAAAGATATCAGGGCCGATTTTTTCTCCTGCGCGGACGATGGAAATTTTAACGAAATTTTGTTTATAAACTCGCTTTACCGCGCGTTTTTTAGACTTTTTAAACTACATGCCGGCATCAAAATAACCGGCAAATTCGACATCAAAGAAACGCTAGGCTACGCGCCGCCGCCAAATGTCGCAAACGAACTAAAAAGGCAGTGTCTGGCGGTAAATTTAAAAGCGTATAAAGAAATATTTACCGCGCTAAATTTGGCGGAATTTGAGCTAAAAACAAACTCTGCGCTCGATAAAAAAACTTTTCTACTCTCCTGTGTGCTGGGCCTACAAAATCTTATCGGCAAAAACAGCAAATATTAAGTAAAAAAAAGATAAAATCAGCTCTTGTCGAAAGACTTCCTTGCCCGTTTGCAACCGCGCAAACGAGCTTAATACCCACAAGGAGAATCAATGAAGCACTACGAGCTTTTATTTATTTTGAAGCCTACTTTGACGGAAGAAGAAGTAAGCGCAAAAGTTGATTTCGTTAAAGAAATCCTAACCAAAAACGGCGCAAATATCGCATCCGTGCAGTCTATGGGCACTAGAAAACTAGCCTATACCGTAAAGAAATACGAGCGCGGAACTTATTTCGTCGTGTATTTCGAAGCTCCGACCCAAGCTATCGCCGAAGTCGAGCGTATCATCAGAATCACCGAAGATATCATCAAATTCTTAACGGTCAAATTTGAAAACAAAAAAGAGATAGCCGCTTGGGAAAAGATGAGCAAGGGCATCAAACTAAACAAAAAAGAACCGAAAGTCAAAGCAGAAGAAGCTCCGGCAACGCAAGAATAAGGACGAAAAATGTTTAATAGAGTCGTGTTGGTAGGAAAATTAAAACGAGATAACGAGCTTAGATATACGACTGCGGGCGCAGCCATAGGCAACAGCGCCATCGCCGTAACGAGAAAATTTAACGTAAACGGCGAAAAACGCGAAGAAACGTGCTTTATTGATATAACATTTTTCGGAAAACAAGCGGAGATAGCAAACCAATATCTTTCCAAAGGTTCAAAGCTTCTAGTCGAAGGTCGCCTAAAATTCGACCAATGGACGGACAATAACGGACAAAACAGAAGCAAACACACGATCAGCGTGGAAAATATGGAGATGCTAGGCGGACAGCAACAAGGCGGATATAATCAAAATAGTAATCAAGGCTATCAGCAAGGCGGATATCAAAATAACGGCTACAGCGGCGGCTATCAGGGCGGACAAAATCAGCAAAATAGCTACGCTCAAAGCGGTATGCAAAGGCAAAATTTTAATAAACCGCAACAACAAAAGCAACAGCCAAAAGACGAATACTACGGCGATAACGTCCGAGAAATAGATATAGATGCCGACAAATACGATGACGGCGATGAAACGATACCATTTTAATTAAGGAAAAAACAATGGCTGAAAAAAGAAAATATTCACGCAAATACTGCAAATTTACGGAAGCAAAGATAGAATTTATCGATTACAAGGATACTTCGCTTTTAAAGTACTGCTTGTCAGAGAGATTTAAAATCATGCCAAGACGCCTGACAGGAACGTCTAAAAAATATCAAGAGATGGTTGAGAAGGCTATCAAGCGCGCTCGCCAAGCAGCATTGATACCTTACGTAGTCGATCGAGACAACGTGGTAACCAACCCTTTTGAAGGACTATAATTTTTAAGCCCTTTTTTAGGGCTTATCTTTTTATTATATTCAAATTTTTAAACCTTATACCTCTTAGTCTTTTTAAGACTCAATTTCAATGCAAATACTTTTTGCTTGAAATTTTAGCCCAAAAACTTCAAAGAAGTTTTTCTCAAATAGAATATAATTACAAAAAACTATGATTTTATTGATGCTCTTGTAAGTAAACGAGGTTAAAAAATAAGTATATAATCTGTTCTAGAATTTCGGAAAAGAAATTTAGAGAAATTCTATGGTATTTTTCATCTGACATAGAAGCCGTAACAATAGCCGAATTTACTACCATCTCAGAAAAAACAATCAACAAAATAATCAAAAATATCAGAATTTTTGATGTTTAAAGAGTGCGAGGTCTTGAAAAGCTACAAACGTAGCGAAGTAGAGCAAAATATACTTAAAAGAGACGGCAGAGTTTATACCTAGGTAGTTAAAACTGCTCTATAAATGAACTAGTGTTCATACTATCGGAGTTTTGCGTCTTATCAGCAACAAACAAAGCGAAGTTAAGTATAATAGCTATCTGGATGAGAGCGTAAAATATTTTGATTGCTGGAAAGCTTATGGCGGATTAGTAGATTACGGAGCCAAAAGCTCACTATAGAGTAAAGCATTCTTTGGCTACGCTTGATACTTTACAAGAGGAAACAGTAAAATCATATTAACGGCATAGAAAACTTTTTAGCAGCGGCTTGCTTTATTACTACCTCCTGAAAAGCTACGGGTGTAGCGAAGCAGAGTTTAGGATGCTACAGCAATACAGTAAAACTTATATCGAAAACTACTACGATTAATAAGAGGTCTTATAAGCGGCAAGACGGAGTCGTAGCTAAAAATACATTAAACCTAATTAAGCCATATCTAGATTAGCAGAGATTACGCCCTTTAGACCCAAAAGTCGTCTAAAATTCGCGCAAAAAAGAGATATCATCGGCGGATTTTTCACACCTGGCGATATTGCCGCCGTAACAAGAGCCAGGCCGTCTATCAGTAAACGGCCTACGTGCTGCAGATTTAACCGTTTTTGGCAAAATTTACAGCGAAGCTAACGCCGAAATTTCCGCCTCCAAACCCCTAAATTTTAAAATTTTCTATCTCGTTAAAATTTAGATAGCGGTAGATCTGAGCCTCTTTGCCAGCAAGCTTTTGGGGCACTATGCTCATGTATTCAGAGACGCTCGGTAGCCTGCCTAGCACGGCGCAAACGGCCGCTAGCTCGGCGCTACCTAGATACACGCGCGCGCCCATACCCATACGGTTATCAAAATTTCTCGTCGAGGTTGAAAATACGGTCGCGCCGTCGTTTACGCGGGCTTGGTTACCCATACAAAGCGAGCAGCCAGGCACCTCCGTGCGGGCACCTACCTTGCGAAAGATATCGTAGTAGCCCTCCTTTTCTAGCAGCGCCTGATCCATCTTGGTAGGCGGCGCGATCCAAAGGCGAGTGGGCAGCGTCCCAAGCCCCCGCAGAGCCTCGCCCAGCGCGCGGTAGTGGCCGATATTGGTCATACAGCTACCCACGAACACCTCGTCGATCTCGTGCGGACGCGAGTTATCGGCCAAAATTTCGCTCAGAGTCGCGACGTCGTCGGGGTCGTTCGGGCAGGCCAGGATTGGCTCGGTTATCTCGTCCAAATTTATCTCGATCACCTCGGCGTAGCGCGCGTTTTTGTCCGCTCGCAGTAACTCCGGCGCCGCTAGCCACTCGCGCATTTTCGCCGCTCGCCGCTCCAGGCTCGCCCTACTTTCGTAGCCCGCCTCTATCATCGCCTCGATTAGAGCGACGTTTGAGCGGACGTATTCGCAGACGCTCTCGATACTCAAATTTACCGCGCAGGCCGCCGCAGAGCGCTCGGCCGAGGCGTCGCTTAGCTCAAAGGCTTGCTCGACTTTTAGCTCCTCCAGCCCCTCGATTTCTAAAATTTTACCCGCAAATACGTTTTTTTTACCCTTCTTTTCGACCGTGAGCAGTCCGCGCTTGATCGCGTAGTATGGGATCGCATTTACCAGATCGCGCAGCGTCACGCCCTTTTGTAGCCGCCCGCTAAATCGCACGAGCACGGAGCCTGGCATATTTAGCGGCATGGCTCCCGACACGGCCGCAAACGCCACCAGCCCGCTACCCGCAGGGAAGCTCACGCCGATAGGAAAGCGCGTATGGCTGTCGCCGCCGGTGCCAACGGTGTCGGGCAGCACCATGCGGTTTAGCCACGAGTGTATGACGCCGTCGCCTGGCCTTAGGCTCACTCCGCCGCGCGAGCTCATAAATTTAGGCAGCGTCCTTTGCGTTTCAAGGTCGCTAGGCTTTGGATAGGCTGCCGTATGACAAAAGCTCTGCAGCACGAAATCCGCCGAAAATCCAAGGCTTGCCAGCTCCTTGATCTCGTCGCGCGTCATCGGCCCGGTAGTATCCTGTGAGCCTACGGTTAGAGTCGCCGGTTCGCAGTACTGCCCCGCCCTGACCCCCCGCACGCCGCAGGCCTTGCCCACGATCTTTTGAGCTAGCGTGTATCCCTCGCTCTCGTCCGTCTGCGGCTGCGCGGGTCTTGCAAATATATCCTCCGCGCCTAAATTTAGCGCGGCTCTGGCCTTACCGCAAAGCGAGCGGCCGATGATGAGCGGTATGCGCCCGCCCGCTCTGATCTCGTCAAATATGGTGTTTGGCGCAAGCGTAAAACGAGCGACCGGCTCGCCTTGGGGCTTAGCGGCTGTGTCCAAATTTGCCTCGTCCGCCTCGTACTCGAATTTGCCGCCGTTTTTGCCACCGTAAATTAAAACCGCGTCAAATTTACCCTCTGCGCTCAATTTTACCCGCCCGACGCGCAATATCTCGCCCGCATACGGGTAGATATCCACGACGTCGCCCGTTTCTAGCGCGCTTACGTCGGCTACTATGGGTAGCGCGCCGCTATCCTCGGCGGTGTTAAAAAATATCGGCGCGATCGCCGTGCCTATCACGATGCCGCCCGTTTTTTTGTTCGGCACGCCCTCTATCTCGCGCCCGAGATGCCACTGGATCGAGTTTATGCCGCTCTTTCGGCTACTGCCCGTGCCCACGACGTCGCCTGCGTAGACGACTTCTAGCCCGCTTTTTTTAAGCTCGCAGATCGTTTCTAGGCTGCCCGGCTGACGCTTAACTAGCATCGCGTTTGCGTGCAGCGGGATGTCTGAGCGCGTGTAGGCCTCGCTAGCGGGACTTAGATCGTCGGTGTTGGTTTCGCCTGCGACCTTAAATATGACCGCCCTAATGCGTCGCGGCAGGCTCTCGCGCGCCCTAAACCACTCCGCTTCCGCCCACGAGCGCAGAACTTCGAGCGCAAATTTATTGCTTTTAGCAAGCTCTGCCGCGTCGTTAAAATAATCATGCACGAAAATCGTCTCTTTTAGCACGTTACAGGCGGCCTGCGCTACGGCTTCGTCGGCGTTTTTTAGGTTTTCAAGTAGCACGATGACGCTGTATCCGCCAAGCATCGGTCGCAGCAAATTTACGGCGGCGATTTTATCAAGGCCGCTTATCTCAAGCCCGTGATTTATAATCTCGTTTAAAAACTCCGCCTTTACCTTCGCTGCGTCGTCTACGCCCGGATTTACGCGATTTGCGAGTAAATTTATAAGCTCGTCCCGCCTATCTCCGCCTTGTTTTAAAAGCTCGCAAACCTCCCTCGTCTGCTCCTCGTTTAGCGGTAGCGGCGGCACGCCTAGGGCCTCGCGCTCTTTTACGTGTTTTTCGTACTGCGTGAAAAAGTCCATCGTTTATCCTTAATTAAAATTTACGTAATTTTAGCAAAACAAAGCGAAATTTGGCTAAATTTAAGCACTTGATTTTAAGGAATTACGATGCAAAAAGCGTATTTTGACTCGCCTATCGGCGTTTTGGAGATTTGCGGCGACGAGAGCGGAGTTTGCGAGCTAAATTTCGTGCGAGATTTTGTCCGCACTGACGTAACGGACGTAAATTTAAAGATTTGTTTAAGCGAGCTTGAAAGCTATTTTAAAGGCGAACTTAAAACCTTTAAAACGCGGCTAAACATCGGCGGCACGGCGTTTCAAAGGTGCGTTTACGAAAATCTGCAAAAGATCGCTTACGGGCAGCGCGTAACGTACGCCAGGCTGGCAGAGATGACGGGGCGGCCGAGGGCGTTTCGCGCGGCAGGCTCGGCAAACGCAAAAAACAAAATCCCAATCATCGTGCCTTGCCACAGAGTCGTCGCCTCAAACGGCCTTGGCGGATACAGCGGCGGCGAAGGATTGGCGACTAAAATTTGGCTTTTGGAGCATGAAGCGAAATTTAAAGATAAAATTTAACGTCTTTAAAATTTAACGGTGTAAATTCGTCCAAACAAGCGCAAATTTGATGGCTTAATTTTAGTTAAGCTCAAGCCTGACTACACGAAGCGCGGTACCGTTTTTAGTTGGCAAAATGCGAGATAAATTTGACGTGGAACCGCACCGCTTTCGCTTTTTAGCCATCTTGCCAGGCAGCAAAAATTTTAAAAATAGCAAAATTTATCGTCCAAAACTCCGCTCAAAAAACATCAGCCAAAAACATCTCTTAAGCCGGCGCATACCGCTAAATTTTACTTTTTACCATTGGCTTTCGTGAAATCTCTACGATTTAAAAACCACACTATAAACAGAAAAAAGGCGGCTATTTTTAAGCATGCGTAGATAAGATCCATGTTTTTCTGGGGCGTTTGCAGTTCATCTTCGTAGCTATATTTGACGTAAACCTTGCCCGCATCGTCTTCTAGCTGCAAGATTTCGTTACCTAGCGGCATTACCTTGCTATATATAACCGCCCTCTTTTTTATGAGCGGCCTATATTTATCGTCATCTCTGCTATCTATGTAGTATGACACCGCCCGGCCGTCGTCTAGCCTCAGTTTTAGCTTTCCGTCGCCTTTTAGACCGTAGTTTGCAGACTCCACCGTCCCTACGTTTTTCGTTAGTTCGTTTAGCGGCTTATAATCGCTATAAAAGACCATATCCTTAATAACAAACAGGATCAAAGTAAAACACAAACCGACCATAGCCATCAAAAATGCCGAAAAGATACTTCTTAAGGCAGAGCCGTTACCGTAAAATCCCCTTTTTATAAAAACTACATATAAATATGAGTTTTTGATTTTTTCTTTAAATTTCTCCAAATTTAACTCCAGTTACTTGATACTATTTATCCGCAAAAACCAGCGTAAAAACCCCGCTAGCGATTAGCGCGATACCGATCCACTCTCGCGCGCTCGGGCGCTCGCCCAAAAATATAGCCGCAAAAACGACTACCAAAACGACGCTAAGCTTATCTATGGGCGCTACCTGCGACGCGGAGCCTATCTGAAGCGCCTTAAAATACGCCAGCCACGACGCGCCCGTCGCAAGTCCGCTAAGCGTCAAAAACAGCCAGTTTCGCGCATTTAGCTCGCCAAGAGGCTGCCACTTTTTGGCATAGGTTAGAAACAAAATCAGCGCCGCAGCGATGACAAGCGTCCTGATAAAGGTCGCGAAATTTGAGTCCACGCCCTCAAGCCCGACCTTGGCGAAAATCGCCGTAAGCGCGGCAAAAACCGCCGAAGCTAGCGCCCATAAAGCCCACTCTTGCATGTTTAATCCTTTTTTTGAGATTATAGTCTGATTTGGATAAATTTAGGGCAGGTATTGCGGCGGTAGAATCAAAAAAGCTTAAATCAAGCTAAATCATGCGGCCTTTTTTAGCGCGCGATTTAGCCGCGCAGTATTTACAAGGTCGCAAGTACCGTCAAATTTAAAACTAAAAATCGCAGCAAACTTAAATCTACTTGCGGCGTGCCGAGTAAAATCAAATACCAAAAACGCGATACCGAGTAAATTTTAGTCCTAAAATTTACGCAAGCAGCGCAAAACGCGACTTGAAATATCAAAAGGCCGAGTGAAATTTGGCGGCTTACTAGCGGTTTCAAATTTTAGCCGGCAGCCATAAGAATCCGCGAAAGTCACTAAAATGCGTCAATTCTCGGTATATATCAAGCAATCCAAACAGGCTAAATTTAAGGCCCTTATAAAATTTTGTATAATCAAAAATACGCGATTTAAGGCCTTGAAATTAGCGTTAAATCGCTTTTTACCCAAGCCCCGCCCTATCTTTAGCCGCTTGCGTGATGTCCTCTTCGTAGTCGTAGTATTCAAACATCGCGCCGTGCTGAAACGCGCCGTTTAGGATGTCGCCGCTTTGGCGATTTTTGAGGTCTATCTCAGCAATCTTAAAGCCGTCCAGAGTCTCGCAAAACTCCACAAGACGCGACGGCGGATTTTTAAGCTTCGTAAACAAAAAGCAAAATCCGCTCCCGCCGTTTCGCCCTACTCGTCCGCGCAGCTGATGCAGGCTTGCTAGCCCTAGCCTTTCCGCACCCACGATCACGATAGTGCTAAGCCTTGGCAGCGAGATGCCGACCTCGACCACCGTCGTCGATAGCAGCACGTCTCCGCGCTCGCGAAATTCGCGCAGCACTTGCTCTTTTTCTTTGTCCTTGCCGTGCGTGACGTAAACGTTTGCAAAATTTGCCCGCCAAAACCCCTGCGCCTCCTCTAGCCCCTGGTAGTTCGAGCTTTCGCTGCCCTCTACGAGCGGGTATATCACGGCGACTTGCTTGCCTTTAGCGATTTGTGCCTTGATATGCGTCAGCAGCTCGCCAAAATCCGCGCTTTGTAAAATTTGCGTGTGGATGTGCTTTTCAAAAGGCATCTGCTTTAGAAAACTAAACTCCGCGAAACTACTTTGTATCATGCTTAGCGTGCGCGGGATCGGCGTTGCCGAAAACTGCACCACGAGAGCCTTGGTCTCGTCCGCAGTTTTTGTTTGCTTATTTCTTTTTCCGGGCGCGGTTGCGGTCAAATTTGCCTGCTCACCGCCCTCAAATTTGCCCTCAAATTTGCCATCTGCCCTGCCAGGTTGCGGGTCGTCTTGCACAAGTCCTCCGCTAGCTAGAGCGTTGATTTTCTCGCGCTGATTTGAGCCGAAACGGTGTTGCTCGTCTATCATAACGAGCGGCGCTGCGGGCAAGCTTTGATAAAGCAAAACATGCGTACCGACAATGAGATTTACCCCGTCAAATTCAGGCTTGTCGCCGCTTTTAACAAGCAAAACGCGCATAAAATCAGGCAGCAAACGCGCCGCCTCGGCGTAAATTTGCTCGGCTAATATCGACGTGGGCGCCATGATGAGCGCAGGGCCGGGATAGACGCTAAGCGCAGCTGCTAGCATAACAAGCGTCTTGCCACTGCCCACATCGCCCATCACGACGCGCCGCACCGCCTCCTCGCCGCCAAAGTCGGCTCGCAAATCGGCGATAGCGTTTAGCTGGTCGGATGTCGGCGCAAACGGCAAATTTTTAAGCCACTCCGAGATATCAAAAAGCTTGATTTTAGGCGCCTTAAAGTGAGTTTTTTTAGCGTTTAGCTTTTTTAGGTAGTTGTAAATTTCGACGAATTTTAGCACCTCTTCGCCCGCTTTTTCGCGAACGAGTGCGTCCAGCATCGCCACGCTTTTTTCGTCTCCCTTGTGCAGATCTAGCAAAAACTCGGCCTCCCTAGGCGCGAGTCCAGCCTCAAGTAAATTGGGCAAATTTACGTATTTTTGGATCAAATTTTTAAACGCGTCGTCTCTGAGAGAGAGCTTGTATTTGGGTATGATTTCGTTTATTTTCGTGACGATTTTGGGATTGGTTAGCTGCCACGAGCCGTAGGCGTAGGCGCATTTGCCGCTCACGAACGCACTTTTTCCGACCTTAAATGCGCCGTGATGCCAAGGCTTGGCGTTAAAAATCACGATTTTGACGTTTTGCTCCCACGCCTCGCACCAGCACACGGCGTGCAACATTCCGCCTTGGCGATACGCGCTTTTTATCTCCACGGCGACGCTCACGTGTCCGTCTTTTGGCGCGGCAGCCAGGCTCGTATCCTCAAAGCTTTTAGGAAGCTTTAGCGCTAGATCGAGCAGAGTGGTTACGCCGATTTTTTTTAGATTTATTCTGTCTTTTTCATCAAATTTCATTGTAAAGCACGGCAAAACTGAGCTTTTCTATCTCCACATGCTCCGCGATAAATGCGTTTAGCTCGGCAAGCTTTAGCTTTGAGATTTTTTCTAGCTCGTCTTTAAAATTTCCTAGTTTAAAGCCGTTATAAAACTCGCTCTGAGCGATGTTTAAGCGGTTAAAAAGCGTCTCTTGGCGTAGCGGCTGCGAGCCTAACAAAAATCTTTTAGCCTGCGCTAGCTCGCCGGCTTTCACGCCGTTTTTGACGAATTTTGCAAATTCGTCTTTTACGACCGCGACCGCCTCGCTCCTGCTCTCGTTTTTGGTTTGTAGATAACCCCAAATTTGCGAGTGACTAAGCGCAAATTCGCTCCTAGCATACGCCGAATACGCCAGCCCTCGCTTCACGCGGATCTCCTCCATCAGCCTACTGCCAAAGCCGCCTTCGCCCAAAATAAACGTCGCGACCTTGGCCTTATATCGCTCTTCGCGGCAAACGTCAAAAGGCGCGCCGAAGTAAATATAGGCTTGCTCGCTAGGCTTGATGATGGCTTTTTCGCCGCATTTTTCATCGGTTTTTAAGAGCTTTAGCTCGCGCGGCTCGCCTGTCTTTAAGGGGCTTAAAATCTCGTCTAAATTTAGCTCCTCCGGCGTCACTTCGCCGCCCAGCACTACGAATAAATTTGCCAAATCAAGCTTGCTAGCGATGAAATTTTTAACGTCCTCTAGCGTGATACTCTCCACGCTTTGCTTCGTGCCGATGCTTGGGCGCGCTAGATTCGTACCGGGATATAGCAGCCCGTTTAGCGCGACTCTAGCTAGATAGTCGTAGTCGCTCTCGTTGCTAGATATCTCACCCAGAGTCAGAGTTCGCACCTTCTCAAAGCTTTTTTGGCTTAAATTAGGCTCCTCTAAAAGCTCTTTTAGCTTAGCAAGCGCAAAAGAAAAGTGCTCCTTTAGACAGTTTAGCTCAAACGCAAAGGTCTCAAATCCAGCACTCGCATAAAGGCTAATCGCGCGCGTTTCAAGCTCTTTGGCAAAGCCCGCCGCGCCCTTGCTTAGCGTGCCTTCGTCAAAAATTTTAGCGACGAATTTAGCAAGCCCCGCCTTTTCCTCCGCGCAAGCTCCGGCAACCTTGAAAATAAGCTTTAGGCTCACCGCGGGCAGGGTTTTACTAGCCTCGTAAACGGCCGGGATTTGTAAATTTGCGGCTTTTAAATTTATGATTTTCATCAATAAAACCTTTCTAAAATATCATAATTGGTATTGCGTTTGGCGGGTTTTTCGCCGATGTCTTTGATGAGGCGTATCATCTCGTCTTGATTCATACGGTAGCTAGCGCCTGCGGCCTTGACGACGTTTTCCTCCATCATCGTGCTGCCTAGGTCGTTTGCGCCAAACAGTAACGCCAGCTGCCCGATGTAGCTACCCTGCGTGACCCAGCTGCTTTGGATGTTGGGTACGTTGTCTAAAAATAGCCTAGAGACCGCAAGTAGGCGCAAATAGCGATTCGAGCTTTGCTTTTTGATCTCGGGACGTTCGGCGGCTAGGCGCGTGTTTAGCCCCTGAAAGCTCCACAAGATAAACGCTCTAAAGCCGCCCGTCTCGTCCTGCAAGCTCCTGATATGCTCCCAGTGCTCCACGATCTCGCGCGTGGTTTCCACGGTACCAAACATCATCGTTGCCGTCGTCTTTAGCCCCTCCTCGTGCGCCTCGCGGTGGATGCGCAGCCACGTCTCTACGTCGCATTTTTTAGGCGCGATCATGTCGCGGACGCGGTCGCTGAGTATCTCTGCGCCGGCTCCGGGCATCGAGTAGAGACCCTTTTCTCGCAGACGGCGTAGCGCCTCCCTGGTGCTTATGCGCGAGATCCTCGCGATATAGTCGATCTCGACCGCGGAAAATCCGTGAATCGTGATGCTTGGGTATTTTTTGGCTATAAACTCCACGAGATCCTCGTACCACTCGATTTTTAGCTTCGGATGTACGCCGCCTTGAAATAAAATTTGCGTCCCGCCGATAGCGATGAGCTCCTCGATCTTTTGCCCGATCTCCTCAAAGCTAAGAACGTAGGCCTCCTCGTCCTTATGATCGCGGTAAAACGCGCAAAATTTGCAGTCCACCCAGCACGCGTTCGTGTAGTTGATGTTTCTATCCACGATAAAGGTCGTGACGCCGTCTGGATGCAGCTCGCGTTTGCGCGCTAAAGCCATCGCTCCAAGCTCGTTAAGCTCGGCGTTTTCTATCAAATTTACCGCCTCGTCCACGCTTAGTCTATTCAAATTTTTCCTTTAAATTTTTTACGCGAGTTTAGCGAAAAACGCTTTTATCTTTGATAAATTCGCGTTTTTTGACTTCTTTCGGATATCGTTTCGCGCCTTAATACAAAGGAAAAGAAATGATTTTAAAATCCGTAAAAATGCGGCCAAGCTAAGAAATTTGGCCTTTTTGGTAGCAGCTGGTGCGTTGAGTCTCGTCGTGCCATAAAAAGTACGCTCACAAAGACGGCCGCGACGCACCTAGACATCATCAGGATGGGCGCGACGGTTCGTACCACCGCAGATAGTCGCTCTCGCGCGCAAACCGTAGCGTCAAATTTGCCGCAGCCTTTAAATTTAACCCGATTTTGCCGCCCGCTTAAATTTAACCCGATTTATAAAGCTTAAATTTGATAAAATCGCGAGACATTTTATCAAAGGAGAAAAGATGAAAAATTTAGTTTTAGCTGCGATTTTGGCGCTATTTTTTGCAGGCTGCGCGGCAAACAAACCAGCTCCGGCCGAACAAAACGTGCAGGAGTATCGCCACGCTACGCAGATAAAAGACGCTAGCTGCCCGCATCACGGCATGGCAAACGCTAGCTGCGCACAGTCTCACGCAGAGATGAAAGAGTACCCTCATCACGGAAATCACGGAGCGGATAAAGGTCACAGCTGCGGCGGCGATAGCGCCAAATCAAAACCATGCCCAAAATGCGACGCGAAAGCGCAAGGATGTGCACAACATAAAGAGTGCTCTCATCACGACAAAAGCCGCGCAAGCGACGAAGCGCACGCCTATCCTCATCACAAACACTAAAATTTAATGCGGTCAAGGTCAAATTTGATCGCATTCCCCCATCAAATTTACGCCTGCCGGCAACACCAAAATCAAGTTAAATTTCACAACAAAGTTAAATTTCGGTTTTAGTCTCATCGTCTAAAATTTTAAGCAAGCCAGGCATCCTAAACTCGCCGCTCATCCCCTTTACTAGCCGCGCCGCTTCGTCTACATACATGCCGATCGCGCTAATAAAAAACGGCCTTTGGCTACCGCCTCTGCAAATTTCTCTTACAAATTTGCAGCTACCTTTAAAAGGCAATTTAGCTACGCCCACGATCTGCACTCTGCGCTCCAAGCGCTCGTATAAATGCCCGCCCAGACCGTATCTGCCCTCGTCGTCAAGATAAACGAAACCGTCGATCACGATGAGCGAGATATCCCGCACATCCAAATCCTGCAAAACCGAGACGATACACGGCAGCTCCCTTTTGTAAAAACTTCCGCTCTCATAGGGCGCTACGTCGTCTACTATTTTTGAGATGATTTTGAGCGGCTTTTCGTCGCTAAAGTTTTCAAACAAAACCCCTACGACTTTAGCCTTGCTTCCCGCATAATACGCATCTACGGCAAGTTTCACCGCTATCCTTTTTACTTAAATTTGAGCGGCACAAAAAGGCAACTAAAGCATCAAAAGCCGCCCTAAACGTCAAATTTAATCTCGCTCCAATACGACTTTATTTCCCTTCGTGCCGCGCACGCGTACCTTTGAGCCCTCGGCTAAATCGCCGTCGTAGCGCCACAAAGTGCCCTTAAAATAAACCATACCCTCTCTGATCTCGCCCTCGCCGCTCTCGTTTAAAAAGTCATCTTTGACCTCGCTTTCGTGCTGGTTAAATTTGGCCTTTAGCGGCTTTCTGAGCGCAAAAAGCAGGACTAATGAGACGATAGCGATGAGTAAAATTTGATACTCCCAAGCAATATCGATAAAAAATCCCAAAACTCCGACCGCCAAAAATCCAAGCCCGAAAAATAGCACAAAAAAGCTACCGAGCATAAATTCAAGCATGATTAGCCCTACGCCCGCAGCCAGCATCAAGTACGCGGGTATCATTTCGCCGCCCTAGCACCCAAAAAGTCCTTTAAGACGCTTAGAGAGCCGATAAGCTCGGTCGCTTCGTAAGGGACTAAAATTTTATCTTTTGAGCCGTTTTTGGCTAGCTCGTTAAAGGCTCCTACGCGGTCGCGCGCGAGCAAGAACTCGGCTGCTTTGGCGTTTTGCGCCATGCTTTCGTTTATCATATCCATCGCCTCTTTTTGAGCCGTGGCTAGCGCGATTTGCTCGTATTTTTTCGCATCGGCCATACGCTCGATGGCTTCGGCTTGCAATACTTTTTCTTGTTTTAGCGCCTCGGCGTTGCGGATGAGCGCCTCTTTTTCGGCCTGCGCTTTTAGCTCGATCGCGCGTTTTTCGCGCTCGGCTTTCATTTGTAGATTCATCGCCTCTTCGATGCCTTGAGGCACGGAGATTTCAGAGATCTCGACGCGCATGATCTTTACGCCCCAGTTATCGGCGGCGTCTCCGAGCGCTCTTTGCAATGCGGAGTTTAGGCGGTCGCGCGAGCTAAGCGTATCATCAAGATTCATCGCGCCGATCTCGCCGCGCAGCGTCGTCATGGCCAAATTCGCGATCGCGCGCTTATAGCTATCGACGTTATACAGAGCCATTTTGCCGTCTACTACCTTTAAAAACACGATGCCGTCGACGCTGATATTTACGTTATCTTTGGTGATGACTTGCTGCTTGGTTATATCTACCAGCTGCTCTCTAACGGTGATTTGCGCGCGGATCTGATCGACAAAAGGGATGATGATGTGAAATCCTCCGTCAAGCACCTTGTGAAATTTACCCAAACGCTCGACGATGTAAATATCGGACTGCGAGATAATCTTGATACCGGCTTTTAAAAACAAGACCGCGAAGGCCAGCACGACCACGGCAAATACGATAAACGGGATGCTCTCTTCCATGACTACTCCTTAAAATATTTTTTATGATTTTAGCCGCTTTTTACTAAAATTTCGCCATTTTAGCGGAAAATTTTTAGTATAATTAGCCAAAATTTTAAGGATAAATCATGAAAAATATTTTATTTTTAGCCGTGGCTGCGATGATATTTGCGGGCTGTGCGACCGGCGGAAGCGCCGTAAATAACAAAAAATGCGGCGGCACGGAGGTTTTTGAAACGTGCGGCGCCGAAATAGATAAGGAAAATTTGATCGGAGTTTACGAGGCTAAAGCGTTTTGCGACGGTTGCGGCGAAAACTCGAAAAGCACGCTAATCCTA
>CAURKB010000004.1:0-35077 GCA_963525315.1 uncultured Campylobacter sp. | reverse complement strand
ACTTTGGAAAAACTAGGGTTATTATAGGCATAAGCCCAAATATGATTGAGGCGTTTATTGATGATTTATTAACTTGTTTTGGCGATGATGTGGGGGAATACTTATAATGTAGTGGCGGTAAAGCACCGCCGTGAAAACGAAGTATTATAACAAATAAGCGTTAAAATGTCAATTAGTGGGAAATAGTAACCACTAGCGATAAGACGTAACCGGCTTGAACAAGAAATAAGGCCTGTAGCAATAAATCCGGAGCTTAGATATAATCCAAAACAAAAAAGGTTTAATACAATGTGCCCTAAATGCAAAAGCGAGAACATCGCTACGGTTGCGACTATTAACGGGTTGTGGGTAGAGCGGTTTAAAAAGTGTCGCGCGTGCGGGCATAATTTTCAGACTTGCGAGCTGGTGCGAGTTGATATAAAGCTAGTCGAATATCAAAAAGAGGTTTTGAGCATATTACAAAGGGGTCATAGGAAGCAAACGCGGGCGTAAATTTAGCCTTTAAGTCCGAAACGATACAAAATCATCAAAAAGCTAAACGGCTCACAGCGCGCCTTAAAACGCCGGCAAAGGCTCAATTTGTCAAAAAGTGTAAAACGAATGTAAAAAAATGTAAAGAAAATGTAAAATTTTGTAAAGTTTTTTCATTCGTCCGTAACCTTATCTTTTTCTTAAGATAAAGCCCATTAAATCAACATTTAAACTAACTTCAAACCTAAAAATTCACTAGACAAAACTTTACACTTTTAGCTTTTTTGATTTTTATCCTTTTAAACGTCTTTTATGGATAAATTTTACGGAACTGGCAGGCTATATTTATTACTATTAAGGGCGGTGCGTTTTGGCTTGCGGAATACAAGAGACGAAAACGGGGCTAAATTTTGGGCGAGCCGGACGCAAAGCGAGATAATTAAAAAATGTCGGATTTCAAAAACACTTTACCGCTCAAAGCTGACAAACGGCGCATTTAATGGGCTTAGGAATAAACGGGCGAAAATCGGAGCTAAAAGCGAGCAAGAAATGCAAGCGAAATTAAAAATAAAAAATGTCGGAATTGAGCCGAAAAAAGAGATTAAAAAATATCGGAAATGGATGTTTTTAAAAATGTCGGAATTGACAAAAACAAAGAAGCGAGGGGGCTAAAATGGCAGTTTTGCCAAAATGAAAAAACGCAAAAGCCTTAAAACTCTTGCAGTTTTTTTATCTCTTTTAGCTTTTTGATAATTTCATCTGTAAAACTATCAGGGGCAAATTTTAAAAGCTCTAATAACTCCCGATGTTTTGGCGGTATATCGCTAGTGGTATTTAGTGGTGTGATTTTTTCAGGTGTATTGCGCTTTTTAATAATGCTTGCATAGTATTCAGGAGTTATATCTATAGTATTATTTTTAATCTCTTGTATTCTAGTGTAATAAATATCCCATTTCTTATTACTCAAAACCCCACTTTGAAATTCTAAAGTTATTTTGTCTGTATAATCGCGCGTAAATAGCCAAAAATCATCGCCTTTAATGCTGTTTGGTGTGATTTTAGTATAGAAAAGTAAGTCAATTATCTCGTGTGCCGTGTAGTGTTTCGTCATACTTTGATTTTCACTGTCTGGCAATAAATTAAAATCAGCTTTATATTTTTTGGTAGGCATATTCAAAAGCCTTGCCATTGTTTCATCGGAATAATTATATATTTCCTGATACATTAAAATAACTCTTATAATTTTATTTAGTTCGGTGGATAAATCGCTACAAAATCCAAAATACAAACATATAAATTTTAAGTATTCACTAGATATTTGATTTTCGCCACGTTCATAACTTAAAATAGTTCGCTCTTTAAAACCGCTTAATTCTGCCAACTCTCGGCGGCTTAACTTATTATCTTTACGTATTTTTTCTATTGTTTTGTTGATTAGTTTTTTCATTTTTTAAAGCCCTCTATACTTACATTAAGTAAATTTTTATTTTAAAGTATGTAAAATCATTTTTAACATAATGATAAAAAATTTTATATATTTTTTCATTATACCAAAATTACAACCAATCCACACTAAAGGAGCTTAAATGCTGCAAAAGGACACATACGACGAGATTTTAAAAAATCTACGCGGTAAATACAAAAAGCAGGCTTTATCCATATTCGAGCTTGCCGACGAACTAGGCGTAAGCGCTTGGACGATAAGAGCCGGCGTAAAAAACGGCAAAGGCGTGCCTAACTTTAAGATTGTAGGCGGCGGCGTAATGCGTAAGCGCGTATTATTCGCTATTCACGACGTGGCAAAGTTTTTAGCCAATACGCAAGAAGTATTTTAAGGCTTGGGCGTGAGAGGGTTAAATTTAACCGCCACTTTAAAGGCGGACGGCAAAAGTTACGCAGTGCTTTGTCTTGACTTCGCAAGCGATGAGGTAAGGCTATTTAATGATGAAAATCAAACGGATTTTTACGTAAATTTAGGCGCAGTTGAGCTTAGCGGACTTGACCTCATATCGCGGGTTTTTGCGTGGAATAAATCGCGCGGACTACTCGAAAAAGGCTATAAAAAGAGCCGTGAAGCGTCATTTATAGCCGAGGAGCTAAGCGAGCTTTTAAGGGGCGACGAGCTGGCGGGGGATATCGACGCTTACATAGATAGCGTTATATTTCAAATCGGAGCTTTGAGCAAGATTTTAAAAGACGAAAACAAGGTTAAAAGGTGCTTTGAGGCGGTGCTAAACGCAAACGAGCGCAAAGGCGAAGCTACGGACGCAAACGGCAAAATCATCAAAGACAAGAGCGTTTTTATCGAGCCAAACGAGATTATAAAAGCGGTTTTGAATGAGTGAGAAAGATAAAATAATGAGGGGCGAAACGCATAAATCAGCGTATCGCGACCAAATTATAACACATTTTTCTACAAAGTCAAGCTGCGTTTTTGTATTTTTCGGCTTAGAATGCGCGGATTTTACCCGCCAAACGGGGATAAATTTCGTAATAGCAAAGGACGCACAGACGCTAAAACGCGAGGCGACGAGCGAGCTAAAAAGTAAGTTAAGAGGTAAAAACGTTTTTATATTTTGCCGTGAACTTATGAGCGACGTCAGGGTTTTAACGGGCTTTAAAGAGGCGTTAAAAAACCTAAAAGCTAAGACGTATTTTATAGACTACGGCACGCTTAAGTATTTTTTGCTCATTCAAAAATCGGAGCGAGAGCGCAATAAATGCGCCGTAACCTTACCGACAAAAAGCGGAAATATAAAAGATTTTGCGCTTAGCGATATAGCGGATTTTTGCGGGTGCGACGCCGGCAAGATAGGCGAAATAACGGCTAGCTTTTTACGCATTACGGCGCGCGAGCTTACGGCAAAAGCACGGAAACAAACGGTAAAAGGGGCTAAAAATGACTAAATTTGGGCACGGATTTTTATACTACAGCTTAGACAAAGACGAACGAGAGTATCAGGCGGAGCTACTAAAAACGCAAAAAGAGCGAGACAAGGAGCGACGAATGCAAGAGGACACAGAGCGCGAGAGCGAGCGTCAAAGAACCTTAACGCGACTAGCCGGCATAAGAGCAAGAATAAACGCAAAGGCTTAGCGGGCGCAATGGCAAACGCTAGCAAGATGTTTTATACATATAAGGAAATAGCGCATATTCTTGGCATAAGTCAAGAGCGAGTGAGACAAATAGAAAACATCGCACTGGCAAAGCTGGCGCACCCAAAAAACGCGCAAAAATGGCGAAACATCAGGGAAACTATAGAGGAAATGGAAAATCAAAAGGCTAAAGAATGAGAGCGGAAAACGAGACGCGAGCAACTATTTTTTATTTACGTAAGGCTCAAAAATGGCTACGGCTTTGTCTAAGTCGCGAGCTTTGGCGTAATTTTCAAGCCACGAGGATACCCACGACGGAACAGGCTTTACTTCGTCGCGCCAATTTGAAACAGAGCTATACGCAAGACCCGTCAAGTCGCAAAAATCTTGCCTGCTCAACCCAAGGCCTTTTAATTTTTTATCAAACTCTTGTTTATTCATTTTGCTATCCTTTTTATAAAGATAGTATCAAAAATTACCTAAAGAGTAAATAAAAATGCCAATAAGTTATCTAAAAAGTAAAAATAGTCTTGACAATCTTATCAATAGAGTATATAATTACGCCTATAAAATACTCAAAGAGTAAATAATAAATATGAGGAGCAAAAAATGAGCGAAGCAAACCTAACGGCAAACGTGAGCCAAAAGCAAGTAAATCAAGACAACGCGGGCGCGATAGTCTTTTACGCCGATTACGGCCTAAAAAACGCAACGGCTAGAATAGACGGCTTAGGCGCGATGATATCGGCTTATTTAAAAAATTTAGCAAACGTCGGCGTATTGTCAGAGGACGACCTATTTAAAAATGAAATTTTAGGCGTCCAGGACGTGTTTTTAAAGGCTATAAACGAGGAAATAGACGAGCTTACGTCTATAAAAGACGGCATATTGTCGGCTGTAGGACATACCAAAAGCGAGGCGTAAAAATGGACAATACGGACAAAATCGAAATACTTAATCAAGCTTTGGAAAATTTAGAGGGCGCACAGACGCTTTTACTGGCTTTGGCGCGGTATCTGCGCGAGAACGCGGACGAGACGGCAAACGCGCTTTTTGTTATCGAGGGCACAATTTTTCAAAACGTGAGCGACTTAAAAAGCGTCTTTGAGGACGAATTAACAGCATACGCCAAAATATGAAAGCGAGGGGCGAATAATGATTAATCAGCTGGAAATCGACAAGGCTTTTTATAAGAGTATCGAGCGTTTTAAATCGAGCGACGAGCAAAGCAAAACGAAGCAAGAACGCGCGAGCTGGAGCGAATACGACCTATTAAATCAAATAATCAATGAGGCCATAGCAAACGAGGCACAAAGAATACAAAGGCGAGAGCGACCGAGCGAAAACGGCTTTATAGGGCGAATATTAGAAAACGAAACGACGAAAATCAAAGCCTTAAGCGCACTTGTAGTCGCGTTTTTATCTCAACTGGAAAACAACGAGAACATAGACGAGCCGTTGAAATCGGACGCTAGAGGCATTAAGCAAGTAGCGCGCGAGAGCATAGGCGAGCATTTGCGAGAACTTGAGGGCATACGCGCACGGCTAGCGAGTATCTAAAGAGGGTTAAATTTTAATGATATTTAGCGCGGAAAACACTATTTTTAATAATCGCGGTATCGATACAGTGCGTCAAGTCGCGCACTATTCCACGCTAAAAAATATCATAGTCAAACACGGGCTTACGATACGAACAGAACTTAAAAATTTACCTATAAATCCGTATTTGGCGAGCATAGAACAGAGCCTAAAAAACGACCCGAAAAATAGATACAAAAAAGAGGCCTTTAAGCCCGTTATCGAATACGTCAAAATCTCGCAGGGTAGCGGGCTAAGCAACTATATCATTATTATCAAAAATATCCCGCTACTCTTTGAACACGCGCTTGCACACAAAAAAGCGAAAGACACGTTTTGCTTAGTCGTATATACGGGACTACATCAACCGACAAAGCACATCAGCAACGAAGCCGTAAAGCTAATATCGAAACTTTTAAAACGTAAGACCTTTACGCTTTTAAACTGCGACGTAGCGACGGACTATAAAGACGCAAAAGATATCGATTACAAGCGCAAAGAGGAGTTTAAAAGCAGGCTAGGCGAAGTATGCGACAATAGCTATATTATTAAACAAAATAGTCTATACTGCAACCAAACGACGCTAAAAGGCATTGATAAAATACTACTTTATGACAAATACAAAAAGCAAACCGTGCACCAAAAACAAAGGCTACACGTAAGCCTTAAGGAGTGGAAACGCCTCGAAATAACATTAACGCCTAAAGGCAAAACGGACTTTATGAGCTTTATAAAAACAGAGCTTGACGAAGCTATCCAAAAAGCCGACGTAATCGCCAAAGGGCTACGGATAGCGGGCTTTAAGGATGATTATTTGCTCTATCAAATCAAAGCTTTAACGGATGCGAGAACGCTAAATAAAAAGCCGGCAACCGCGCGTTTTAACTCAAAGCAAGCATTAGGGAGTTTTATCGTCTCGCGCAGGCGCAAGAGCCTAGCGCAAACGGACGATTTTTAGCCAGCCAACAACAAGAAATCAAGCAAATTTAACCCAATCCGGGAGCTTGAACACAGCTCGAGCTTGAGCAGGAAATAAGGCCTGTAGCAAGAAATCCGGCCGGCGCAACAGAATAAGGCCAACTGTAAGAAATCCGGGAACTTGCATAGAATAAGGCCTGTAGCAACAAATCAAGCGAGCTCAACAGAATAGAGCCAACAACAAGAAATCAAGCAAATTTAACCCAATCCGAGAGCTTGAACACAGAAAGCAAAATATATTTTTAGCTCAAAAGCATTTCAAAACTTAAATTAAGAAATCGCAAATTGTAAAATATATTTTTCGTGAAACTTAAAAAAAATGGCTCAAAACTTAAAAAATACAATCAAAAAATATCATTTTTCACGCGCTTAAGTTTCACGGGATTTTTTACTATTGAAAACAGCAGGTTATATGCGCCGAAAGTGCGGTAAAATCGATGTTTTAAAAAAAGTAGTATTGAAAACAATTATTTTCAAGACAAGAACAGTTTTTTGGGATAACCTTAAGTAAAAATATTAGTATATAAAGGCATATTGTTTCAAGACGCTATTATAATATCTTTTTTGCTTAAAATAACTTGAAATATGTTTTAAATGAGATACAGGTGCAAATAGACTTTAAAAATATAGGCTTTGCGGGTTACACTTATTTACACTTTTAAAAATCCTACGTTTTGCAGCTTGATTATCGCGCGCGCAAAGAGGCGGTTAAAATACATATAAACTTGTATTTTTCTTGTTTTGGCTTGTGAGTTACAAAAAGCCATATATTAGCAAAACACGACTATATCGGCTTTTTAAGAGGCTTTTTGCTCCATTTTTTACACTTAGGTTACACTTGATATATTTTTTAATTCTTAAGAGGTGTTTCAAGTGCCTTATTTTAGGGGGTTTAAAGGGGATTTTTAATAGTAAATGGTGCGGATGAAAGGACTTGAACCTTCACGCCGTGGGGCACCAGATCCTAAGTCTGGCGTGTCTGCCAATTTCACCACATCCGCACAACAATAATAAAGTGGTACGCCCATCAGGATTCGAACCTGAGGCCTACGGCTTAGAAGGCCGTTGCTCTATCCAGCTGAGCTATGAGCGCATAAAAACAAAGTGGCGCGCCCGATAGGAGTCGAACCCATAACCTACAGATCCGAAGTCTGTCGCTCTATCCAATTGAGCTACGAGCGCCCAAGTGGGGTGAGTGATGGGAATCGAACCCACGACCCTCAGGACCACAATCTGATGCTCTAACCGACTGAGCTACACTCACCATCTAACAAATGGTCGGGGTGAAAGGATTCGAACCTTCGGCCCTCTGGTCCCAAACCAGATGCGCTAACCAGCCTGCGCTACACCCCGAGGCATTGCGAGTTTAGCCTACTTATTGAAAAGGCGCATTGTAGCCAAAAAAATACGGTATGTCAAGAAAAATAAGCTTAAATTTGAAAATTTGTAAAAAATTTCGCTTCAAGCCGTGCAAACTCGGCTAAGAACAAATTTTGTATAAAAGAAAAAAGCTAGCCCAATCAGCCAAACGTTAAAAAACATCGCCTTAAAAATATCTTGCAACTCGCCGCCAAAAACATCCGCCACAAGCGAGTAAAGCGCGATTTGCAAAACTATCTGACGGGTAAAATTTAAAACAAAAACCGCCGCGGGCCTTTTGACGCCTTGAAGCGTCGAGCCGGAAAGATTTATGAGCGCGTAGCCTATAAACGCTAGCGAATTTACCGCAAAATAGCTCCTCGCCGCGCTCACGACCTCGGGCGTCTCGTCAAAAAACCCGACCAAAATCCCGCCTGGCCCAAGGCAAAAAGCCGCCGCAAAAATGCAGTAAATCGCTAAAAATTTGACCGAATAAGCGTAGCAGCCGCGCACTCTGGAGTATTCGCGCGCACCGAAATTTTGCGATACTATACCCAGCACCGCCGATGCGATGCCGGTCGTGGGCAGCATGACGATCTGCTCGATGCGAAGAGCTAGGCCGTAACCTGCGACCGCGTGCGTGCCGTAGCGGCTGATAAAGTGCATGAGAACGAGCCCGCCAAGCGACATCGAGAGGTAGTTTAGGCACGCAGGCAAGGCTTGGGCCAAAATTTTGCGGTAGATGGCGAGCTCGGGAGCAAATGAGCGTAAATTTAAAAAATTTATCATACCTGTTTTTGCGACTTTGACGCCTAAAAATAGCGAACCAAGAAGCTGCACCGAAGCCGTCGCCAGCGCTATCCCGCCGATACCCAGCCCGCAAAAATCCACGTAAAAAAAACAAAAGCCCAAATTTATAAAAAGTCCCGCAAAAAGCCAGTTTCGCAGGCTCTTTGTGTCGCCCGTGGCTACCAGCACGCCGTTTAGCGATTTTATGAGTAAGAAAAACGGCGAAGCAAGAAATAAATATCACGCGGTTATACGCCATGGCCTCGCGTAAAAACTCCTCGTTCGCGCCTAAAATTTTAAGCAGATGCGGCGTAAAAATAAAGCCCGAAATTCCCATAAAAAGCGCACAAAGAAAGACGAAAAACACGCCCTTTGCGGCGTAAATTTTAGCAAGTTTTTCTTTGCCGCCGCCAAGCGCGTTGCCAACAAGCGCCGTTAGTGCCGAGCCAAAGCCGAGCCCCACGCCCACGACGCTGATATAGAGCAAAAAACTCATCGAAAAGCCCGCCAGCGCCTGCGTCGATATGCGCGCGGCAAAAAATACGCCCGTCACGTTATAAAGCGTGTTAAAGCTCATCGCGACGCCCGCGGGCGCGGCTAGGCGCAACACGAGCTTGTTTACGGGCTCTTTTGTGAGATTCACTTGATTTTGAGCTCCAAAAGCGCATCTTTTACCTCTTTTGGCACGCGGTAGCTGTCGCGGATCTTTGAGATCGTTTTGTTGTGGGTAAATTTACTCAGTCGCCCACTCTCTAGCAGCTGCTGCCCTGCGCCGTCAAATTTGATAAAAACCTCGGCCAAACACCAAGCGGCCGCCATTTGCACGTAGTATCGCTCATCCTTTTCCTCGGCGCAAATTTCAAAAAACCGCTCCAGCGAAATCGCCCCAAAATTTCGCATAAAATAAACGTAGAAAAAGCGCTTTTCGTATTCTAAATTTGAACCCAGAGCCTGCTTTAGTAGCGCATCCACGTAGTGCGCATCGCTGAATTTAGGCTCAAAGCCGTCCGTCACGGCCCAGTTTGGCATCGTTTTGATAAACTCGCTAGCTAGCTTAAATTTAGCTTCGTCGTCTTTAACGAGCATTATCAAAAAGCCCTTTAGCATGAACTCCTCGTGAAAAAACGGCTCGTAATCTACGATTTGATTTAAATTTAGCCGAGCGAAATTTCGCTTTGCCAGACGTCTTAGCTCGGGAGTTTTTACGCCTAAAATTTCGGGGCTTTTGATGAGCTTTTGCGAAAACGCCGCTAGCTTTTGGCTCCTAAGTCCCTCTAAAATCTCTAAAAATTCGCCTTTTACGTCCACGCTAGCTCCTTTGCTTTTTAAATTTACCGCTCAAATTCGCCCCGTTTAAATTTGACGCCTCAAAAAAACAAAGCCGAAGCGTTAAATTTGCCGCCCTGCGCGCCTAAAAGCAAATTTAAAGGCTCAAATTTACTTTTGAGCCTCTTGCGCGCGTTTTGCAGACTTTTTGCGAGCGTAGATGTTGATGAGCTCGACACCCAGTGAAAACGCCATCGCAAAGTAAACGTAGCCCTTAGGCACGTGCATACCAAGCCCCTCGCCAACTAGCGTAAAGCCGATCAGGATCAAGAACGCAAGCGCGAGAATTTTGATCGTCGGGTTGTTGTCGACGAAATTTGAAATGCCCTTAGACGCGAACATCATCACGCCCACCGCAAGCATCACGGCTAGGATCATGATCTCGATGTGGTTTGCCATGCCCACCGCGGTGATGACGCTATCAAGCGAAAAGACGATGTCAAGCACGGCGATCTCGGCGATAACGACCCAAAAACTCGCATGCCCCTTGCCCGCCTCGCGCTCCTCGTGCTCGCCGCTGACGCTTGAGTGAATCTCGAGCGTGGACTTGCCGATGAGGAAAAGTCCGCCTAAAATCAGCACCAAATCGCGACCCGTGATCGTAAAATCAAACACGCTAAATAGCGGCTTGGTAAGCTTCATAATCCAAAATAGCGAAAGCAAAAGCGCAATCCTCGTTAGCATCGCAAGCGAAAGCCCTAGTATACGGCCTTTGTCGCGCTGCTCGGGCGGGAGTTTGCCCACTAAGATCGCGATAAATATGATGTTGTCGATACCAAGCACGATCTCAAGCCCCGTTAGCGTCACGAGCGACAGCCACGCCTCAGGCGAAAAAATCCAATCAAACATTTTTTTCCTTTTTTATAAATTAGGGCGCGATTATAGCCAAAACGGGTTTAAATTTGATTGAGCGAGCGGGTACGGGCGTTTGGGGATCAAATTTGGCGCTTTAACGCACGAATATTTGCGTTTTGAGGCGATTAAATTTGACGGATTTTGGTTCATTTTGTAGCGGTTAAATTTGACGCAATGAAATTTGATTTTGCAAAATACGGCGCAAACGGTTTTGTGGTTAAATTTTAGAAAATCCGAATTTAAGAAAAATTATCTTAGATAAAGGGCGTTTAAGCGATAAGCGGATAAAATTAAAATCTTTTGTAAAATTTAAAATGAAGTGGTGACCCCTACGAGACTCGAACTCGTGTTACCGCCGTGAAAGGGCGATGTCCTAACCGCTAGACGAAGGGGCCACAAATTAGCGGAAATGGGATTTTACATTAAAGATAATAAAAAATAGCTTAAACCAAGGATAAAAAATTATGAAAAAATTTTCTAAATTTGCTTTGAGCGCGCTTGCATGCCTCGCGCTTGGAGGCTGTGCCGCGCTACAAAGCCAAAAATCATCAGACAAATTTACCGTCACCATCCTCACTCCGCCGCTAAAAATCAACGACGTGGGCTTCCTGCATAAAACCGCAAATCAGCTAAATTTGCAAATTTACAGCTCGGGCGTAAATACGGTAAATCTCAAAATAAACGACAAAATTTGCATGAACGGCGCGTGTTTCGAGAAAAAAGAATTTAACAAAAAGTTCTTTTTGGAGGAGAGATACGACGACTTTTTCGCGGAGATTTTGGAGCGCAAGCCGCTGTATGACGGCGTAAATGTAATGACAAATTCGTGCGGTTTTATACAAGATATAAGTAAATATTCAATAAAATACGAAGTTTGCGGTAAAAATATCAGCTTTTTCGACGCTAAAAACCGCATAAAAATCATCATAAAAGAGCTTCAATGAAATTTATCGGCGCGCACGTCAGCATCGCGGGCGGCGTAGAAAACGCTCCGCTAAATGCGGCAAATATCGGCGCGAACGCCTTTGCGATGTTCGTCAAAAATCAGCGCCAATGGGAAGCCAAGCCGCTAACCCCAGAAAATATCTCCAAATTTAAACAAAATTTAAAAGCAGCGGGCATCGAGCCCAGGCACGTTTTGCCGCACAACGGCTACCTTATAAATTTAGGCCATCCAAGCGCCGAGCAGCGTCAAAAGTCTATTAACGCCTTTTTGGACGAAATTTACCGCGTAGAGGCGCTGGGCCTAGTGATGATAAATTTTCACCCGGGCTCGTATCTAAACGAAATTTCGCCCGAAATTTGCCTCCAAAATATCGCAAATTCCGTAAATTTCCTACTCGAAAATAGCCAAAACGTAAAGCTAGTCATAGAAAATACCGCGGGCCAGGGCTCAAATTTGGGCTTTAAATTTGAACACCTAGCCTTTATTATTAAAAACTGCATCGATAAAAGCAGGATCGGCGTCTGTCTCGACACCTGCCACACCTTTGCTGCGGGATACGACATCAGGGGCGACTACCGGCGCGTGATGAGCGAATTTGACGAGATAGTCGGGCGCGATATGCTGTGCGGCATGCATCTAAACGATACGAAATTTGACCTAGCCAGCAAAAAGGACCGCCACGAGAGCCTAGGCAAGGGCTTTTTGGGCTTAAAAACGTTTGAAAACATCATAAACGACCCCCGCACAGACGATATCCCGCTAGTTTTAGAGACGATCGACGAGAGTATCTGGGCGGACGAGATAAAAATTTTAAGAAACTTTAAAGGAGAATAAATGAGAAAATATATCGGCGTTTACCTAGCGGCTTGCTGCTGTCTAAATGCGGCGGGCTTTAAAATCCCCGAGCAAAGCGGCGATAGCATCGCGCTTTTAAACTCAAACGTCGCGACGAGCTTTGGACCCGACGCAGCCTATAATAACCCTGCAAATATGATATTTTTAGACGGCGGACACTACTTTGAAGGCTCGCTAACCTACCTGCATATGGCAAAGACAAAGTATAGGCACTTTAGCGGAGCTAAATTTACCTCAAAAAGAGCAGGCGCGCTAGCTCCGACTTTTCATTACGTTTCGCCGCAGTTTGGCGATTGGCGCTTTGGCCTATCAGTCGTCGTGCCTGCGGGAATGTCGATGAGATGGGACGAAAATCTACCTAAAGCCACCTCTAAAAAATTCGACCTAAAAGTGATCGAGGTAAATCCTAGCGTCGCCTACGCGCTAACCGATAACATCGCGTTAGGCTTTGGCCTCCGCGCCGTTTACGCTAGAGGAGAGGCCGTGCAGGAGGCCCCCGGCGCCCTACCAGCCTCGCAAGATATCAAAGGCGACCGCGTAAATTTCGGCTACAACGCGGCAATCACCTATAAACCGACTTCAAATTTGAGCCTAGCGGCCACCTACCGCTCGAAAGTAAATATGAATCTAAAAGGCGACACCGACATTAGCGCGCCGGCGCATCCGAGAGGAGCATTTCCGAGCGGCTCGTATAGCGGCAGCGCAAAGCTATCCGTACCGCTACCAGCGAGCTTAAATTTAGCCCTCTCGTATAAAATCGCAAACACCACGCTGCTATTTGATTTTGAGAGAACTTATTGGTCGGCGTGGAGGGAGCTTGACTTCAACTACCCGGGCGCCTCGGCCGCTCACTACCGCAACCCGTTTTTTGCGGCATTTGACGCTTCTAAAAAGCGCGACTGGAAGGACAGCAACGCCTACCGCATCGGCGTAGCGCACGACGCGACGGACAAACTCCGCCTGATGGGCGCGGTTACGTTTGACGAGGCCGCCTCTAGAGCCGATACCACGGGCTTTGATCTGCCCGATACCAAAGCCGTCATCTACGCAGCGGGCTTTAACTACAAATTTACGGACGCTTTGGAGCTGGGAGCTAGCTACTTCTACCAAGACAGAAAGGCGCGCGACGTGCACTACTACTCAAACGCGTCGGGGCTTTATCCAAACGGCAAATTTGAGCGCGGCAACGCTCAAGCTATAAATTTGAACGTGAAATATAAATTTTAAGGTGCGGCCATGAACTACCCTTACGAAAATTTCGAGGATATGCTAAACGCCGCGGTCGATAAAAACGGCGGCGGTATCGCGATCTACACCGAAACGGACAAAATAAGCTACAAGCAGCTACGCGCGGACGCCTTTACGCTGGCCGCGTTTTTACAAGGCATGGGCGTGAAAAAGGGCGACCGCGTCGCGATGATCGTAAATAACTCGCCGGAGTTTATCGCCAGCTACTTTGCCGTCACGCTGCTAGGAGCCGTGGCCGTGCCGATAAATACCTTTTTAAAAAACGAATAATTTTAATACATCATAAACGACTGCGGGGCGAAATTTCTCTTTGCATCTGCCGAGCTAGCCAAAGAGATACGCGGGCTAGAGAGCAAAACCGCGGTAAAAAAGATCGTCTGGATCGGCGATAGAGCCGAATTTGACGGAAACAATATCGCCTACGCGCACGCGCTAAACTGCCGTATAGAGCTAAATTTGACCGACCGACCAAAGCTTGACGATCTAGCGCATATCATCTACACCTCGGGCACCACGGGTAAGCCAAAGGGCGCGATGATCAGCTACCGTAACCTCATCTCAAACGTCCAGGGCGCGCACGAGGTCTTTCACGTACGCACGAAGGATAGATTTGCCGTGTTTTTGCCGATGTTTCACAGCTTTACCCTCACGGCGATGGTACTACTGCCGATATTTTCGGCGTGTTCGCTTATTTTAGTAAAGTCCATTTTCCCGTTTTCAAACGTCCTAAAACAAGTCCTACTCAAGCGCGCGACCGTGTTTTTAGGCGTGCCCGCGATCTATACGGCTATCGGCAAGGCTAAAATTCCGTGGTATTTTCGCTGGTTTAACTGCATTAGGATTTTCATCAGCGGCGGAGCGCCTTTGGCGGAGCAGACTATCACGGATTTTCGCGTTAAATTTCCGCGCGCGGTACTGATAGAGGGCTACGGCCTTAGCGAATGCTCGCCTATCGTCTCGGCAAACACGCTACAAAAACAAAAAATCTCAAGCGTCGGCTTGCCGCTGCCCGGCTACGAAGTAAAATGCATAAACGACGAGATGATGGAGCTGCCCGCAGGCGAAGTGGGCGAGCTAATCGTAAAAGGCGACTGCGTGATGCAGGGCTACCTAAATATGCCAGACGCCACCGACGAAACGATCGTAAACGGCTGGCTACGCACGGGCGACCTCGTCAAGATCGACGAAGAGGGCTATATCTTTATCGTCGACCGCAAAAAAGACCTCATCATCTCAAAGGGCATCAACATCTACCCGCGCGAGATCGAGGAGGTGCTGTTTAAACTGCCCGAGGTCGAAGCCGCCGCTGTTATCGGCGTCAGAGACGAACACGCGGACGAGGAGGTCACGGCGTTTATCCAGTTCAAAGAAAACATGAGCCTGGACGAAAAAGACATCCGCGCGCACCTCAAAAAACACTTGGCGAATTTTAAAATTCCAAAGACGATTTATTTTAAAGACAATCTACCTAAAAACGCTACGGGTAAGGTGTTAAAGCGAGTTTTAAAAGACCAGATAAGGGGTGAAATTTAGTGCGGTTTTTGATAGAGTTTATCGGCGGAGAGCAAAATTCTAAAATTTCCTCGCTCATAAAATGCAGCCAAAACGAGGCGAAAATTTTACGTCACCTAAGCAAAAGCTACGTCGAGGGCACTCCGCAAAGTAGCGCTTACGACGTGCTTTGCGCTGTTTTTGGCAGCGAGGAGTATAAATTTCTAGCAGGCCTTGCGGACGTAAAAAATCTGTTAGAGAGCGGCTGGATCGTACAGGGCTTTTCTATCTTTAAAAACCCTAACGCAGACGGCGCAGGCTCAAATTTACTCGGCCTACTTCACAGCGAGATCTCGCTCTCGCCGCTTTTTCTTAAAATTTTAGAAGAGGGCGAGTTTGGGCTTACGCTGCCCTCAGTCGCGCCCTACGCCGATCACCTCGACTACCTAAAAGATCAGTTTTTGCGCGTGGAGCTTTACGGCAAGCTCTCGTTTTTTAGCAAAAACGTATCAAGCGACGCCAAAAGCCGCCTCGAAAAAGACGTGAAAGAGCTAGAAGCTATCATCGAAAAACGGCTAAATTTAAGCAAAATTTCGATCTCCGTCGAGCAAATTTTCAAAGATAACTCGCTAAACGACAAAGAGCAGCTGATTTTCCTCGCACTTTTAAAGGAAGAGTATGTCGGCGAAACGGACGCCAACCGCGACCTAAACGCGCTTGTAGGGATTTTGAGCGCGGACGAATTTGAGCGCATAAAAAATCGCTCCCTGCTGGATGAGGGCTCAAAGCTAATCGAAAACGGTCTCATCGACTACGACGAGTCGCTAAACGCTTACGGCGGCTTTAGCAGGACGTTTTACATAACCGACGAAATTTTACAAAGCGTAATGCACCCAAAAACCGAGAGCAAAAGCAAAAAACTAGCGCTAGAAACCCTCGTAAAAGAGCAGGAGATCTTTGAGCTCATCGAGCCATCGACCGACATAAACGACGTCGTGCTGGACGTCAAGGTAAAAGAGCTACTGGATGCAATCCTAAAGCAAGTAGATCGCCGCGTGCTGGCGCGCCTATCTAGCTGGGGCATCAAGTCGCGCAAAAACGTGGACGCCAAAATCATCTTTTACGGACCGCCGGGTACGGGCAAAACCATGAGCGCGCTAAGTCTCGCAAAGAGCCTAAAAAAGCAGGTTCTTAGCTTTGACTGCTCTAAAATTTTGAGCAAGTACGTCGGCGAGAGCGAGCAAAACGTACGTAAAATTTTCGATACGTACAAAGAAATCTGCGCCAAAAGCAAGAGCGAGCCCGTGCTGCTGCTGAATGAAGCCGATCAGTTTCTAAGCACGCGCGTCGAGGGCGGTAGCGGCGCGGACAAGATGCACAATCAAATGCAAAATATATTTTTGGAGCAAATCGAGCGGTTTGAGGGCGTACTCATCGCCACGACGAACTTCTTACAAAGCCTGGATATCGCGTTTTCTCGTAGGTTTGATTATAAGATCGAGTTTAAAAAGCCCGACCTCGCCGCTCGCCTTGCGATCTGGCGCAAAGTGCTGCCCGAAAATGCGAGCTTTGAGGAAAATTTCGACGTCAAACAGCTAGCTAAATTTGAGCTAAGCGGCGCGCAAATCATGCTCGCGCTCAAAAATACCGCGCTAAAAGTAGCCGTGCGCGAGGACGGGATATTTACGATGGGCGATTTTGAAAGCGAGATCAAACGCGAGATGAGCTCAAATTTCGGCGAGGATAAGAAAGTCGGGTTTGACGGGTAAATTCGGCTAAATTTGGAATGCGGCGGGATTAAATCGGCTAAATTTAACTCGCTGTTTGGCTAAGACGCGTTTGGCTAAATTTACGCTGCCTGCAAAGCTTTATCGCACGATTTGCAAATTGAAGCGTTAAATTCGTAGCTCGGCAAGCGCAAATTTGACAAGCGATTTAAATTTATGCAGCCATAGCTGCTCAAATTTGAAAGGATTATTAAGCATGGGTGAATTTTTACTACGCCAAGCCAAGCTATTTTTAGGTATCGCAGCCCTTTGCGCTCCGCTATGCGCGCTTACCTACTTTATATCAAAAGAGTATTTTGACGAAATTTTAGTCGGCATTTTCATCACGTATATTTTCCTGCTCGTTATTTTCGTTTTTAAATTCATCAAGCTACTTTTAGGCTTTAGGAACGAGGACAAAAAGCCCGTTTGGGAGCAAATTTTAACTTGGCTGTCAAATATCGCCTAGATCGCCGCGCGCTCAAAGCAGGATTTACCCGCCAAACCCCTCGCCCGCTTTTAAGATTTCATCCCTTAGCCTCTCGTGTCCGGCCGATAGAGCCGCGATCTTAGCTAGTTTTTCGTCCTTTATTTGCGCAAATTCGCTCTTTAACGCCGATAAAATTTTATTTAAAAATGACGCGTTTCCCAGCATCTCGTTTTCAAATTCGTATAAATTTAACGACAGCAAAACGCGGTCTTGTACCTCGTCAAAGCTTGGGATAAATAGCGCAAAGCCGTTTTGCTCGTGCGCACGCATCGAGCCCGCGATCTTTTCTTTTAGAAAATACACGGCGATCTTGACGGCGTTTTCGTAGTTTGCGGCGACTTTGAGGTTTAGCTTTTCAAAAAACAGCGCCGTTTTTTGTAGTCCTTTAAATTTTGCCGTCTCATAATCTCGCAAAAACGTCCTATACACCTGCCCCGCATACGTCCTAACGTCGGCAAACAGAGTGTCCGAGTGCGTTTCGTCCTCTTTTTGCGCGTTTTCAAATTCGGACTTATAAATCATAAATTCGCGCTCCAGCCGAGCGTAAATTTCATCCAGCGCCGCGCCGATTTCCTCTTGTAGCGCGCTTAAGCTCCGCTTATACGTTCTAAAAAATTTGGCGAACTTCACGTCGTTGTAGATGAGTTTTGAAAACACCTCGTCGCTGTCAAAATCCACCGCCTCGTACGCGCTAGCTTCAAAATACTCGCCCTTTAGCAGAGTTTTTCGCGGCGAATATTTATACTTTTTCTCGCTTTTTAGGCTAGCTAGGATTTCGTCTGCGACGAGCTTTGCGACGTGTTTTAGCTCGTTAAAGGCTAGCTCGATTTTCGGTTTAAAATTTTCTTGTACGGCTTTTAAATTTGACTCTAGCTCAGCGTCGAATTTGGAGATTATCTCGCCCGCTTTTTCGTAAATTTTAGCGATTTGCTCGTGCTGAGCAGCGTTTACGGCAACCAGCCTAGCACACTTTTCGCGCACGAATTTTTCTTTTATCTCTTCGCCGCCAAAAAGCTCGCGGATAGCGCTTATCGCCGCGCTAAAATTCGACTCTGCCAAAAGCGCCGCGTCGCCCGCAGCTTGCGCTTTTACGGCTTGCTTGGCGGAAACTGCGATAATGCGCCCAAAAAACCGCCCGTATGTGGCCTGCGCGTGGTTTTTGAGGCGCTCAAGTTCATCGTTGCTTAGCTTATCTTTTTGATTTAGCAAGCAGATCGCCGTTTTGCCCCCGCCAGCCAAAAACTCCTCGATCTGCGCGGCTTCGCTAGCGCGCGCGGCGTTGTCGGCGAGGCTTAGCCAGATGACGCCCGCGACGTCTTTTAGTACTTCGTGCGTGACGGCGGTGTCGGCCTTCGAGAGCGAGTTTAGCCCCGGCGTATCGACGAAATTTACCAGCTTTAAAATTTCAGAGGGCGCATAAACGCAAAGCCTGCTCACGTCATCGCCAAACACACGCTGATCGACAAACCGCCCGATCTCCTCGACGCCTAGATACAACTGCTTGCCGTTTTCGTAAAGCACGCTAAGTCCTGGCGCGGCGCCGTATCTGATAAAGGTCGGCTTTGAGGTCACGGGTGTTAGACCCGACGGTAAAATCTCGCTACCCAAAAGAGCGTTTAAAAACGTCGATTTGCCGCTAGAAAACTGCCCGACTATAGCTACCGTAAGCGGACTAGATAAAAACAGATCGAGCTTATTTAGCTCCCGTTTTAGCTCGGCGCTGGGGTGAAATTTGGGCTCGGTTAGCTCGTTTTGCAGCCGCCTAAATCGCCCGTGAAAATCGTCCGAAAATATCTTAAAATACCGCGTTTTATACGCGTTTATAAACTCCTCAAACACTTTGCAGCTCCAAATTTATAGCATTTATCACCTCGCTTTGCGAGTTTAGTCGCTCTAGCTCCTGCAAGTCCCGCCCGCTAGTTTTCGCTAGCTGGGCAAGCTCGATTTTTAGCGCCTCTTCGCTGATTGCGAGCGTCTTTTCTTTATCTTTTAGCGCGGCTTCGATCTGCTTTTTAAACTCGCTTTTTTCAAATTCGCTAAGCTCGAAAACGAAATTTTTGATCCACTGGGCGCCCAAAAACTCCTCCGCGGCTACTTTGGCGGCTTCGGGTATGCCTTGAGCGCCCGAGTTTGCCGCGCTAGCCACAGCGTCCGCGACCTGGGCGCACTCTAAGCTTATCCCTTTTGAGTTTAGATAGTCGTTTATGCTAAAGACCTCGGCGGTCGCCGTTTTGCCCTCAAATTCGCCGAATTTTAGCGCGATATTTTGCGCGCACGCGGCGATTTGCCGTACGATTTCGTTGCGGTTTTGACGCATCAGGACTATGACGCCGTCTTTGATCGTAGTTTGCGCGATGCGTGAGAGGCGCTGCGGGTCGATCTTTTGTTTTTTAGAGGCCGCGTAGTTTACGTCGTCCGAGACGCGCTGCTTTAGCGTTTGCGCAAGAGATTTTAGCCCAAGCTCGTAGCTAGCCGCGGTTTTGGCCGTATCTAGGCGCTCCAGCTCCTCTTTTACCGCGCCCCTCACGTCCTCTAGGCGGCCAGCTAGCGCGGCTTTTTGCTCATTTAGTTCAGAAAGCTTTTGCGACAAGCTCAAATTTGAACCCGTTAGTTTTAAAATCTCGCTTTGCGTATTCGCCGCAAACTGCGCGCAGACGCGGCCGAGCTCCTTTTTATATGCCTCGATACCAAGGCGAGATTTTTGGCTATTTTGCCCAAAAAGCGTCTCGTAAAGATACTGCTTAAACTCCTCGACGCCGCTGTTTTGCCCGCCCTCAAAGTAGCTTTTAGCGCTCACGGCAAAAAACTCAGCCCCGACGCCAAGCCCCCGCGTACGCTCCTCGACGCTCTTTTTGGCGTAGGCGGCGACCTCGTTTAGCTCGCCCTGCTTTAACACGTCCGCGTGCGTTAGCAGCACGGCGAGCCTCACGGCATGCGAGTTTTGCAAGCTTGAGACGATGAAGTCCAGATCCTTTTGCGTGGCGCTTTGCGAGACGTTCATCAGGTGCACCATCAGATCGCACTCCCGCATAAATCGCCGCACCAGCTCCTCGCGCGCAGCCACCGCGTCGTCGATGCCGGGCGTATCGATGATGCGCACGTTATCCTTTAAAAGCTCCAGATTTTCGTAAAGCTCAACGCTTTTTACGAATTTGGCGTATTTGGAGTCCGCCGAGGTGTAGCGCTTGATCTCGTCCGTTTTGACGGTCTTGCTAGCCGGCGGTTCGGAGCAAATTTGACTCGTGCTAGTGCTTTGAAATTTAGCCGCCGACTCGTCGTCCGCATTAAATTTGACCTTTAAATTTTGCGCCGTTTCGCTCTCAAATTTAACGCCCGCACTGCCGTAAATTTCGCCGATATCGTTATCTTGATCTTGGACTATTCCAAGCTCTTTTAGCTCAGCTTCGCTCCAAAAATTTACCCTTGCAAAAGGCTCGGGTGCATACTTTAGCACGGTTAAATTTACCGTCTCAGGCACGTTTGAGGCGCCTAGAATTTTCTTGCCTAGTAGCGCGTTTAGTAGGGTTGATTTGCCAGCGTTTATGACCCCCGTAACCGCGACGTTAAACTCTAGCTCACGCGCTTTTTGGCGCGCTTTTGTCGCCGCGCTTGCGACGTCCGCGCCCGGGTTTAGCGATAAAATTCGCTCGCAGATATCGTTTAGCGCGTCTATTTTTTGGTGAAAGACATCTGATTTTTTAAAATTTGAGCCCTCTTGTTCGTTCCCTGCGGGCAAATCCGCGCCGAGGGCCTGCAAAAACTCCGAAATCCGCTTAAAATGCGCGGCGGAGATTATATTTTCGGTTTGCAGGATTTCTAGGGCGGCGAGGAGCTTTGATTTTGAGATTTTAGCGGATTTTAGAGCGTTTATAGCGCCTAGCTGAGCGCACTGGAGGCTGTATATGTCGGCTTTTAACCCAAGCGCATGCAGGATATCCCTAAACTCCTTTAGCGCCATAAATCTATAAAAATTCTCCGCATTCGCCGCGAGTAAAACGGCGAGGCTTCGCTCGTCTGCGAGAATTTGCGTTTTAGGGTCTAAAAATAGCTTAAGAGCGCCCCAAATTTCGCTTAAAAATTTATCCGTATCCACCGCTTCACCTTTGGTAAAATTTGCGCCCGCAAGGTCGCTTTCGGGGCGAAATTTAGCATAAATTAAATTTAAACAAGCTTGGGCGGCGGGTAGATTTGATGTTAAATTTAAATCCGTTTGCTCAGCCTGCAAAAACAGCGTAAATTTGACGGCACGACCGCGCCAAATCCCGCAAATTTAATCAAATTTCGCGGGATTTTAGCAAATTTATACCGCGCCACGTAAATTTAGGGCGTTTAAATTTACGCGTTTATCCGCCGAACGAGGCTATATTGGGCTTTTTGCTTCTTACCTTTTATGATATTTTTAAGCGCCGCGTAGAGGCTTGGCGCCGTAGAAACGACGGTAAATTTACCGTCCCAAGACAAAGGCTAGGATGTGCTGTCCGCGCAGAGGATTTCATCGGCGCTAATCGCCAAAAGTAATAAAGCAGGCCGTATCCGCGTCTGCTTCGAGGACTTGATTTTGGCCTTTGCGGGGGAGATTTCGCGCGTATATGAAGGCCGCGTAGCCGTCCGCACCGTCAAAATAGCTCAAAACATAGCTAGCTCGCGAGGCAGCCTCGTAGCGCCTGCGCGTAAAGCCAAAGAGCATCCCCTTAGCATCAAAAAAGCAAGTCCTACGCTATATTTGTTTAAATTTTGGGCGGATATCTTGCGAATCTTGCCGTCCGTCTTGCGCTTTGCAGCGCGTTATTTCCTCCGTCTAGGCGTAGTCGTCGATGGCCTTGGCTTCACCCAGCCCTATGCCGTCTCCTAGCCTCGCTCCGGCAAAGGCTTTTTTATCCCTTTTACGAGCCTATTTATCTACCACTCGCGCCACTCCTCGGTTATATCTACGTCCTCGCCTAACTCTAGCCCCGTTTTACGCACGAGCGCGTCTATCCACTCCCACAGCTCCTCGCGCTCCACGGTCTCTATGAGGCCGTATTCGTCGTTGATTTTATTTAGGGCTTTTACGAGCTTTGCGGTGCAGCTATAGACGGCTGAGGCGCTTTTCTTTTGCGTCGCTTCGCACAGAGTTTGCGCATAGCTAGCTAGAGCCGCCTCTACGGCTGCGATACTCTGCTCGCAAAACATCTCATCGCCCTCTTGCATACGTTTGCGCCACGCCGTCATAGGCGTTTTAGCGCCAAGCGCCTGGATCTCGGGGATGCGGCTTGGGTCTATGTTTTTATTTTGCGACCGCAGATGCGCTTTTAGGCGGGCACGCTCTTTTTCGTGCAGTTTCAATTTAAACAACCTAATCCAGCTCAGCCTCTCATCAAAATTTAATGCCACTATCAAACGAAATTCCTCAAAGAAAGCGTCGTAGCCAAACCCGTAATCCGTTTTGCATTTAACTGTAAGCTTCTTGCCTATTTTTTCCTCGATCGTCTTTTTATCGTCGCCTAAATTTAAGCCAAAAGGCAAATCTACGACCGAGTTTTCGCCCGCTTTTTCGGGATAGACGCTAATCTCGTGCAAAATCAGCTGGTCTTTTTCCTTGTTATAGCTACCGATGGGCTCTCCGCAAGCGGGCGCATATCTTACGTAGCCCGTAAATACGCTATCAACCCCTTTTTCGTCATTAGTTGCCCTCACCCAAAACAAATTACCGTAAGAATCGTAATTTGGAGCCGGGTTACTCGGCAAGCCGCACCGCGCTAAAAACTCTTTAACCTCTTTAGAGTGGATCGGTCTGCCAAGCAAATCTTGAAGCTGCATATTTTTCCTTTTAGCAAATTCGTTTTGGAGTTTTTGGATACGCAGGGCTAAATTTAAAGCACTTTAGCGCACCTTTAGCGGACGCGGGCCGAGCAAATCCTGCTAAAAAAGAGTAAATTTAACGCTTAATTTTGCGCAGGCTTGGTTAAATTTAGCCGAATTTACGGGGCTTGCTAATTACACCGCGGCTCTAGGCGAGATGAGAGCGTCCTCAAAATCAGCCTGCGTCTCTTCGCTCATTATGCGCAAAATTTTACTGCGCTTTATCTTCGCGTCGTCTTTAAATATCGCGCGCACCTTATCCATGCCCGCGTAAAAATCGCGCATGAGCACGAGGCAAAGATACCTGCCAAATCCCGTCGGCACGATGCGGCCGCCCTCTTCGTAGATAGCGCCGACTAGCTTTAGTAAATTTAGCTCCGCAAATAGCTCTTTTTTGATATTCGCGCCGTTAAATTCGTCGTATTTGGCGATATTTACGCCGCCGTCAAACAGCTCGGTGAGGAAGATATACTTTAGCCGTTCTTTTTTCGTAAAGCCGCACTTTGCGATAACTGGACTTTCGCCGCTTTTGACGCGGCGGCCGTAGTCGAGCAGATTAAAGGCGTTGATAACCAGCTCGCCGTTTAAAAAGCTAAACGCGCCGCTACCCACGCCCACGTACTCGTGGTGGCTGCCGACGTATTCGTCGCGCAAATTCGCGCTATCTCTGCCGAATGCCCAAGCGTTGCTTTGATGATAGTCGCTAAAGCTCTCGCAGATGATCTCGTAAAATTCGCGCTCGTTGTCGCTATCTGCGACGCCTAGCGACTTTGCGATCGCATCGCGCGTAAGAGGCGACTTCATCAGCGGATAAAACGTGATCTGCTCTGGGGCTATGGATTTTGCGATTTTGATGTCGTTTAGCAGCTGCTCTTTGGTTTGATTAGGAAGGTTGAAGATAAGATCAAGGCTCATCACGGGCAGCACGCCAAGAGCCTTTTTCAGCTTTTCTTGCAAGGCTTCGCTAGAGCCGAATTTCTCGTATCTGGCTACGCGTTTTAGCGTCTCGTCGTCAAAGCTTTGTACGCCCACGCTTAGACGGTCGATGAGTCCTTGAAATCTCTTTAAATTTTCGGGTTGGATGTGGTTTGGATCGCTCTCGCAGGATACGTTTTTGATACTAAAGAGCTCTTTAGCCAGTACGAGCGTTTTTTCAAGCTCGGGTTCGTTTATGAGAGTCGTGCCGCCGCCGACGTAAAGCGAGCCGAAATCAAAGCCCGCGGCCTTAACCTGCCGCATCTCTTGCCTTAAATTTTCAAAATAAATTTTAGCCAGCTCCTGCTCGTAATGATACTTATGAAACGAACAATACGGACAAAACGTGTGGCAAAACGGCACGTGAGCGTAAAGCATGTACTCGGTATTTTCGCGCGGCGTTTTTACGTATTTTTGATCTAGGATGTCGATATTTAGGCCGTTATAAAGAGATTTTTGCATGGTATTATGGGCGTAATTAACCGCAAATCTTTCTATAATATTCTTAAAACCCATAATTAATTTTCTCCCGTAAATCCAAATTTATGTTCGTAAGGATATCTAAAATTTTATTAATCTCGCCTTGAAAAAGGCTGAATTTGCCGAAGTTTTATCAAAATCGGGCGTAAAATTTAAAATTTGGGCTCGTATTTTGAAGCAAAAATCTACCTGCATATCCTTGATGTTGTTTGCTTTGCGCAAAATTCACCGTCAAGTTACAGCTTGCGCAGGATTTAGCATAACGGTTTTGAGTAGCCGCGGCTAGATATCTGATTTATATTTATTTACTGCTTTTAACGGATATCGCCCGCCTTTTGCTTCGAGATTATCAGGCTTGAGTCCAGTTCAAATTTCTCTCCGCTTTTAGTCTGCAGATAGTAAAATTTACCCAGAGCCGATAGGACTTTGACGTTGTAGAGCTCTACGGAGTTTTTTTGCTCTAAAGCGTACGTTTTGCAGACGGGAGAGAGATTTATCGCGCTTGCCTTGAGCGGGCCGCTACGCGTGCCGTTTTTACCGTACGTTAAAACCGAGTTTTCAAAAACGACCTCATCGCTGGACGCAACGCCTATATCTGCGCCGTTAGCGTCTATAAATTTTATCTCGTCGTCGTTTACTCCGCTAAAAATATACGTCTCGTTGCCGTCTTTTACGGCTAGCTCGGCTTTTTGCTTATTGTACGAGACGATTTGCGCCTTTTGTTTTGCGTAGCAGCCGTCCTTTGCTCCCGCGCCGATGCAGCCGTTTTGATTATTTTGGCAAACGCTTTTTGGCAAAGCGTTTAAGGCGTCTTTTTTGAGCGATAGCATTTTGTAGTCGATATTGCCGTAGCTTGATATCCTTATGATACTATCGCTAGCAAGAAATAAGATAGTAAAATTTGCAATTATCAACAAACAAAAAAATAATTTATAAAAGTCAAAGTCTTTTACCAATATTAGCGCCGCAAAGAAGAATATAGCGAGAAATATTGGAATTAGAATATGATTATCTCCGATGCGCATATACACAATAAATAACAACCAAATAAACGAACAAGACCATAAAAATTCATTTATAATTATAAATAGGAATGCTTCAATTTTTTTGGAAGCTTTAACGATCGAAAAAAGAGGTAAACATACATAAAAACATATAAGTAACCATTTGAAATCAACATATTTTTTTATACACTCAGGAACATTATCTCCCCAAGTAAGCCAAATTATTATCACTAAACAGGACATAATTGATGCTAGCGGAAATTCCTTTGGAAGGCAACTTTTATAGTCCTGCGCTATGTCGCGAGACGAATAAGTCCATACAATACAAAGCGCAGGAAATAAATATAAAATAAATAATAATCCCGCCCCGCTAATAGCTATAGTTCCAAATAACGATATGGCATTTAAAGTATCTAGCTCGGGCAAAAAGCCTATGTTGCCTTGTACGATAAAATAAAATATAAACGGTATAGCCCCCATTAGCATAATTAACAAAAAATAATATTTTTTTATAAATTCTATTGTAGCTTTTTGAAATTCGCGAATATTTTTTGCGTTATATTTATCGGAATAATATTTAAATATGGGTTCTTGTACAAAATTTTTCATATTTTTATTATCTTTTTTTAGTTCGTGTCTAGCGATTCTTAAGCATTCGTAAATTCTAATATTCAATGTTCTCAATTTAAAATTTATTTCTTTCAAATCAGAAATGTTACCCAACATGCATGATTTTTCATATAATAATAGGATAATCTTTTGTTTTAGCCCGTCGGGTAATGCAAATTTGCTTAACATGCTTTCTATCTCTATGCAAAATTTTCGTGTTTCGTCTCTCTCTAAAAGCAAATTATCGATTTTAAACATATTATCTCGCTTAAGTATATTTTTGTATTAAATTTCTACTTCAAATTTTTAAAACTTATCGGCAGCTCCAAATTTAACCCCTTCACAAGCCTTATACACTCCTGCAGGTCGTCGATGCTTTTGCCGCTTACTCGCACCTCTTCGCCGCGGATCGTCGCCGTTACTTTTAGCTTTGCGTCCTTGATCGCTTTGGTGATTTTTTTTGCGTTTTCGCTATCTAGGGTGTCGTTTAGCTTTAGCGTAGCTTTGATATTTCCGCCGCTCGCACTCTCGCGTTTGCTTTCAGTCACGGCTACGGGTGGGATGTTTCGCTTGATGAGCTTTGAGATCACGATGTCTTTTAGCGCGTCGATTTTGTTGTCGCTAGAGCTAAGAAGCGTGATGATTTTTTCCTTTTCGTTTAGCTCCACCTCGGCCACAAGCCCCTTAAAATCATATCTCGCCGCGATCTCCTTTTTCGCCGTTTCTAGCGCGTTTTTGACCTCCATCATATCGACCGCCGCGCTTATATCAAAACTATGCTCAGTTGCCATTTTTATCCTTTCAAAAATTCTTTTATATTTTCTACGATTATCGCTACGAGCCGCTGCCTAGCCTCAAAACTCGCCCAAGCCACGTGCGGAGTGAGTATCAAATTTTCCTTGTTTTTGATACGAAGCAGCGGATGATCCGCGCGCATAGGCTCGGTCTCTAGCACATCGGCGGCAAATCGCAGGTTTCGCCCGTCTATCGCGCGGGCTACGGCGTTTTCGTCCACGATACCGCCGCGTCCGAAGTTCATCAAAATCGCGCCCTCTTTCATCAAATTTAACCCCCGCTCGCCGATCAAATTTCGCGTTTTTTCGTTTAGCCCAGCATGGATGCTCACGATGTCGCAGCCGCTTAAAAGCTCGTCCAAATTTTGTCTTTTAAACTCCGCGTTTGCGTTTGTGCCGCTAGTGGAGTAGTAGCTTACGTTCGCGCCAAATGCCGCTGCGATGCGCGCCGCGCCTCTGCCGATCTCGCCAAGGCCGATGATGCCAAAACTCTTGCCCGCTATCTCGCCGATACTGCGGTCTAGATTCGTAAAAATTTCGCTCTTCGCCCACTCGCCGCTTTGTGCGTAGTTATCGTAAAATTTGATGCGATTGGTTAGCGCGAAAAGACAAGCAAACGTATGCTGCACGACGCTAGCGGTGGAGTAACCCGCGACGTTTTTTACCGCGATGCCTTTTGACGCGGCGTGAGCGAGATCGACGTTGTTCATACCAGTCGCGCTGATGCAGATTAGCTTTAAATTTGACGCGTCCATCGTCTCTTTGTCGATCACGACTTTGTTCGTGATGACGACGTCTGCGCCCTTTAGCCGCTCTATGCGCTCGTTTGCGGCGGTCGTCTCAAAGCTAACAAACTCGCCAAACTGCCCAAAAATGTCCAAATTTACGTCGCTTCCAAGCGTCGCGGCATCGAGGCAGACTATTTTCATTTTACGTCCTTATTTGATAAAGTGCCCCACGAATTTGGAGTAGTTGTCTAAAATTTCGCCGCCTCTGCGGTATCCTAGCGCGCAGGCCTCATAGGCGAAAAATACGCCGGCTTGGTAGCTGTTATTGGCGGCGTCTTTGTTAAATTCGTAAAATTCCTGATAGATCGCGCGGTTTTGACCGTAGTCGCCGCCGTTTTGTAAGCTCACTCTACCGTCGGCCTCGATCACGCTCACGTTTGCGCCCTCTCGCCCAAAAACCGGCTTTTTCACGCATCTTTTGCCCGCGATCGGCTTGTCGCTAGCTTGCAGTAAAAGCGGGTGATTCGGGTAAAGATCCCATAAAATTTTTAAAATGCCTTTGCTTTGGAAAAGCAGCGTGTATGCGGGATTTAGGATGATGGCTTTTTGATTTTGGACGATGTTTTTTAGGATGATGGCTAGCTCGCCTTCCTCTACGGCGATGTCCTCCCACGGCACGAGCTTAAACCAGTACTCGTAGTTTTCTACGTCAAAAAATACTCCCTCCTCGTCGTTAAATACGACCTCGTGGACGTAAGCAAACGCCGTGTGAAAGCCCGCCTCCTCGGCGATGTACTGCAGTAGCTTCACGGTCTGCTCGTCCTCGCTGCTGCCGGCCACCGAGCTAAATAAAATTTTCCAGCCCTCGTAGTGCTCGTTAAAGCTCTCGGTCTCCTCATCTAGCGTCACGAGGCGCCTAAAATTTTGCTTTAGGGCATCATAAAGGTCGTTAAACTGCGCACTCTCGTCCATGCGGTTAAATTTGAGCGCCGCCCACTGGACGATCGCCGTCTCAAACACGGCCGTCGGCGTGTCGGCGTTAAATTCGATGAGTTTTATCGGTTTGCCATCCAGCCCGCCGGCTAGGTCAAATCTACCGTAGAGGTGCCAGTGCACGTCGTTTTCCCAGCTTACGCGCACGATTTCTAATAGATTAAACGGGTTGCCGACCTCGTGATAGAGGTTGTTGTCGATGACGTGCTGGGCGGCTGCGACGAACATATCGTATAGCTCGTTTGCGGCGTTGTAGTAGGCCTCTGCCTGCGCCTCGCTAACCTCGACTAGCTCGTCTGCTACGTAGTCGCTGCCGTCCGGATCGGTGTGCCACGTAAAGCCGATCTCGCCTAAAAATTCGCTATTTAGCGGTTCGATTTTTTTTAAATTTATCATTTTATCCTCCGAAACTTGAGCTTGAACTTGAGCTTGATCCGCCGAAAAATCCGCTTTTTCCGCCGCTTGGTTTACCTGCCGAGCTAGTGGCCTTGGCTTTGTTAAAGCTATCTACGCTCCTTGAGTAGGCGCTTGGGTTTTTATACGCGCTTTGGCGCTGCGACTGATAGCCCGGGTTATTAAAGAGCTTGTTGCCGATCCAGCTGCCTATGATCGCGCCCGCAGCCGAGGCTAGAAGCGTCTCGCCAAGGCTCATACCGCCGCTGCTTAGCTGCGCGTTTTGAGCGTTTGAGCCGGTTAAATTCGACGTTCCGGCGTCGATTTTGGCGTTTTCCTCGGCGATTAGCTTATCCATCTCCTCTTTGCTTAGCACGCGCTCGGTGCCGTTGATGTCCTTTAGCACGACGCGAGTTTCGCTACTTGGATACTCCTCTAGGACTTTATATTTGCCTGGTGCGGTTTCTTCGATGATGACGAAGGCTCCCGTCTTTTGCGCCGCTTCGTTTAGCACGCTACCGTCATTACCGTTTGCTCCTCCGTTATCGCTGCCGCATCCTGCCAGCCCGGCCGCTACCACCGCACCAAAGCCGCCTACAGCAGCGTAGCTGGCTACTTTTTTGATATGTTTAAAAACTCTCATTTTTTATCTAGCTCCTTTGAAATTTTCTTGCTTTTTACCATTATCACGCCTTTTTTAAATTTGATAAATTTTGATTTTCCGATGTTTTTTATGATTTTATTTTGCGTTTTTTTGAGGCTCTTACCGCTTAAATTTTGCGATTTTAAAAACTCGGCTAGGCTCGTCCATTTGCCCTCGTTTTCAGGCTCGCTCTCGACGAATTCGACATCGACGGGGGCCGCGTACTCACCGTTTTGGCGAGCCAAAAGCGGACGCTCGAGTAGATTTAAGAAATTTCTAATTTTCTCGTCGCGCTCGCGGTAAATTTGAGCGATTTCGGTTTTATTATTTAGCAAAATTTGCTCTTTTTCGCGAAAAAGCCTCTCTTTATCGGCTTGCAAATTTTGATTTTGTTCTTTTAGTTCGCTAATTTGCGAGAGTAGAAATTCGTTCACGTCAAATTCCCCCGCCTTTGATTTTTTAGATTTCGCGCTTTTAGATGATTTTTCGGTAGATGTTTTTGACGGCTGATTTGGCGTTAAATTTGCCGCAGTACCGGGCTCGTAGCCGTCCAAAACCACGTATTTTACTCCGTCTTTTTCAAAGGTTTTAAGCGTGCCGCGACGAATGCGGTTGTAGACGGCTTCTTTGGTTACGCCTAAGATTTCCGCAGCCTCGCTCACGGGCACTCTGGACATATTTTTCCTTTGATCGTTAAATTTGGCGTAGATTATGGCAAATTTTGGCTTTGATGCGAGTTAAACGGGAGTTTAAATAAAAAAGGCCGCCGAAGCGACCCTTTTGGTTAGAGCTTTGACTCGTAGCGTCTAAGCATATATAGACGTTTAAGCATTTTCTTGCGAGCCGCGATTTTTTGTTTTTTGCGGATCTCTGTCATAGGCTCGAAAAAGCGTCTTGCGCGAACTTCAGTCACGACAAGGTTCCTGTCGGTTTGCTTTTTGAACTTTCTGTAAGCTTCGTCAAAAGACTCGTTAGGATGTACCTTAATACCAGGCAACGTCCTCACCACCTTTCAATTAAAATAGACGGCGATTATAGTTTAAATTTTATAAATTTAAGCTTTGCCGACCGCCAAAAAATGCGGATTAGGAAAAATATGTAATTAAGAATTTTAATACACGATTAAGGCATTAATCTTATAATCTTGCTATTTTGCAATTAGGAAAAATAATGACTAAAGAAGAGTATAAAAATTATTTCAAATTTGCTAGCAAACGCTATATCGCCTACATCCTGATAACCTGTACCGCGCTTGTTTTGCCTTTTATAACTATCGGCGGAAATCATTTTTTTTTACTGAGCTTTGAGCGCAGCGAACTGCATCTGTTTTTTGCCAAATTTAACGTCCAAGAGCTATTTTTGATGCCTTTCGTGCTAATTATTTTTTTTATTTTTATATTTTTTATGACGAATCTAGGCGGCCGCGTCTGGTGCGGCTGGAGCTGCCCGCAGACGATATTTCGCGTGATTTACCGCGACCTTATACAAACTAAAATTTTAAAAATCCGCAAAAATATTTCAAACAAACAAACGCAGGCCGAGGGCGGCGCTAAAAAGGCTCTAGCAGTCGCGATCTGGAGCGTTTTGGCCTTTGTCGCGGCAGCGAATTTTCTCTGGTTTTTCGTCCCGCCGCAAGACTTTTTGGCTCAAATTTTAGACCCCGCCGAGCATAAAATTTTACTCGGAGCTTGGATCGTTATCGCTGCATTTTTGATATTTGACGTAGCGTTTTTGGGCGAAAATTTTTGCATTTACGTCTGTCCGTACGCTAGGGTGCAGTCCGTGATGATAGATAACGACAGCGTGCAGGTCATCTACGACGAGGCGCGGGGCGGTAAAATTTACGACGGACAAACCAAACTGTGGAAAAAACCGCCGGGGCCGCAAGACGAGTGCACGGGCTGCGAGGCCTGCGTAAAAATTTGCCCGACGCACATCGACATCAGAAAAGGCATGCAGCTAGAGTGCATAAACTGCCTGGAGTGCGTCGATGCGTGCACTAAAACGATGTCGGGGCTAAATTTGCCTAGTCTAATTAGCTGGACGAGCTCAAATTCGCTAAAAACCAAGCAAAAGGTGCGGTATTTGCGCTTCAAAACTATCGGTTACTGCGCCGCCATCGCTATCGCCGCGACCGCGCTAGCGCTAATGAGCGCCAAAAAAGAAAACATGCTGCTAAACATCAACCGCACGAGCGAGCTATATAAGGTAAATAAAGACGGCCAGATCGAAAACGCTTACGTGTTTTTGTTTGAAAATACCGACGCGCACGCGCATGAGTTTTACTTTGACGTTAGCGCAAACGACGCCGATATCAAAATAAAACGCCCAAAAAGTAACATTGCCTTAAATGCAGGCGAAAAGAAGAAAATCGTAGTCGTATTAACGGCTCCTAAAAATGCCGCTAGACCCGGTAAAAACGCAAATGCAAAGATAACTATACGCGCCTATGCCGCAGACGAAAAAGAAAAAATTAACGTCGTCAGGGAGACTATTTTTGCATACCCGAGGGACTAAAAATCATATTTTTATTGTATAATCCTTAAATTATAATTTTAATTTTTAAAGGTATGCAATGAACGGGAAAATCACGCAAAGAAGCGCCGAAAGAAAGGAAAAATTTATCCAAGCCGGTATGGAAATTTTCCTCGAAAAAGGCTATGAAAACACGAGTCTAACGGATATAATCAAAAAAAGCGGAGGGTCGCTGGCTAGCGTTTATAAATTTTTTGAAAACAAGGAAGGTCTTTTTCGCGCTATCGTAGAACGCGGATTTGACGACTTTAGAACGCAGATAGACGAGAAAATCGATCTCAGTTTATCGCATAAATTGGAGGATTTTTTAATCAAATTCGCCTCTATATTTTTCGACATAATCTGCGACAAAGAAACGACGCTAATTTCAAGAGTTATGATGAGCGAGGGCGCGAAAAACGACGGTATGCTCGGCAAGGCGTTTTTGGAACAAATTTTAAGTAAATTCGATAAAGTTTTGATAGATTTTTTCGAGCGCGAAGACATAAAAAAACAGCTAAATCCCGACATCTCGCCTTACGTAGCGGCTAAGGCGTTTGCCGCGGTCGTCAGGGAGCCTTATCATTATAATGCGATTTTGCTAAACGAGGATATAACTCTAAACGAAAAAGAGCGCGAAGAGCACGTAAAAACGAGCATAAATATATTTTTACACGGCATCAAAAAGCACTAAATTTAACAACCTAAATTTGACTTGTTAAGAAAATAAGAGTAAAATCATCTACTTGTTTTATAACATAACATTACAAACGCTAAATTTAAAATAATCTCCAAAAACAAAAGGCAAATTTATGAGAAATTTTAAAAATATCTCGGTTTTATTATTAGCATCGCTACTTTTTACGGCATGCTTTGACGGTAACGATAAAAAAGGCGCGGCCGCGGCAGGACAGCAAAGGCAAATGCCGCCCTCAAAAGTCGACGTATTCGTAGCTAAAAAATCAGACGTGCCGATCAGTTTTGACTACGCCGCGACTCTAACGAGCCAGCAAGACGTAATCATCTATCCTAAAGTAAGCGGCACGATAATCAAGCAGTTTTTCAAACCGGGAGATAACGTAAAAGCCGGCGATAAGCTATTTTTGATAGATCCCGAAAAATACCAAGCAAGCTACGATGCGCTTGAGGCCGCCATCGGCGTAGCAAACGCAAATTTAAAAAACGCTCAAACCGAATTTAATAGAATCTCAAATTTATATAAGAAAAACGCCGTTTCGCAAAAAGAGTACGACGCGGCAGTTTCGGCGCTTGAAATCGCAAATGCAAATTTACTAAGCTCCAAAGCCAGCGCCAAAAGCGCAAAAATAGATCTAGGTTACACGAGCATAACCGCGCCTTTTGACGGCGTTTTGGGCGATAATCTAGTAGACGTGGGCTCGCTAGTCGTAGCAAACACGACTCAGCTAGTACGCCTAACCAAAATCAACCCGATCGAGGCGCACTTTCACATCTCCGACGTCGATAACCTAAACCGCGTCAAAATGCAAGAAAGCGGCCTCTGGGCGCAAGCAAACTCGGACGCCGTACTAAAAGTAGGTCCGGGAGAGTTTAACGGCAAGGTAAATTTCATCGATAACGTCGTAAATACGAACATGGGCAGCGTTTTAGCCAAGGCCGAATTTAACAACGACGAAGGCAAGCTGCTACCTGGCATGTTCGGCCACGTGACGATGTGGGGATTTTATCAAAAAGACGGCTTTAAAATCCCTCAACTAGCGCTCCAGCAAACCGACGTCAAGACCTACGTACTAGTCGTAGAGGACGGCAAAGTAGCCTCAAAAGACGTAAAGGTAACCTATCAGACGAAAGACGCCGCGGTCGTTAGCCAGGGGCTAAACGAAAATGATAAAATCATCTTAAACAACTTCCTAAAAATCGGCGTAGGCGCGCCCGTCGAGATAGATAAGGATCTAACCGAAAGCTTTGGCAAGGGCGTAAATTTAGAGCCTAAAAACGAGCAAGAAAAGGCCAAGTGATGTTTTCTAAATTTTTCATTGACCGCCCGATATTTGCCACCGTCGTATCTATCATCATAGTTATCGCGGGCGCGATGGCGATAAAGGGGCTTCCTATCGAGGAGTATCCCAAGCTAACCCCGCCTCAAATCTCCGTTAGCGCCACCTACACGGGCGCTGATGCCCAAACTATCGCCGACTCCGTAGCTAGCGCGATAGAAGATCAGATAAACGGCGTAGAAAACATGCTCTACATGCAAAGCACCTCAAGCTCGAGCGGCTCGCTAAGCATCAATGTTTATTTTAAAATCGGCACCTCAGCCAAACAAGCCACGATCGACGTAAACAACCGCGTCCAAGCCGCGCTCTCAAGGCTACCTCAAGAGGTGCAAAACATGGGCGTAACCGTGCGCGAACGTAGCAGTTCGATCCTAGAGGCTATAGGCTTTACTAGTCCGAAAATGAACTCCATCGAGATGTATAACTACGTAAATTTAAACATAGCAGACGAGATCAAAAGGGTTAACGGCGTAGGCGATACCGTGCTAATCGGTACCAAAGAGTACTCGATGCGAATTTGGCTAAAGCCCGATTTGCTCGCTTACTACAAGCTAACTCCTAGCGACGTAATCGCCCAAGTAAAAATCCAAAATAGCCAATACGCCGCCGGTAAGATAGGCGAGCAGCCGTCAGACGGCGATAATCCTTACGTTTATTCCGTTCGCACGGGCGGACGACTCAAAAATGCCGCACAGTTTGGCGATATAATCATCAAAAGCGCGGACGGCGCGACGCTAAAGCTAAAAGACGTAGCGACAGTGGAGTTAGGAGCGGCTAACTACGCCAACGACGCGATGCTAAACGGTAAAGACTCTATAC
>CAURKB010000003.1:0-46317 GCA_963525315.1 uncultured Campylobacter sp. | reverse complement strand
CTAAGAAAATCCCAAAAGCTTGCGCTGTTTTTTAAAGGGCTTATTTTTCAGGAAAAATATAGAAGCAACCGCATGGATTTTATCTTTATCCTACAAATCATGAAAAGAAAAAGCGACATCGCAGACGTCGCTGCGTATAAAGAGATCTGGCGAGCCGACGGATTTACTCAGTTTGGACTGGTAGAGGCTATATATAAGCTAAAAATTCCAGGCTTTAGCAGCGAGTTTTTGCAGATGAAAAAAATCGCCCAAAGGGACGCGGACAAGCAGATGCAAAGATATATCGATAAATATCTGGAAAAAGAAAAATCGCGGCTAGAGGGCGTCAAATAGACGTGCAAGCCCTTTTGCGCAAAGGTCGCGCGAGTAATTCCCGTCAAAACAGGCTGCGGGCGCCGTGAGACGCAAACCCCAAATTTACCGCAAAGGCACGTCGGCATAACTTAGCTTAGCCGCGCTTGCCGTAAAAACCTCAAAAACGCCGCGACGCAAAACGTGATTTTAAACACCCGCGCCGAAATTTAAGACGGCAAAATTTTAACTCTAGCCAAGCAAGCCGGCAAAGTAAATTTAATCATAGCTAAACTAGACGTAAATTTAGCTCGGGCTTTATTAGCCGTGGCTATTTTAGCGGCGTTAGCGGTAGATAAATTTTACTTAATCAGCAGGCTACGGCATACCGAATTTTACGTTTTTGCTAGCTGCCGCTTTATCCGACTAGGCCGGACATTTAGGCAAACGAGCAAATTTATATTGCCGTTTAAAGCTCAGAAGGCATAGGCTCGCCCTACTTTTGCGCTTTTATCTCTTCTAGCGCGCTTTTTATCCGTGCCGATTCGCGCTCGCAAAATTTTTCGTCGCCGTTTTGCTTGATTAAAGCCTCTTGTCCCGCTTGCGCCTTTTGCAGCTCGCTAAATTTGAGTTCAAACATCCTAAATGCTTGCGGATCGTTTTCTAGCTGTTTGGCTTTCATTTCATAAAGCTCGTTTAGATAAATTTTGCTTTGCTTCACGTACTCTTCGCACGCGTTTTGAGCGCCCAAAGCTAGAGCGCTAAGAGCGCAAAATATTAATATTTTTCTCATCGCCGTCCTTTAAATTTTGCCTGATTATACTCTTTTTTAGGGTTAAAATTTTATAATCTCTAAAAATTTAAAGGCGGAAAATGAGACGAAAAGATAGAGAACTAACCGCGCAAGAAGGCCTTGAGATCATCGATGCGTGCGAATACGGCACGATTTCTTGCATTACGGACGAGGGCGAAATTTTTAGCGTGCCGATCTCGGTCGCGCGCGAGGGAGGGAGCGTATTTTTGCACGGCGCGCCCGCAGGCTCTAAGGCAAAGCTGCTAAATGACGGTAGAAACGTAACTCTGGTTTGCGTGAGCTACGCGCGGGTACCGGTTCTAACGGACGAGCAGCTAGACGCGATCAAGGACGACGGCAAGGCGCTTGGCGCAAAAGTCTTTACGACAGAATACAAATCCGCCGTCGCCGTAACCAAGGCCTACGTCGTGACGGACGAGGTAGCGAGGCTACATGCGTTACGGCTACTTAGCGAAAAATACACGCCAAAGTATATGCGAACCTTCGACGTAGCGGCGGCTCACGGGCTAAAGGCGATGAATATCTACGAGCTAAAAATCGCAAGCCTAACCGCAAAAGCAAAGATTATTCGCGACTAACCCGCGCTAAATCGGCTAAATTTCAGCCTTAAATTTGCGTTTTTGGCTTAAACGGAGCGAATTTAAATGCCGCTCGGTAAGCCTGGTTTAAAAAATAGTAAAAATATCGGTTAAATTTGTCTCATTCGCTACAAAACCTAAAAGGGCGAATTTGGCGCGGTAAAAATTAAATTTAAAAAATCGTAAGTTTTTAAAGAGATATCCCTCCAAAAGGAGGGGAAAAATCATTTAGGTAGGGTTGCGATAACTTGCTTCATCTGATCGATAGCAGGTTTGCAAGCCGCTTCTTGGGCGTCTTTAGGTAGCGCGGCGAATTGATTTTTTTGATCTTCGTAAGTCGATTTCATAGCCGCCATTTGCGGATTGTCTTTTGTTTTTTCGACGAACTCGTCAACTAGTTTAAAGTACTCCTCGCATGCAGGCGAAAGCTCAACCGTAGCTGCGGCGTTTGCGCCCATTATGCCAAGAGTGGCAACTACTAATAATGACTTTTTCATTATGTCTCCTTGTTTGAAATAGACGGGCATTATAGCCTCTTTTTTAAAACAAATATTTAAAAATAAATTTAAAGTTTTTTCGGCTTCGCGCTCTTTTTCGGCGCTAAAATCGGCACAGGTGCGGCGTTTATCTAGTTTAAAAGACCCAAAAAAGGTAAATTTAGCCGTAGCGCGACAAAGTAGCACGGACGCGGAGCTAAATTTAACCCGCTAAACAAGAGACTTTCAAGTGAACTTTAGCACACATCACCATGTTAATATACGCAAAAAGTAGTGTGAAAAGTCAATATTCATTCCATGACAGCGCCTCAACTGATAGAGATAGAAACTTCTATGTGAGCTTAAGAAAATCTTTTAAAATTAATGGACCAGTAAGCTATTCAAACCCAAGAAAGACCTTGGATTAGCGATCAGCAAAGACTAAGACATAGATATCTAGCTTTGAATTAAATTTACAGAAGGAGTATTGTCAAACAAATACGGTTATAAAATATAAATAAATTTAAAATAAAATATCTATCCCATTTTTGGGACTAGATATTAATTAAAAAAACTTTATGTACTTAGATATGCTAATTTCATTATTTTGATATATTTGCATTAGAAATGAATTATCTAGGTCGATATTTTGTTCTTTTAGCTTTAATCCCACATATTCAACATTTAGTCCATCGCCTTTTTTATCTAATGAAAATTGAAAAACTAAGTTCAGTGTATCTTTTGTAATATTATTATAAATTTCCTGAAGTGCTTTCAAGTTACTATTATGTGTTTGAGTGTTATTTGCTTGAGCTTGTTTGTTGGCTTGAAGTTTAGATTGTGTTTTTTTATCGCTTTCTTGTAGGCGTACTTTTCTTTGCTCATTACCTTTTGCAACGGCTTCTTGAAGCTTTTGATTTGAGGCTTGCTTATATTCTTGAACATAGTCATTATAATTTACCATAAAATCATAATTGCCTTGCATTATAAATTTGCAAGTTGCTATGCTACTATCAATTGCTGCTTGATTCGCTTCTCTTTTTGCTTCCTCGGTACATTTATCAAATGTTTCCTTGTAATGTTCGAATTTTCTTTGCATACGAGCCAATTCTCTTTCAACCTCTTCATTAAAGCTATTTTTTATGCTATCAGCTGTTAAATTTATATTATATATTTCTTTTTCTCCTTCTTCTTTTATTACTTTTTCATTATTAAGTAAATTTTTAGCAATCTCATTAAAATTCTCCTCCACTCTTCTTTTTTCATTTTTAAAGCTATTCTCTGCTAGATTTAAAAACCTATTTGTTAAATCACATCTTGCTTCTACCATATCTCTACCATTGTCACTCTTAAAGCTACTCCAAGCAACATTTTCGCACATTTTATAATTGTCTATCGCCTCTCCTATTGTTAGGCTTTTATCAAAATCTAAAATACCATCTTTAACCTTGTCAATATCAGAACTACAACCAAAGAAAAATATAGCGCAAATCACCAACGATAATTTCTGTTTTTTCATTTACTTAATTTCCTCACAAGAAATTATTTCAATATCGACATCTTTTCCAAATTGATATTTTACTCTGTCTTTTGCCTCATTAGCATTATTGGCTGAAACCGTAGTTGTGGTTCTTGAGGTTGAACCATGCTTTCTATACATTATTTTATATCTTTTCATAGACATATTTCCTTTGAGATAATTTTTAATTATTATAGTTTATCAATACTTAAATTATTCTTTATAAATAATTTATCTGCATATAATCATAAAAATCTGGAAAATAGAGAATTTTATGAAAGTCGTACAAAGAATAAATGAAATTTTACAAGAGAAAAATATCAGTAAAAGAGAACTCGCAAAACGTCTGATAAACCTCGATATGAAAGCCTCAAGAACGGGCGAAATACCTACAGAATCGAGCATCTATGCTTATCTAAACGGAAATATAGAAATAAAAGCCGATATGCTTCCTTTTATTGCCAATGCGCTTGGGGTCTTTGAGCAAGATTTTTTTAGCGACGATAAAAGGCAAAATGACAAAATACTAAAACGGCTATATGGGGATGATGAACTAAACTATAAATATAGAGATATTATAGGACTTCTTGAATATTTATCCCCTAAAAGCCTCGAAATCCTCAAAGACTCTCTTGAGCAAAACAAGCAAAACGTCGAAAAATTAAATCTAATCTTAAAGCAAATTGCCAAGTAACGCAAAATTTGACTATAATGCTTTAAAATTTAAAAGGAGCAAATTTGCAAAACTTCGCCTTGAAATTTCGTCCGACAAGCCTTGACGAGATCTGCGGACAGCGCGAGCTGGTGGGCGTTTTTAAAAAATTTATCGAAAACAAAAAAATCCCGCACAGCATATTTTACGGGCCGGCAGGCTGCGGCAAGACTAGCTTTGCTCGCGTCGTCGCACGCTCGATGGAGTATGATTTTTACGAATTTGACGGCGGAAATCTCAAGATCGAGGAGTTTCGCAAAATCCTAAAAAACCACGAAAACGCGCTTTCTAAGCCGCTATTTTTCATCGACGAGATCCACCGCCTCAGCAAAACGCAGCAAGAAGCCCTGTTAATCCCGATGGAAAACTACCGCGCCGCCATCATCGGAGCCAGCACGGAAAATCCATATTTCACGCTAAGCTCGGGTATCCGCAGTCGTTCGATGCTCTTTGAGTTTAAGCCGCTTGCGAGCGAGGATTTTGAAAAGCTGCTTGAGCGCGTGAGAGGCGAAGTCAAATTTGACATCTCAGACGAAGCTAAAGCCTATCTCATAAAAAGTAGCGGCGGAGACGCGCGCGGACTGCTAAATTTACTCGAGTTTGCCGTGAGTCTGGATGAAAAAATAACGTTAGAAAATTTAAAAACGCTGCGAGCTAACGCCGTTAGCGAAGGAGTTAGCGAGGACGACGTGCATTACGGGCTAGCAAGCGCATTTATAAAAAGCCTGCGCGGCAGCGATGAAAACGCCGTTATGTACTATCTGGCGCGGCTTATAGACGCGGGCGAGAGCGCTGATTTTATCGCGCGAAGGATGGCGATATTTGCCAGCGAGGACATCGGTAACGCTAATCCTAACGCGCTAAATTTAGCCGCTAACGCCCTAGCTGCCGTTAGCAAGATCGGCTTTCCTGAAGCGCGGATAATCCTGGCTCAATGCGCGATGTATCTGGCTCACTCGCCAAAGTCAAACTCCAGCTACAAGGCCATAAACGCCGCGCTGTCCTATGTCAAAAACGAGCCGCCGCTAGCCATCCCGCCCTATCTCATCAACACCGCGCCCGAGGCCAAGGACTATCTGTATCCGCATAGTTTCGGCGGCTGGGTAGAGCAAAAGTATCTCGAAAAATCGCTTAAATTTTACGAGAGTAACGGTGTCGGCTTTGAAAAAACGCTGGACGAGTGGCTAGCAAAAATCAAATCAAAAGGCTAAATTTAGGCTTTACTCCGTCAAATTTGATTTATGGCAGGCATAAGAGTAAATTTTAAAAAGAAATGCAGAGAAACGAGCAAAATTTAGCATACATCGTAATATAGGGCACACCTTACCCGCCACGCTGCGCCGCTAGGTAGCTTTGCCGATATGCTAGACCAAAAATATCTATGGCCGTAAAGTGACGAAAATGGCGGGGCTTTGGAAGCAAGGCTTTTAAGATGATGATTTGTTTTATTCGCGTGCGGCTTTTTACGCGACCGTCAAGGATTTGCGCGGTTTTAAGCCTATAAGGTAGCGTTAAATTTATGCGGTAAAGCGAAATTTGCCGTTAAATTTAAACCTGAAAGCAAGCCCGCCGGTAGTCCGCAAGGTATTGCTAGCTTGCCTAATCTTACAAAAATCGGCGCAAAGCGGTAAATTTAATTTAGTTAGGCAAAAGGCGGGCAAATTTAACAAAGACGGCAAAGCGATTTAGCGCCAAAGCCTTTTAAACGTTTTTGATAATTTTTGGCAAAACCGAGAGCCAAATACGTTTTGCCGTGCTACGTCCGCGCAATAAAAATGGCGAATCGCTCATAAAAGCCGCCTAAAAATGCGTATAAAATTTAAAAATTTCAGACCTGCTAAGCCGTCATCGCGGGATAAATTTAGAAATTATCAATCAAAAACGCCTTAGAGCGCAAAAATCTGCCGTAAAACCTAGCTAGCAAGAATGCGCTTGCCGCGAATAAGCCGAAAATTAGCGTGAAAATTTAAGCCAAGCTAAAAAATTTTTCTTATTTATTCTAATTTTATTTTTTTTTAAATATACTTGAAAAATTTTAAATATTTAAAGGCAAAATCCATGCTCACCGATATCGTAAGCTCCGTAAATTCATTCCTTTGGGGGCCGTATTTCCTTATAGCGCTGCTTTGCGGCACGGGGCTTTACTTTACGATTAGGCTTCGTTTCGTGCAGATTTTTAAATTTAAAGCGGGGCTTTACGGGCTGTTCGGCAATTTTTCGCTGCACGGCGAAGCAGCGGGTAAATCTGGCATGAGCTCGTTTCAAGCAGTCGCTACGGCCGTCGCGGCGCAGGTGGGCACGGGCAACCTAGTCGGCGCCACAACCGCGCTTATAATGGGCGGTCCGGGCGCGATATTTTGGATGTGGTGCGCGGCGTTTTTGGGCATGGCGACGAATTTTGCCGAGATCTGCCTAGCGCAAATTTACCGCACCAAGGACGACAGCGGCCACGTGATTGGCGGGCCTGCGTTTTATATCAGTCGCGGACTAAAGAGCCGCTACGCCAAAGCCCTGGCGGCATTTTTTGCGCTGGCGATCATTTTAGCACTCGGATTTATGGGAAATATGGTGCAGGCCAACTCGATCTCGGACGGCTTTAAAGGGGCGTTTGGTATCCCAAACTGGGCTAGCGGGCTGTTTTTAGCGGCGATTTGCGCTATGATTTTTATCGGCGGCGTCAAGGCTATCGCGCGCGTAGCAGAAAAGATCGTGCCGCTAATGGCGATCCTCTACGTCGCGGTCGGGTTAGTCATCATCGGGTTTAATATCGAAAAAATCCCAAGCGTCGTCGCGCTCATCTTTGAAGCGGCGTTTAATCCATCAGCGGCCTGGGGCGGCGCAACCGGAGCCACGATAGCTACGGCGATGAGATACGGTATCGCGCGCGGGCTGTTTTCAAACGAAGCGGGTATGGGCTCGACTCCTCACGCGCATGCCGCAGCTAACGTAAAACACCCGGTAGATCAGGCTGTGCTTGGTATCATGAGCGTGTTCGTAGATACCTTTATCGTGCTAAATATCACGGTTTTTGTCGTGCTAAGCGCGGACGTGATACGTTTTGAAAACGGCAAGGCCGTGCTAACGGGTATCGCGCTCGTTCAGGAGGCCTTTTCCTCGCATGTTTTGGGGCATACGGGCGGATATAGCTTTGTGGCGGTTTGTTTGTTTTTCTTTGCGTTTACGACGATACTTGGTTGGTATTATTTTGCCGAGATAAACGTTCGCTATCTTTTCGGCGCTAAATTCGTGCGCGTCTTGCAAATTTTAGTCGTCGGGTTTATATTTTTAGGCAGTTTGCTTAAGATAAATTTCGTCTGGGAGCTAGCGGATATGTTTAACGGCCTTATGGTGCTTCCAAACCTGATCGCCATCATCGCGCTAAGTCCCGTCGTGGTTAAACTTCTAAAAGACCACGATGCGGGAAAGGAATACGAACAGAAAAACTATGTAAGAGAGCCGAATTTATTTTAGAAAACTTAAAAATTTAATGTAATTGTTATTTTATATATTTTTGCTGTAATTTTAAGAATTGATTTCAGTTAGATTTGTTACAATTTCCTATATTTTTAATCTAAATCTAGGAGATCGTTATGAATATAACTCAGACGCAAATTTCTGCGCTTTACGTCGGACTCTTCGGCAGATCGAGCGAAGGCGCGGGCAGTAAGGCTTGGCTAGGTGCTGCAAATACGCAAAATTTAAGCGTTTCTACCATCGCAAACACGATGCTAGACACCGTAGCGGCAAAAGAGTTTTTCGGCGATAGCGTAAACGAAAACGCAAATTTCGTCGAGCATATATACGCTAACGTATTTGGCAAAGGCGGAGCTAATTTAGACAAAGAGGGCAAAGCCGGCTGGACGAAAAAGCTAAACGACGGCGAAGATAGAGGAAAGGTCGCTGCCGATATGCTAAAGGCCGCTTGCGACCCCGTTCACTCAAATGCCGCCGACGAAGCTACGAAAAACGCGCATAATCTCTTGATAAACAAGATAATCGCCTCAAACGTCGTAGCCGACCTCATTAAAGACGTTCCAAACGGCGGCGATATAAAGGAGCAATTAAAAGCTTTTATTCAGATAAATAAAACCATTACGCCCCACTCAAACGCAAGCGACATCAAAAGCGCCGTGCTAGCGGGCGCTAAAAGCTTAAATTTGACCGTAGACGAGGCGAAGTTAGACGCTGCGCTAGATGCCAACTCTAAGGTAAAAATCATCTCCAGCGTAACCGGTAAAACGGAGGATGAAATCTCAAAAGAACTCGCTCCAAAACCCGCCCCTGCGCCGGATCCTAAGCCTGCCCCTACGCCGGATCCAAAACCTCAACCTCAGCCGGGTCCTAAACCGACCCCGACTCCAGACCCCAAGCCGCAACCTCAGCCTACTCCAAACGACGGCGTAGAGGGCGTGCTAAAACAGATGCTAGCATCCGCCTCATCGTCCGAGGTCATCGGCTACTCGGCAAAGATAGAACACGGCGGCAAAAAATACTTCGTAAGCATAAGAAGCGCGGATAACGACGGCGTAAATTTAAGCGCCGATCAAAAGATAAATTTATCGGTCCAAAACGGCGCGGTTAAAACCGCCGAGGGCAAGACGCTAAAAGCCGACGTTTATACGGTGAAAAACTTCCCGACGGGCGACAGCTTGGAGGCGGAAAAAGGCACGGCGATACTTGGCGCATTTACCAAAGACGGGCACGAATTTAGCGCCAAAGATCAAGAAAACGGCGTTCCTTATAGCCACAGCCTCCAGCCTAGATCGGGCGTTAAATTTAACGACAACGGCTTTTTCGAGCGACCGTTTGGCCTGGTAGAGGGCACGACCGACGGCGTCAGCGCGCAAAAAGTAGATAAAGGCGCAGGCGGTATGGTTTATAAACTCGTAAAAGACGGACAAACAACTTATTACGTTACAAATAAAGAGGCCGTTCCGCATTTTAACTCGCATACCGGCACCGTCGTCATAGAGGGCGCAAAACCCGGCGACAAGGTCAAATTTGCAGGAGGCGCAGACTCGCTTACGCAGGCTCAAAACGAGGACGGACTGCAAGCGGGCTCAAAGCAGTTCATCAAAGACGGCGACGATACTATCCTCTACGCTAACGGCAAAAACGCGGGCTTTAGCAACTCGGATGATTTAAAGATCGTATTTAAAGGCGTTAGTATCGATCCAACCGCAAAAGACGGAGCCTTTACGCTAAAGCAAAATGTTTTAGCCGACGGCGCCATAAAGGCAACCGACGCACAGGGCTTTACCAAGCTCTTTGACGACGCGCCCGCTCTTAAGCTAGACGGTACGGAAAACGTCTATAAAAAAGAGGGCAAATTCTACCAAGACGCGCAAGCTACCAAGCCTTTAGACGAGGATGCGCTAAACGTAAAGGCCGTTAAATTCGCTAACGGCGACATCTATACCTTTAGGTCTGCGAAAAAAGCGCAATCCAAAGACGCGGTAAAAGCCTACGACGAACAAAGCCTAAGCTCAAATTCGCAAAAAGGAGACGCGCTAAAAAGCGGCGATACGACTTACGAGTTTTTCGACAAAGGCAACGTCGCAAAGATATCAAGCGAGGATTTTACGTTTGAAAACGGCGCGCAGTATCTAGGCTCGCTAAATTTAGACGGAGCCAAAAACATAACCAAAGAGTCGTTTTTATCCGGCAAGCTAGGGGATAAAATCCTGCCTAACGCGTACTCAAACATAACTACGGGCGGAGTTAAATTCGAGCTCAAGCAAAACGGCGATATAAAATCTTTAGTCGCAAGCTTTGAAAAGGCTAAGGAGATATTAAGCGGCGTGCTAAAAGACAGAATCGCAGACGGCGCGGTAGAGCTTAGCAAAGATAGCGCGCTAACAAACGCTCAGCTACAAACGTTAGCTCAAAATGCCACTAAATTTGCTAACGGCGCGGTAAAATCGGCCGTTTTAAGCGCGGCTGAGCTAACGTCGCTTAACAAAGAGGCTGCGGATAAAATCGCGAATTCGGCCGTAACGCTAACGGATAAAGACGCGTTTAGCAAAGAATCCCTAAAGGCTTTAGGCGCGTTTAGCGACAAGCTAAAAGACGGCGCGATAGCTAAAACGCAAAAGCTAAGCGCGGCTGATTTTTACGAAATTTTCGGCAAAGGCTTTTTATCTAGCGACAAGCTCTCAAGCTATAAAATCGCAAACGGCGCCCTAGAGATCGAAGATAGCGCGAATAATTTACAAAACGCGATAGAAAACAGGCTTAATTATTTCGGCGAAAAGATAAAATCCATAAAAACCTCAGACGGCGCGGAGCTAAAAATCTCGGCCATGAATTTTAATAAAATCGGCGCGGATAAATTTGACGCTAACGATAACATAAAACTAACGAGCGTTAGTTCAAACGATAAGGATGCCTTGCTAAGCGACAAGGTAGATAGCTTTGAAATCAATAGATCGTTAGAAGTAAGCGTAGACGAATACGCTAAATTTGCCGCCAAACTCGCCGGAAAAGGAAAATTCGATATCGCAGACGACTTTAAAAAAATCATGAAATTTTTAAAGACGGCGGACGTTTCAAAGATAGAAAAGCTAAATTTAAGCGATAAAAACATCGAACTTAGCGCAAGCGACGTAGAAGAGCTGGCTAAGCTTGGCGATCTAAATTTGCATACTAAATACGGCACGCAAATCACGCTAAAGCAAAGCGCGCAAGAGCTAAACGCGGACGGTTCAAAGCTGCTAAAGGCCTTTGCGGGGCTGTCTTTTGGCGCTGGCAATGCCAAAAAACAGATCGACGTGCAAGGAGACGGCGTTTTAGAGCTTGATAAAGATACGTTTGAAACTTTTAAATTTGCCGCAGACGATAATCTAAAAATAACAAACGTAACAGGCTCGGTCTACGCAAGCGACGCCAAAGAAACCTTTACCTTTAAGCAAGACGCGTCTAGAGTCGTTATAAATGCCTTATCTAACGGCGACAAGCTTGATTTCTCCAAGTTAGCTTCTAACGTAACGTCTATCGGCGATCTAAACGTCGCCGCAGACGCGCAAACACAGCTACAAGACGGCAAAATTTACTACGTTAGCGGTATGTCGGCAGGCTTTGCGTCCGGGTTTGATAAGATTTTCGGCGAAGGCAAGGCGTTTTTAACCAAAGCCGCAGGCAACGAAAAATCGATAGTCCTAGCTAAAACTTACAGCGGTTTTGAGATATATCAGGTTGAAAATAACGGCGATAACGTAATAACCAAGGACGAGGTAAAATATATAGGCTCCGTTAGCGCGCACCGCGACTTTAATCTTAGCGCGGATAACATCGTACTGGCAGCCGCGTCAAAAAGCTTTAGCGCGGCGCAGTTTGCGACCGAAGCGGCAAAAGGCGCCGGTGGGCTAAATTTGCTAGATACGGCGGAAAACATAAAGCAAAATTTGGCGAATTTAATCTCAAACAAAGACAAAATAGCAAGCATTAGCAGCAGCGACGATAAGCCTATAAATTTAACCGCCTCGCAGCTAGGCGAGCTAAAAGGCAAATTTGCCCCTAGCCAAACGTTAAAAATAAGCGAGGCGCTAAAGGACGGCAAAACAGCGAGCGCGGACGGAGGCAAATACATCTTTACGCTGGATAAAGACGAGAAAAACTGGCAGCTGGAGAAATTCGGCGCAGATGATAAGCTCGATTTTTTAAAGGTATTTGATGGCAAGCAGCTAAGCGCGGGCGAGTTTAACCTAAACGCAAACGGGCAAAAAGCGACGCTGCAAGACGGCAAAATCTATAAAGCCGAGCTAAGCTTTACGCCGTCAAATCAAGGCGGCGGCGCAAATAGCGAGCTAGACGCGCTTAAAAAGGTATTTGAAGAGTCGTTTGAAAAAGGCGCAAAAGCCCTGCTCATCGCTAAAAACCTCAAGCAAGAGGGCAACTCGTACTCCTATAACTACGTCTATAAGATCGAAGACGACGGCAACGGCAAGCTAGACCAGAGCGACATCAAGCTGCTAGGCGTCGTAAATACAAATAGCGGCTTTCAAAACAACTACGACATAACCGCGGCTAACGCGGAGTTGTAGTTTTGCGATAAAATTTAGTCGGCCGAGTCGGTCGGCTAAATTTAATTTACGCTTTAACTCAAAAAAAAGCGCTTGGCTATAGCTACTAGGCTTACATCTATTTTTAACTACAATGCTTTGCTTTTAAAATTTACTTCAAATTTTAAGCTAAAGCGGCGAGTTTGTCGCAGGTCTATGCGACGAACCCGCGGCAAATGCAAAGCAGCGCGCAGATCAAACATATAGGTGCGGGTGGCGATCTTTATCCGCAGCCGCGTCAAACTAAACGCGAATGACCGCGGACGCTCGGCTATGGATATATTTTGCTTCAAGGACGGCAAGACCCTCTAGCGCCAAGATATCATCCAAGGCATACCCAAAAAGCGAAAACGACGATACTGTGTTTTAAACTTAGCCCGTTTTAGGGCTAAATCATCCGTAAAATTCGTAAAATTAAAATCCAAATTTAGTCGCCGATTCGCCCAAAGAGCGAGTAAAATTTAAACCGAAACTTAAGGCGGATATTTTTGCGCTAAATGCGAATTTAAACCGTCTTTGCGCGATTTTCACCGCCTGCCGAATTTAGCCTTAGGCTCAAGCTCTCCCCGCCGTTTCTAAAACCGCGCTTTTTAGCAAATTTACGCCGTTAGCGATATCGCTCCAGCTAGAAAATTCCGCCGGATTGTGGCTGATGCCGCCTTTAGACGGGATGAAGATCATCGCCGTAGGACACAGTGCGCTCATATGCATAGCGTCGTGCCCCGCGCCGCTTGGCATGATTTCAAAGCTAAGCCCGAGCTGCTCGGCTTTTTTGGCGATGAGCTCGATGAGGCGGCCGTCCAGCGCGCACGGCTCATCGAAGGCTAGCTGCTTGATCTCGCATTTGACGCCGCGCTGTGATTCGATACGCGAGATTTCGGACAGGATCTGCTCGTATGCCGCTTCGCGCGTGCGCAGATCGATACCGCGCAGGTCGATTAGCAGGGTCGTCTCGCCTGGCACTACGTTCATGACGCCCGGTTTAACCGTGCAGTTTCCCGCGGTCGCCACTACGCCGTTTGCCGCGTTTTCCCGCGCGACGCTCTCGACGGCTAACACTATCTGCGCCGCTGCGCAAAGCGCGTCGCGGCGGTACTTCATCGCAGTCGTGCCGGAGTGCTGAGCCTGGCCCTGTACGCGTACGCTAAATCTGTGCGGCGCGGCGATGGCGCTCACGACGCCGATTTGGATGTTTTCGTTATCCAGTAGCGGCCCCTGCTCGATGTGTAACTCAAAAAAACTCTCGTAGTCCGGCGTTAAATTTTTAGCCTTTTCGATGTTTGCTAGATCGATACCAAACTCGGCAAAGATCTCGCCTATCGCGCGCCCCTGAAAGTCGCGCACGTCTTTTAGCTTTTCATAACCCAGCTTGCCGCACATGACCTTGCTGCCAAGCGTCGCGATGTTAAATCGGCTCGACTCCTCGCACTCAAAGACGACTAGCTCAAGCGGTCTGCGCGTCTGTACGCCTTCGTCGTTTAGGGATCTAATCAGTTCTAGCCCGCCTAAAACGCCCAAAATCCCGTCAAATTCGCCGCCGTTTATCACGGTGTCTAGATGCGAGCCAAACGCTACCGCCGCCAGCTCGGGCTGGGTACCTTCGCGCCTAGCAAAGATATTTCCGATCGCGTCTATGCGTATTTTTAGGCCCGCTTCCTTACAGCGCGCGATAAATAGCTCTCTGGCGGCCTTATCCTCGCGCGTGTAGGCTAGGCGGCTCATCCCGGCGCCAAAGCTTGCGTCGTTTACGGCGTTTATCTCGCTAAAAAGCGCCTTAAGTCTATCTAAATTTATACTCATAGCTACTCCTTTTGGTTAAATTTAAGCCAATTTTAGCCGCTAGTTTTTAAATTTTAGCTTTAATATTTTTATTTAAGTATTTATTTGATTATTCGGGTTTTGCATTTTGGTTAGAGTCGGTAAAATTTACGAGCCGCGTATTTGCATTTGTTAAATTTACTCGGTCTCTTTTGCGCTAAACGCAAAATACCGCGCGTAGTTTGCCTCGTCGTCTACGTCGCCCAGACAGATTAGTCCCTCGCTTTTGTCAAATTTCGCTTCAAAGCCCGCGTGATTTACGCTCGTATCGGCGGTTAGAAATTTAAGCCTTGGCAAAGCTAAAAGCGGCGTAATGTCTAAAATTTTATTAAGGTCAAGATGAATGTTTTCTAACGCGCGGCAAAATTTAAGCGCCGATACGTCCGTAAGATCGTTTTGGCTAAGGTATAGCACGCACAGCTTTGCTAGATTTGCCAAAGGCGAGACGTCCGCGATACGGTTATCGTCCGCGCGCAGGCATTCTAGCTCGCTAAGCTTGCCGATGGGCGCTAGGTCTTGGACGCCGTTTACTTCGATATTTAGCTCTTTTAGCTTCGTTAGCGCCGCAAGCGGACGGAGGTCTTGGATGCGGTTTCTATCCAGCCAAAGCTCGGTTAAATTTACGAGGCGCGCAAGCGGCGAAACATCTGAAATACCGTTGCTTGAAAGCTTTAGCAATTTTAGTTTTTTAAGCTCGCTCAAAAACGAAACGTCTCTGACGCCGCAGTCGTAAAGCTTTAGCGTCCTAAGCTCGCTAAGGCATGCAAGCGGCGTAAAATCCGTGAATAAAACGCTAAAAAGCCGCAATTTTTTTAGCTTTTTAAATTTAGCTAGCGGCGCGGCGTCACCGCACGGGACGTCTAGATCTAGCGCCTCAAGCGAGCTAAGAGCGGGCAAATTTGAAAGATCATGCACGTTTTGCGAGCTGATTTCCAGAGATTTTAGATTTGCAAAATACCCCAAATCAGCAAGGTCGCCGTCCGTAAATTTATCGCTGCAAAACTGCATTTTGGTTACGCCCGAAGCCGCCGCCTCGCTCACGTAGTCGCGGTTGCCGACTCGGCACAGCAAGCCGCTCTTTTTTAGCCTGGCTTTTGCCTTTTGCTCTACGATTTTGCTTTTAAAATTGATAAATTCGCTCATTTTCTCACTTAAATTTGGCGGTTAAAATCTAAAATTCTCGGCTAAAATTTATACGAAACGCCCGTATAAACTACGCTCTCGTATCTGCTGCGAACGATAGGCGAACGAGCCACTTCATCCGAAAATCTCCTAGCGCCCGCCGTCGCGCTTAAGCCAAAACCGTTGTTAAATTCATAAGTCGCCGTGGCTCTGGCGCCTAGCGCGTAGGAGCTGCCAGGATTATAAACCGAAGTCACCGCGCCGCCTAGCTCGCTCACGTCCGTACCGAAGTAATAATCGCTAAGCTTTCGCGAAAATACGTCGTAAGTAACGGCAGGAACGAGTGAAAATCTCTGCGAGGCGGGTAAGAAATACGACGCCTCGGCCCCGTAGCTACCGCCCCGTCCGCCGCCCTGGGCGTAAACGAAGGTCTGAAAACCGCCGAAATTCGCCCCGAATTTGCCCCCTAGCGCCGTTTGATGCTCTCTGTCGCGGACGCTACGGTACTGAGGTTTTAGTTTGCTCGACTTTACGCGCCAGCCGTCAAAAAACCTCGCATACGCGCCCGCAAAGAGGTTTTCGCTAAAATTATGCTCGTAGCCGACTTCTAAGCCTCTAACGTAAAAGCCCTCGTAATAAGCCTCTATCTGGGGCAAAGGTACGGTGCTTAGGCGGTCTTTGGTATAAAAGACGCCTTTTTGGACGGCCGTACCGGCGCCGATGCTTACGCCGTTTTTGGCCTCCTGCGCGCAGGCTAACGCGCCTAAAGCGCAAAGCGCGAATAGATATTTTTTCATTTTTTCTCCTTAAAATTCGGTTTATCGCTTGGGTTTGTTTTAAATTTAGCTTCTTTTTGCGCCGTAGTTTGATTTTCGGGCTATTTTGAAGCGGTCTTTTAAGATAAAGCTAAAGCGCGATTATTACTTTTTTAGTTTTAAAATTTACTTGTTTTTTCTTTTTGCGCCTTTTTTGGCTCGGTATTTTACCGTAGCGCGCAAATTTAGCAAGCGATTTTGAGGTTATTTGATTACGGGCTAATCGGCAAAACTTTAGAAAACGAGGGTTAAATTTAAGCCCTAGTCGTGATAAATTTATGGGTTTTTAGGCGGCAAAATACTCAAATTTGCTTTGCGCCTTATTTTACCGTTTGATTTCGCGCGTTTGGACGGTTGCGAGTTTGCCTAAATTTAATATAACGGCAAACTCTAGCCGCCTAAAATAACGGTAAAATCGGCATTTTTAAATTTAGCCGCCGTTGCCGTAAATAAAATAAGCGGCTAAATCCGAGCGCTTATTGCGGCGAGCCGGTCTTGCCGCTTATACGAGCTGCGCGCCCTGCCCTTTTACGACCTCGCCGATGACGTAGCCATCGGTGTTAGCGAGCACAAAGTCCGCGTTTTGCTTCGGCGCTACGACGATCATGCCTACGCCCATGTTAAACGTCCTCATCATCTCGGCAGGCTCTACCTTTTGCGCTATGATTTTAAAGATTTCAGGCGTGCGGATTGCGGCGTGCTCGATCTTTGCACCCAGCCCCTCCGGAAATACGCGCGGCAGATTTTCCACGATGCCGCCGCCCGTGATGTGCGCGAGCGCGTGGATCTTGTCTTTTAAATTTAAAAAGTCGGCGACGTATATCCTGGTCGGCTCCAAAAGCACGTCGATGAGCGCGCGATCGTCCACTTTATCGTCAAATTTTAGCCCCAGCTCGGCGACCACTTTTCGTGCGAGGGAGAAGCCGTTTGAGTGCAGGCCGCTGCTAGGAAGCGCGATGAGCACGTCGCCCTCACGTACGAACTTGCTGCGGTCGATCTCGTCCTCCTCGGCGATGCCCACGGCAAAGCCAGCAAGGTCGAAGTCGCCTTTCTCATACATCGAGGGCATCTCCGCCGTTTCGCCGCCGATCAGCGCGCAGCGGGCGAGTTTGCAGCCCTCAGCGATACTTTTAACGACCTCTTTGGCGTCCGCGATCTCGAGCTTCGCCGTCGCGTAGTAGTCGAGGAAAAACAGCGGCTCGGCGAAGTTGCAGATGAGGTCGTTTACGCACATCGCGACGAGGTCTTGCCCCACGCCGTCAAATTTGCGCGCGTCGATCGCGAGTCGCAGCTTTGTGCCCACGCCGTCGGTGGCGCCTAGGATCGCGGGCTTTTTGTAGCCTGCTGGCAGCCTCACCGCGCCGCTAAACGAGCCGATACCGCCCAAAACGTGCGGAGTTTGCGTCGCTTTGACGAACGGTTTTATCGCGTTTACGAAGTCATTTCCCGCGTCTATATCGACGCCTGCGTCTTTGTAGCTTATCATTTTTGGCCTTTATTGAAATTTGATTAATTTTAGCCAAAAATTGCTAAAATCGGAGTAAAAAATCGGAGGCAAAATGCTACAATTTAAACACGCAATCGTCATCACGGGTAGTATCGGCAGCGGCAAAAGCACGGTTTGCAAGCTACTTGCTGGGCTCGGATTTGAGATCATCGACGCAGACTCTATCGCTCACGAACAGCTAAATTTATGCGCGAACGAGGTTGCGACGGAGTTTGGAGACGAGGTTTTAAATGGCGGCAAAATAGATAGAAAAAAGCTCGGCGCGCTAGCGTTTAAAGACGCGGAAAAGCTAAAAATTTTAGAGCGAATTTTGCATCCAAAAATCAGGCTTGAAATTTTATCTCGCGCGGCAAAGCTAGAAAATGCGGGTAGGACGTATTTCGTAGATATTCCGCTATTTTTTGAAAGGCGGGACGCCTACAAAGAGTTTTCGCGCGTAGCGGTCGTTTATGCGCCCAAAGAGACGCTAATCTCGCGCGTGATGAAGCGAAACGAGCTTAGCTGCGACGCCGCAAAACGCCGCGTAGAGCTACAAATAGACATCGAACAAAAGCGTGCTGCGGCAAATTTTACGATAGAAAATACCGGAGATTTTGAAAATTTAAAAAACGAAACGCTAAAGTTTTTAAGCGAAATTTCATCCAAACCCCGTACGTAAGATTTAAATATAAGTTTGTGCTTATTAAATTTTAGCTATAATCCAGGCTTCATAGATGGGTGTCCGAGCGGTTGAAGGAGCACGCCTGGAACGCGTGTAAAGTGCAAGCTTTCGAGGGTTCGAATCCCTTCCCATCTGCCATAATCTTATAAAACTTAACCCAAAAATTTTCCGCAAATTTGAAAATCAAGAATCAAAAATGATAAAGATAAAACATATAAACGAAGATGATTACGCGCGGATTTTCGTATTCGGCGATCTGCACGGCAGTCTCGGGCTTTTTAACCTGATGCTTAAAAAGATAAATTTGAGCAAAAAAGATCTGATAATCATCCTAGGCGACAGCTGCGACCGCGGCAAGGACACGATCGGACTGTATAAAAGATACGCCGAGCTAGTTAGAAACGGATACGCGCTGATCCACGTGCTAGGAAATCACGAAAAAATGATGATGGACGGGTATTTCGGCGGCGACGCGCTAGATCATCAAATTTGGCTTAGAAACGGCGGCGACAAAACAAAAAGATCGATCTACAAGCGAAATTTAAATAGTTTCGCGCTCTCGTGGCTCAAGGATTTTATCAGCGATATGCCCCACGTAGTAAGCTCTGAAGAAAGCATATTCGTCCATGCGGCCTTTGACGGCGGCAAAAGCGAAGAGGAGCAGGACGAGGACTACGTGCTATGGAGCATAGAGCCCTTTTGGGAGAGTAATAATACCGGCAAGCAGATATTTCACGGGCACGTAGTAAGCGAGGAAAACAGGATAACCAGGCGCGCAAATAACGTATTTTCGATGGACGTGGGAGCCGTGTTTTTTAAAAGGCTAGAGATAATGGAGATAAAAAGCGGCGAGAAATTTGAAGTAAGCCTGTAAGTCTAAATTTAAGCATAAATTTAGCATTTTAATAGGATAAATGCGGGCAGGTTCGCAAATTTAGCAAGGTTGCGTAAGCCGTATCCGTCTCAAAATCTAGAACTTATAGTTAAATTTAGCCGCACGGCTTATACCGTCTTAAATTTAATCCAAAAGCCAAAAAATAGACAAATTAGTAAATTTGAGCGTCAAGGATTATTTGCTTGGCGCCGTTAAATTTTAAATACACTTTAGGAAAAACGATGATTTGTTTTACCTCCGATTTGCATTTCGGACATAGCAATATCATGAAATTTCATCCGTGTTTTAGGCCTTTTTCTAGCGTAGAGGAGATGGACAAGGCACTCATTCGCCTCTGGAACGAGAAATTAAATCCCTGCGACACGGTCTATAACATAGGCGATCTAAGCTTTCACAAGGATATGCAGACCAATATATCCATCTTTAGCAAGCTAAACGGCAAGCACGTCCTAGTGCTAGGCAACCACGACGAAGCGATAAAAAAGCACAAAGACGAGCTGCTAGCCATGAAAAAACAAGACGGCAACGCGCTGTTTGAGGAAATTTGCGAATACAAAGAGATCACCGTGCAGCACGGGCAGGATAAATTTCACCTCGTGCTCTTTCACTACCCGATATCCGAGTGGAATAGGGGTCACTACGGCTCTATCCAGCTCTACGGCCACATCCACGCAAATATCGCAAATATAAAAGGCAAGGCGCTAAACGTCGGCTACGACCTGCACGGCAAGATTTTAAGCTTTGAGGAAATTTATGATTTCGTTAAAAACCTGCCGCCGTTTGAATATAGCAAACATAGGATGTTTAGCGAAGAAGATAGCGTAGAAAGTAGAAACGCAAGGATAAAAGAGGTTTTAGAAAGGCTAAATTTTGACCCGTCTTAGTCAAATTTGCGCTTTACTTACAAAGCGAATTTGGGCTGCAAACCTCAAATTTGCGCCCGAATTTGCCGATTTATAAAAACGTTAGGAGCAAAAATACGCCCAAAACCAAGCGATAAATCACAAACGGCATCATCGAAATGCGCTGCAACATCGCCATAAACAGCCGCACGCAAAGATACGCGCTAACGCCGCTAATCGCCGCGCCGATAGCAAGGTCGCTCCAAGGTAGCGCATCGGGCATCTTAAAGACTTTAATAGCCTCCAAACCGCCTGCTAGCACGATAACCGGGATCGAGAGCAAAAACGAAAAATTTGCGCTCGCCGTTCGAGAAAAACCGAGCATTAGCGCCGCAGTCATAGTCACGCCCGAGCGAGAAACGCCCGGTATGAGCGCGATTGCCTGCGCTAGGCCGATGATTAGGGCGATTTTTATCGTGATGGCGGCTTCGTCCTTTGCGCCGCTTTTTTTGTCGGCAAAGCCTAAAATTAATCCAAAAACTATGGTCATAATAGCGATCAAAGCGCCGTTTCTAGCGTACTGCTCGATAAAATCGCCAAAGGCTAGGCCAAACAGCCCCACGGGGATCGTGCCAAAACCCGTCGCCCACACGAGCGTACTTTGTCCGACCGTCTTTTTTTGAGCGATCGAGGCGAAAAAATCTCTCAAAAGCGCGGCGATGCGGTCTTTAAAGTAAATCAAAATCGCAACCAGCGTGCCTACGTGAACGGCGACGTCAAAGGCAAGCCCTTGATCCGCCCAACCAAGCAGCTTTGGCACCAGCACTAGATGCGCCGAGCTAGATACGGGCAAAAACTCGCTAATGCCCTGAACTAGGGCTAAAACGATGATATGCGAGAGTTCCATTTTATACCTTGATTAAAAATTTAGTCGTTTTACGCAAATTTAGCGGCGGATTTGAGATTTTTGCCGCGGGTTTAAAAATCGTAAAGACGCGATTTTAGCAGAAAAATCATAAATTCTCGCAACTAAAATTTCGCGCCGAGTTTTTGTATTTGCGAATTTGCCTCTTAGCGTTATCGTTTTTTGCGCTATTTCGTGATTATCATCGGCTTTTGTTTTTTGCATTTAAATTTCCTCGGTAGCAAAGCGCCGCTTATCTCGTGTTTTTGCTCAAGTCTATCCAGCGCTGAAATATCTTGTAAATTTTTGGCCCAAGCAATCTCTAAATGCTCTAGTTTGGTCATATTTTCTATGCCGCCCAATGATTTTATTTCGCTGTAAAATAGCCTCAAATCGCGCAAATTTAACAAATCCGCAAATTCGCTCAAATCGCTATTTTTGTAGCCGTATAGGACGAGGACTTCTAGCTGCTTGGCTTTGCCGATATTATAAACGCTGGGCTTATAGCCGTCTAAAACCAGCTCTTTTAGCGCCGTTATTTTGGAGACGTCTATCTCGAATTTATGCATTTTTTCCGTGTTTATAGATAGCGTTTCTAAATTTTTGAGTCGGTAAAGAGCGTCAAGGTCGCGCACCTGAATTAAATTAAAATTAGTCGTGATGGATAACCCGCGCAAATCAGGATAAAGCGATAAATCTCGTAAATCCAAGATCACTTCGTCGCTAGTACGCGCGGTTTTGCCCTCCACGCGTTTTGGTATCATGAAATCAAAAGCCGACCAATCGCGTATTCGTAAGGAGCATTGATTTTCTTTGGCGCAAAGAACGCCGTCTTTGACGTATTCCGGTAGCGTCTCGACCCAGTTATCTTTTAGCGGCGAAGATAAATCCCGTTTAAAAAAGTGCGTGAACATAATATTTCCTATTTTGGCGAGCATATATTTTACGATTTTTATAGTTTGGCTCAAGTTAAAGAGACCGAGGTCTCGGACATCTTCGCACGGGATTTGCGCCGCTTAATATTGAGCGTCTTGTTACTCGCAGGCTCAAAGATTTCCCGTGCCGTCTGCGGTAAAGCAAACGCGGCTTGATAAATCGTAATCATAACTTAGATCGCATCTGTTTGAGCCAACTACTGGTTTTGCCCTCACTTTTAAGTTAGCGGCGCTTTCGTGCCGTAAATTCTAGTCGCTGTGGTTTGCGGGAAATAGCTAAACCTATCTTTTAGTATCTTTGCGCGTTTAAATTTGTAGATAGTTTAAAAAATTCGCATTTCAACTGCCGCCATAAATTTGGGTAAACTCGGCGCTATTTGCCGGCTTATAAAAACTGCATACGGCCTTGTTTTTAGATTAAAATTTGCCTAGTTTGTGAGTCGTTAAATTTATGAAAATTAAAAACGGCGAGCGCGTAAAAATCGCTTAATAATTCCCCGGCAAACTTAAGCCAAAATCCTTTTTGTAAGCACGGCAAATTGAGCATCCCGCAAACCGCGCAAAAGCGCAATTTGCAGGCTAAATTTATAAAATTTATTCTTTTGTTTTTGCCATTCTGCGGCGCATGGTCGGGTCGAGATAGCGCTTGCGCACGCGTATGTTTGTCGGCGTGACTTCGACTAGCTCGTCCTCCTCGATCCACTCCAGAGCGCGCTCTAGGCTGAGCTTTCTAGGCGGCACGAGCTTGATAGCATCGTCAGAGCCGCTAGCGCGTACGTTGGTTAGGTTTTTGCCTTTGATCGGGTTTACGTCCAGATCGTTTGGACGGCTGTGCTCGCCGATGATCATACCCACGTAGGTCTTAGTCTGCGGATCGACGAAAAGAACGCCGCGATCTTGCAAGTTCCAGAGGCTATACGCTAGCGTCACGCCGTTTTCCATCGAGACTAGAGCGCCGTTACTGCGGTGCTCGACGCTGCCTATTAGCGGACGAAACTCGAGGAAGCTGTGGTTCATGATGCCCTCGCCCTTCGTATCGGTCAAAAACTGGCTTCTAAAGCCGATTAGACCACGTGCGGGGATCTCAAACTCGATCCTCGTCTGTCCGTCGCCGGTCGGGTTCATCGAGACCATCTCGGCCTTTCTGCGTCCGAGTTTTTCGATCACGGTGCCGCTAAACTCATCCGGCACGTCGCACACCAGCAGCTCAAACGGCTCGCAGCGCACGCCCTCGATCTCTTTGATGATGACTTCCGGACGTCCGAGGCAAAACTCAAAGCCCTCTCGGCGCATATTTTCGGCCAAAATCGTGATTTGTAGCTCGCCGCGGCCGCTAACCTTAAATTTACCCTCGCCGATATTTTCGTAGCGCATCGCGATGTTTGTTTTCATCTCGCTAGCTAGGCGTTCATCTAGTTTGTTTGATGTTACGTGCTTGCCCTCGGTGCCGGCTAATGGACTATCGTTTACGCTAAATACGACGCTAAGCGTAGGCTCCTCGATTTTTAGCGGATCAAGCGGCATAGGAGAGTTTGGATCCACGACGCTATCGCCGACGTCCAGCGCCTCAAAGCCCGCTATCGCCACGATATCGCCCACTTGCGCCTCGTCTATGTCGCGGCGCTCAAGACCCAAAAAGCCGATGAGTTTTGAAATCCTACCCGTCGTTTTCGTGCCGTCGGCTTTAGCGAGCATCACGTTTTGGTTTTTAGAAATTTTACCGTTGAAGATACGCGCGATGCCGATTTTACCGACATAGTTGTCGTAATCAAGCGTGAAAACTTGAAGTTGCAAAGGGTTGTTTATATCGCCGCTAGGAGCCGGAACGTGAGACAAAATCGTCTCGAAAAGCGGCTGCATATTTACGTTTTCGTCGCTCAAATTTAGCTTCGCGTAGCCGTTTCTAGCCGCCGCGTAAACGACGGGGAACTCTAGCTGCTCGTCGTTTGCCTCAAGCGCCACGAAAAGGTCGAAAATCTCGTTTATCACGCGGTCTGGATCGGCTGCTGGTTTGTCGATTTTGTTTACGACGACGATCGGGCGAAGGCCGAGCGAGAGCGCCTTTTTCACGACGAATTTAGTCTGCGGCATTACGCCTTCTTGCGCGTCTACGAGCAGCAAAACGCCGTCTACCATCTTTAGTACGCGCTCTACCTCGCCGCCAAAATCGGCGTGGCCCGGGGTGTCGATGATGTTGATTTTGGTGTCTTTGTAGCGGATCGCGGTATTTTTCGATAGGATCGTGATGCCGCGCTCGCGCTCGATGTCGTTGCTGTCCATCACGCGTTCGCCGACGGTTTGGTGCTCGTTAAAAGTACCCGATTGTTTCAAAAGTTCGTCAACCATCGTAGTTTTGCCGTGATCGACGTGAGCGATGACGGCGATGTTTCGTATCTTTTCCAAATTTTTCTCCGTTATTAAAATGGGGCTGATTCTAGCTAAATTTTCCTTATAAAAATAATAAAGCCGTTATGGAACGTTTCTTGCATAGCTCATAAAAGCTAAATTTAAAGGGTTTTTATGCAGACAACTCAAAACGATATTTTATCATTTGACGCGAGCATCAAAGGCGGCGTGAAAAAACAGAGTAAAAACGCGCAAAAAGGCGGCAAAGAGGACGGCGAATTTCTCTCTATGGTGCTAGACGCGGCCGCTAAAAAGGGTGAAAATTTAAGCGAAAAAGATCTAAAAGAGATGGCAAAAGCCGTAAATTTATCCGCCCAAACGGCTCAAAGCGGGCAAACCAAAGCGCCTATCCAAAGCACGGACGTAAAAGAAATTTTAGGCGAGGAAGCGGCGGAAAATTTATTTGAAAATGCGACTTTTATGCAGCTCTTGCAAATTTTAGAGATGCTTAGCGGCGGTGAGAAAATCAGCAAATTTCCAAATTTCGAAAACCGCCTAGCCAAAGCGCTATCAAGCGAAACGACGCTAAACGAGCTAAGGGGAGCTAAAAATCTAAACGAGCTAATAGAGATCGCAAACAAGCTAAATTTGGGCCTAGAAAATATCGAAGTGACGCAAGCCCAGGCTGACGAGCTGGGTGAGAAATTTCCGAGTTTGGCGAAAAAAGATTTCTTTGAACCCGTAACGCCTAAGAAAAATTTTGCATTTAGCGAGCTAAAAAACAAGGTCGAAGAGGCGATAAACGCAAACGAGCCCGAGCCAAAAGATACGCTAAATAAACTACTAGCAGCTGTGCAAGAAGAGCAAAATAAAGCCCGCCCCAAAGACATCGGTGCAAAAGCGCAAGATACGCAAAATTTGGCCCAAAACTCCAAAATCATAAAAGAAGCGGTAAAAAACGAGGACGAGAAAGAGGCAAATTTAAAAGATGAAAAGCCAAACCTCAAAGCCGAAAGCGAGCTAAATTTAACCGCTGCAAAAAGCGAAAAATCGGGGCTCGGCCAAGACTCTAAAAAGATAAATTTGCAAAATTTGCTATTTCCGGAGCGCGAGAGCGCCGAGGAGGAAGTTCTAACCGAACCGCAAAGCGACGGTAGCGAAAATAGCGAACTAAACGCGATGGTAAAAGACGTAATCTCAAACGCCAAAGCGCAAACTAGAAATTTCCAAGCCGTGCGCGAGACGTTTGATAACTTTAGCTCAAATTTAAAAGAGCAGGTCGCAGCCTACAAATCGCCGTTTATGCGCTTTAACATCACGCTAAATCCGCTAAATTTAGGCGAGGTCGAGATCACGATGGTAAATCGCGGCAACAATCTGCACATAAATTTTAGCTCCAACACGCAGACGATGAACCTCTTTTTACAAAATCAGGCCGAGTTTAAAAACAGCCTCGTAAATATGGGTTTTACCGAGCTTGAGATGAACTTTAGCGATCAAAATCAGCAAAAAAAAGAGCAAGGGCAAAAAAGCTACAAAGGCTCTAAATTTAACGCAGACGGCACAGATCAAGTCGAAGCGGCGGCGCCTCGTTTAGAACTCGTCGTTCCGCGCTACGTGTAAATTTGGAATTAAATTTGCTTGAAATATAAAAATTTAAAGGATAAAAGATGTCAAACGGACTAGAAACCAATAACTTCACGGTAAACAACCAAGCCGCTAAAAAATCGGCAGACGCCCTACAAAAGGCCGCAGGCACCAATCCAAACGCCCAGCTAGACAAGGACGCTTTTATGAAACTTCTTTTAACCGAGCTTCAGTATCAAGACCCGACAAGCCCGATGGATACGGAAAAAATGCTAACTCAAACTAGTCAGCTAGCTTCGCTTGAAATGCAAGAAAATACGAACAAAATGATGCAAAAGCTAGCCGATCAGTTAAAAAATAGCACCAATATGTACGCCGTCGGAGTGCTAGGCAAGATGGCTAAAATCGGCGATAGCGGCATCGTAAAAGAAGAGGGCTCGGGCGTCAAATTTGCGGGATTTTTAGAAAGCGCAGCAAAAGGCGGCACGATAAATATCAAAGACGGCACCGGCAAACTCGTAAGAAAGCTAGAATTCGGCCAAGCTAGCGCCGGAGCCAATACCTTCGAGTGGGACGGCAAGGATAACGCGGGCAACGATGCCAGAGCCGGCTCATATACGGTCGAGATCAGCTACACCGATGCGGCGGGCAATGTCAAAAACGGTGGCGTAGGCAACTATCTCGTAGAAGGCGTCAAATTTATCGACGGTATAGCGCAAGTAAAAGTCGGCGGACAATACGTCAGCATCGACAAAGTAAAAGAATTTACCGAGCCGAAAAAAGGATAGGACGATGGTAAGAAGCCTGTATAACGGCGTTAGCGGCGTCAGAACCCAGGGGTTTAGTATGGACGTATGGGCGAACAATATCGCCAACATAAATAACGTCGGCTTTACCGCTTCGATACCTGAATTTAAGAGTATTTTTTATCAAACCTCCTTTGCCGCGGGCAACAACCCGACCCAAGACCAAATCGGTCTCGGCGCTACGGGTATGACGACGGCGCTTAGCTTTTACAAGCAAGGCCCGTTTATGAAAACCGACAACGTCTTAGATATGGCCATCGGCGGCAAGGGATTTTTTGGCGTAACGAACGGCTCAGGCACCTACTACACGCGCGCCGGTAGCTTTGGCGTAGACAAAGAAAGATATCTCGTAACATATCAGGGCAACTACGTCCTAGGCACGCAAAATGTGTTAACGCAAGTCACTCCAAGCCAGGGCGCGATAGAGGCTTTCGGTAGAGTAAACGGACGAGCCGCCGTCACGCAGGCCTATACGCTAGGCGCAGATACGACCGACCTTGACGTCGGCGATATCGGCTCTCAGGGCAAGATTCGCCTACCGGAGTTTTTGTATCTGCCGACCAAACCGACGTCAAAGGTGACTTTTAAAGGCAATCTAGACTCGTCTTTTAAAACCGAGCCCGCTACTTTGCCAGTAGATGCCGCAACCTATACGAGCAACATAGATAACGCCTCTAGAACTATAAATTTGCGCGGACGAGTTACGCCTGACGCCGCGATAACTCGCCCTAGAAAAGGCGATATGGTTACAGTAACGGCAACCGACGCAAACGGCAAAACGGCTGAATTTAGCGCTCCGATCGATGAAAACGGCAACTGGAGCATAAGCAGGAGCTTCGAGAGGGATTTTGATCTAACGACGGCACCGAATTTGACCGCTAAGATAAATACGACCAAAGAAGCGGCAAATCGGGAAAAATTCGTAACCGAGCTTTTAAATGCGAACGGCACGAAAAATACTCTAGAACTAACGCTAACAAAACGCGTACCTCAGGGCGCTAACGGTACGGTTTGGGACGCGGCGGCAACCGTAAAAGACGCGAGCGGCGCAACGATCTCAAACGCTAACGGAGAGTTAAATTTCGACCACGAAGGTAGGCTTGTTAGCTCTACTTTGGGTGCTTTAGATAATAACGGCTCGCAAATCGAGCTAGACTTCGGCACTCCTGCGGCCGCGGGTCAAATTTACTCGGGCGTTACCAGTACGTCGCAAGCAAAAAGTATCACGATCGCTCAAGACGGCGTGCGTGAAGGAATTTTAAAAGATTATTACACCAACGACTCGGGAAACATCCTGGCTAAATTTACTAACGGAGAGGTTCGCTCCGTCGGCAAAGTCGCGCTATACCACTTCCAAAACGAGCAAGGCCTTGCAAAAATGGGCGACAATATCTATTCGCAAAGCGCGAATTCCGGCGCTGCCTTTTTCTACAAAGACGCGGGCGGCAAAAGCATCTACGGCGCCAAACTGGCTAGTAGCACGCTAGAGCAGTCAAACGTCGATCTAGCCCAGGCGCTAACGGAGGTCATCGTCACGCAAAAAGCCTACGACGCTAACGCCAAGAGCATCACGACTAGCAACGAAATGCTCCAGCGCGCAATCGAGCTAAAACGCTAAACAGGGTTAAATTTTGCTATACTCATATGCGAACTATTTGTTTCTTAAAGCCAACATCCTAGTTATCTATTTTTTAAACTACGGTACAAATTATAGATTATGGCTTAAGCGTATCTTAAGTAACATTATAATACAGTAACGATACTGATTATTTATTAAGGATATAATTATGAAGAAAATACATATGCACTTATGTTTTTATTTTTTGTTATAACTACGGGATTGACTGAGGATACCAAAACTACATCATCTAAAGATGATGAAAAGATTATATATGAGAGATGCATGAGTAGATGCATGAGGTTTCTCGGTAACGATCCGTTTAATCAGGGCTTTCCTTTCTTTAATTGTATGCGAACATGCCATCTGGAATATGGAGTAATTTGGTAATGGTAGGATTTTATTTATGGCATCGTTAGAACATTTCGATCTATGCATAGGCGAGAGTTTGGAGCGACTACAAAGTGCGGTCGCAGAAGTGCAAGAGCTAAAAAGTGAGGTAAAGGATAGTAAAGCTATCGTCGCGAAAATTGCCTCTGCGATACTGGAAATTTGGAAAGCTAGAGAGATATTTTATGAAAGTATGCCGCAGGTAAAGCGTGATTTTAAAAGAGAAAATGAAGAGGATGAAAGGCGATATGAGGAGCTAAACGCAATACTAAATAAGGCCTACGAGTTTGAGAAAAACGGTGATTTCGGCAAAGCTACGCAGGTTTACGACAAGCTTTTACAAGTTTCGAAATACGGTTTTTTTAAGCTCACGGCGCAGGCGGGACTATATCGTTGCGGCGTTGTAGCGATACAAACCAAAGGCTAAATTTAGCGGCGCGAAAAGCAAAACGGCACCGTGCTATGCTAAATACTATGAGCTTAGTACAAAATTTAATCGGTAAATTTGATGCCGTTAAATTTCACAAACCTGCAAAGCATCTTTATGAAGCTCGAATTTAGCCTATTTTAGCTCCGTGTGCGTGCGTGATTCTATCGCTATGGCTACAAATTTGAGGGTTAAATTTAAAAGCCATTAAATTTAAATAAACTTAAATTTAATGGCTTGCTTCAAGATATCTAAATAAATTTTTAGCTAAAATCAGCCCCGAAAATTTACCGAATAAAGAAAAAATTATGAACCGAAAAAGAATCTACAATCCAAGCTCAAATGAAAATTTGACCGATCGCCGCGTATTTAACGGCAATCCGCACGGCATCTTAAATTTCACCAAGGCAAAATACCAGTGGGCGCTCAAGCTCTGGGACCTGATGGAGGCTAACACGTGGTTTCCAAAAGAGGTCGACACCACGGACGACGTGCGCGACTACGCCTACAACCTCACACAGGCCGAAAAGCGCATGTACGATCTAGTCTGGAGTCAGCTCATCTCGATGGATAGCTTTCAGACGAACAACCTGGCAGACAATATCAACCCATACATCACCGCGCCCGAGATCAACGCCTGCCTAGCGCGCCAAGCCTACGAGGAGGCTAACCACTCCAAGTCCTACGCCGTCATGGTCGAAGCCATCTGCGACAACACCGACCTGATCTACGAGATGGAAAAGCACGACGAAGTGCTACGCGAGAAAAACGACTACATCTCAAGCGTTTACGAGGAGCTTGCAGGCGAGGTCACGGACGAAAAGCTACTGCTAGCCATGGTGGCAAATCAAATTTTAGAGGGTATTTATTTTTATAGCGGTTTTACGGCGATTTATGCGCTGGCGCGTGCGGGCAAGATGCTAGGCAGCGCGCAGATGATCCGCTTTATCCAGCGCGACGAGATCACGCATCTGCTACTTTTCCAAAACATGATAAACAGCGTCCGCACCGAGCGTCCCGATCTTTTCACACCTGAGACGGAAGCTAAAATTTACGATATGTTCGAGCGCGCGGGCGAGCTTGAGATCAAATGGGGCAAATACATCACGCAAAACCAAATCATGGGCTTTACCGACGACATCATCGAGCAATACATCCGCTACCTCATCGATCAGCGCCTAGTCGCCATCGGGCTAAAACGCCGCTACAACGTCCCTCACCCGATAAAATGGGTCGATGATTTTGCTAAATTTAACGACCAAAAGTCAAATTTCTTTGAAGCAAAGGTGACGAATTACAGCAAAGGAAGCATCAGTTTTGACGACTTTTAGTCCGAATTTATACCCCATCGTCCTAACGGCACCCTCTTGCTCCCAGCGTCAAGACGAGCTACTCGAAAAAATCGCCGCCGCACCCGAAAATTCGGTCATCCTAGCTAGCGAGCTATGCGTTAGCGGGTATGATTTCGACGGTTTTTTTAGCGGGGCAAACCGAGCAATGCTGGGCGGCTCGATAGGTAGCTTTGATGCTATACTTTTTGAAACCCTGCAAGAAGCGCTAAGTCCTGATAAATTCCTCGGACTCACGCATCTAACGAGCCTAAACCGCGCCAAAGGACTCGCGCAAATTTCAATCACGCAGACGCAAAAAAACGAAATTTACAACGAATTTATCCTGCTAAACAGCCAAAACGTCTTTTATACGCAAAATAAATCAAAGCTTTTTCGCCCAAATTTAGAGCATGAAATTTTTGCTGCGGGAGACGACAGGACGATAAAGCCGTTTGATTTTAAAGGGCTAAAAATCGGCGTTTTAATTTGCTTTGAGCTTAGATTTGCAAAGCTTTGGGCACAGCTAAAGGGCTGCGATATCATTTTGGTGCCCGCGATGTGGGGCAAGGCGCGCGATGATGCGTATTTTACGCTTTGCAAGGCTCTAGCGATTGCCAATAGCTGCTACGTCGTAGCCGCAAGCTCGCTTGATTTGGAGTTTTCATGCGTGTTTTTGCCAAACGGCGAATTTGCAAAAGAGGCTAAATTCGACCCAAACCTAATCCTTGAAACCAAACGAAATTTGGGGCTTTTATGACCGCTATTGAAAAATCAAAATGCGTTGCTATGGCCGATGAAATCAGCGATATACTCACTTTAACGCCCCCACTTTATAAGGCTCTTTGCGACATTCCGCGCGAGATATTCGCTCCCGTCGCGCACCGCGCGTACAGCCTAGATGCTCAGCCCATCGGTGGCAATCAATGGATCAGCTCGCCTCTAACGGTAGCTAAGATGACGCTAGCGCTTGAGGCCGAAGGCATCGATAACACCCTAGAGATCGGCTGCGGCAGCGGCTATCAGGCGGCGATTTTGTCGCATTTGGCGCACAGGGTTTTTAGCGTAGAGCGTATAGAAAAGCTAGCAACCGAGGCTAAAAAACGCTTCGAGGCGCTTGAAATACGCAACGTCCACGTGAGATTTGACGACGGAAACGTCGGCTGGAAAAGCTACGCGCCCTACGACAGGATCTTGCTTTCAGCAGCGGCGCAGCAGGTGCCGCAGACGCTTTTTAACCAGCTAAAAAACGGCGGCATTTTAGTAGCCCCTATCGAAAAAAACGGCAAGCAGTTTATCGTCAAATTTACAAAAGACTCTCGCGGCGAGATAACGCAAAAGGTGCTTGACGAGTGCCTCTTCGTGCCGCTTTTGGGCGGGATAGAGTAGGGCGGAGCGTCAAATTTGACGCCTTTTCGCATTTAAAGCTTGCGGCACAAATTTTGCTAGTCCCGCAAAGCCATAAATCCTAATCGCAAAACAAACCCAAACTAACCGAGGTAACTCGCAAAAGGCTCTTAACTAGAGTGCCCGGCTAAAAAATCAAGAGCGCAAGAAAATCGCTTTTGCATTAGGCCTTTGAGGCATTATGCGAATTTATCCGAAAGCAAACCCGTATCTTGCTCGTAAATTTATATTTTCGCGTCTAAATCGCCCGCCTTCATCGCTAAATTTTGCGCTATTTTTGGTCCGCGGCGCCGTTAGCATTCCTTGCTTCATCTACGCTTTTTGATTTGATTTTTAGGGCGCATTATTTTAGAATACGTGCTATTTACAAAAAGCAAATTTAGCAGTCTTTTCTTACGCAAGCTTGGTTTAAGGGCTAAACGGGCTAAAATAAATCAGCGCGCCGCCGTCTGCTAATTTAACGAAACCGCCTAAATTTGGCCGTGCTTAGAAGGTGCGCAGTTGCTACTTGCCCGTGATTTGGAGTATCCACTCGGCAGATTTTACGAAGCGTTTCACGACGTCGTCGCTCCAGCTAGATATAGCAAAATTATGATACGTAAGCGAGTCTAGTCGTAAAATCTCGGCTGCGACCGCGGCTAATGCCTCTTCGCCCAGCTCGCCTTTTAGCTCGTTAAATTTATTTTGCCAGCCGCTTGGCGCAGCCGCGCCCCGCGCGCTATCTAGCCATTTTAAAGCCTTGACGCTTAGGCTAAATTTACCCTCAAAACACGCGGCGTTTAGGACTTTATTTACGACTAGATAGCAGCCTTGGCGGTTTTTGGGGATAAAGTTTTTAAACAGCCGCACGCCCCTTTCGTCGCCGTCTTTTACCTCGCAGGCTAGTTTTTTAAATACGGCTATATCGTGGTGAAACTCCTTGTCGTCGATGATGCAAAGCAAATTTTGTATGATTTCTAGCTTTGCGTCGTCGTCCGCGCGCGCGAAAATTTTATTTTGTTTTTCGATTTTTAGGGCGTTTTCTAGCAAATAGCCGTTTGGAGAGACGTAAAAATTGTGCTTTAAGTACCGCGTAAGCGCCGTAAATTCGGCAAGGCAAAAGCTTGCCTCCGATACGCGCCGCTCTATCTCGTCGTATAAAAATTTACTCATGATTCCGCAAACCGCAGAATCCAAATATCCGCTTTGGATAATGTTGTTGTAGTAAATAAGCTTGGCTAGAACGAAATTTTGCGCGCTTTGGCTAAGGCTTGCGGCGAGAGTTTCTAGCCGCGAGGCCAGGTCTTTGATGACGTCGTCGCCAAAAACATCTAGCTTGCTTTGCCTTTGCAAAAGTAGCAAAAACCAGCTCCAAACCGCGTCAAATTCGGCTTGAGGGACGTTTAGCTCGCTTGCTAGGATTTTTGACTTTTCCTCATCGTCGCTCAAAAATTTAATGTATTTTTCGTTTAGATTTTGTTGCATTCGCTTTCCCTTCGTATCTATGTTTTAGTCGCTTTTTACGGCTTTTAAACGGATTTAAACAAGCCTTTATGTTTAAAAAACACTTAAATTTGAGCATCTTGCGTTAAAATGGCAAAATTTGCCCAAGCTATTTTTAAAGCTTGCTCGCTAAATGGTAATGCTCGCAACCGGCGTAAATTTAGCGTTTTTAGGCTGAAGATCGCATTTGTTGCGGCTTATTTATATATGCGAGTAAATAATATGTATTCGGCGAAATGCGGCTTAGGCAAAGACCAAAACCGACTCTTGCCGTCGCCGGTAGCTTAGCGTTTCGGTAAGGCGCGCTAGTTTTTACTCGCCCGCCGCTACGCTTTGCCGGGCTTTGACGAGTTTGCCGCGTTTGGCCAAAGCTAGGCAAATTATCCGCATACGGACAAAGACGGGGGATTAGCGGTAGAGCTACTTTAATAAGACTAAGGGCAGCCGAGGTTTAAATTTGCGCGTTTTGATTCAGATAAAATCTCTATGCGGCTAAATCTCAGACGCTGCAAGGCTTCTCGCATGCCGTGCCCTAGGCGGTAGCGTCTTTGTCGCATTATAAGTTTGTGCGTAGTGGAGGATAGAAATCTTTGTCGTAGATTATTTGGCGGTAAATTTTGTAAAAGCGGCGTTAAAAATCACCCCGCTTGTTTAAAAATCGCTCTGCGACGGCGCCTTGTTAAAAAGCTTGTTAAATTTAAAATTGCGCTTGCGTTTTGTCATCAAATCGCGGCGTTGCTTTGGCTTGCAAACGGCAAGCGCGAAGCAATGAATTTAGAAACGATGTCTCCTATGACGCGTGAAATTTTAAAAACTCCCGAAATTTCTATCTATATTTTACGCTTTTTTGCCCAGCTTTTGGCTTCTGCTCGCCCAAAATCCCGCCAGCAGCGCGCCGGAAACGTTGTGCCAGATGCTAAAAATAGCGCCCGGAAGCGCGCTAAGCCCGGAGAAGTATTTAATCGCGAGCGCGACGCTAAGCCCCGAGTTTTGCATGCCGACTTCGATACTGATGGTGCGCGCGATCCGCTCATCAAACCCTAGCGCCCTAGCGCCTAGATATCCGCATATCAGCCCTGCTGCGTTGTGCGCCATAACGGCGAAAACGACCGTTAGTCCGACCTTTTCGACGTTTGCGTGGTTAAGCGCTACGACGATTGCGATAATTAGCACGATAGCGCCGATCGAGACGGCGGGTAGGGCGCTTTGCAGGCGCGCTACGACGCGGTGCGCAAAGGTATTTAAACTAACGCCTACGGCTAGCGGTACGAGCGTGATTTTTACGAGGTCGATCAGCATATCGGTCGCCGGTACCGGCACCTTTTGCCCGATATACAGCCACGTAAGCAGCGGCATCAATACGATGGATAGCAGTGTCGAGCATAGCGTCATGCTTACCGACAGCGCGACGTTCCCGCGAGCCAGATAGGTGATGACGTTACTCGCCGTCCCGCCCGCGCTCGTGCCTACTAACATCATACCTGCAGTGAGCTCGTCATTTAAATTTAATAACCTAGAAACGCCCAGTCCCGCCAGCGGCATGACGATAAATTGCAGCGCTACGCCCAGAGCCAGCGCGCGCTTTTTGTTAAAAATATCCGTAAAATCGCGCAAAGTAAGCGTCATGCCCATTCCGAGCATTATCGTTATTAAAAGCGGAACTATGAGAGTTTTTAGCGGCGCGAAAACGCCTGGCAGCGCGTATCCTAGCGCGGCGCAAAGTAGCGCGGTAACCGGGAAAATAAAAGCGTTCATCTTTTTCCTTTAAGCTTCCCGCGCGCTTTTGCGTTGCGGATCGCCTGAAATTTAGGGCGTATTTTAGCGAGTGAAAATTTAAGCGTCGGTAAAACCCGCCAAATTTCGGGTGTATTCGTCTTAAAACGGCGGCATAAGGCAAAGTGCGGTATAAATTCGCGCAGGCGCCCGAATAAGCGGCGTACGAGCGCAAAAAGCGGCGTCAAAATCGTACAAAAATTTTGCACCTAAGCGCTAAATTTTAATCAAAAAGCGAATTTTGCATTGCTTTTATCGCAAAGCTTTTGCGATGGATATCGCAGTATCCGCGCGCGGCGATAGCGCCTACGTGGACTTTCGTGCCGTAGCCTTTGTGCGCGGCAAAGCCGTATCCCTCGTAAACGCCGTCCCACGCACGCATCAGCGTGTCGCGGCCTACTTTGGCTAGGATGCTTGCCGCACTTACTTGTGCCACTTTGCCGTCGGCTCCGATCATGGTTTTTATGCCCGTGCCGTAGTTTGCGTTGCCGTCATAAAGCAGCTCGTAGTCCGAAAAATGCGCCTTAAACAGCCGCAGCGCGCGTCTAAGGCACTCGCTAAGGCCTAGCCGGTCGATTTGCTCGTTTGAAAAATACGCGATGAGAAATTCCGAGTTTTCCGCGATCTCTTTAAACAGCTTCTCGCGCCGCTTTGCGGTCAGTTTTTTAGAGTCGTTTAGCCCCGCTATCTCGCGCTTTAGCACGCATGCGGCTACCGCCATGGGGCCTGCTAGCGCGCCGCGTCCCGCCTCGTCGATGCCGCAGGTTTGGGGGTTAGATTTGTTTTTCATCTTTATGCTTTTGCGTAAGTTTTTTAGAATTTAAGCCGTCAAATTTCAGTTTGCTTTGTATCAAATTTTGCCTTCCATTTTTTAAAGTTTCCTTTTCGGGCGGAAAATTTTGCCTAAAACAGCCCAAAATTTTGCTTTAAATGCTCTTTGATGGGCTCAAGCGGTAGCGAGATCTCGCTGTTTTTGCTGTCGGTTGCGCCGTCAAAAAACGTAATCCCGCTTGGCGAGAGCGTAAAATTTTCACTCGGAGTTATCTTTTCTTTTGCGAAGATCGCAGTCAAATTTGCGTCGTTTAAATCCTTAAAAACGTCGCTTAAATTTATCTTTTTTAGGTTTTTGAGCCAGACGGTTTTGCAGACTTTTCCGCTTGCGCCTAGTTCGCAGACGCTTCTTATTTTGCCGTTTTGATACTCGAGGCTATTTAGTGCGCTTGCGGCGCTGTTTGAGGAGCCTTTGAGCCATGCCGATTTAAAATTTTCAAGCTTTGCGGCGAGGGATTTTTTATTATTTTGAGCAAATTTTGGCAAATAAAAGTCGCTAGCCACGGCTTCAAATCGCGCTCCGTCTCGCCCGATCTCTTGCAGTCCGAGCGCCGTAAAATCATAGCTCGCGACCTGTTTTATCACAGCTTTTCGCGCCTTGCCCCTGATTGCTAGCTTGCCCGTTAGTTCGCCGTTGTCCGCTTTTACGCTTAGATTTAGCCACTCGGTGACTGCGCTTACGGCCGTTATAGCGGCACCCGATCTTTCGACAATGCCTTTACTAAAGTCATATCTAGCACCATCGAAAAAGGCGTGCCCTTGAAATTTAGGCGGTAAAACGGCACCCTTGTCGCTAAAATTTTCAAACTCAGCTTCAAGCTCGCTGATGTATAGCTCAAATTTACTCCCGTCCGCCTCGCCTGCAAATTTATAAATTTTGCCCTCGTTTTCGTGCCTAATCTCGTAGCCTAGCGCCAAAACGCAGGCTAAAAATATCGCCGCAACCGCTCTCATAACCGCTCCTTTTATATGCCCAGTGCCCAGCGCGAAAACGGCGCGACCTCGCATTTTATGCCCTCTATGCTCGTCTCGCCGGAGTTCGCCACGCTGATTGCTTGTAGCCTATTTATACCTAAATTTTTTAAATTTGCGTGCAGTTTTTTAAATTTTAAAAAGACCAAATCCGCATCGCTAAAAGGCGAGCAAATGATAGCAAGTTTCCTTTTTGGCAGGAAAAAATCAAGCTCTTTTGTATAAAAAATCTGCTCGTTAAATTTGGCTAGCTCGCAAAAAACCGTGTTGTTAAAATTTTTAGCGAAGTCCTTTTTTAGGCTTAGCGCGCTTTTAAACGCAAAGTCGTTAAAATAAAGCCTCTTGGCGGCGTTTGGCTCGTTAAATTTTTCCACTAGGCTAACCGCGCTCATGTTTTCTAGCTCGCTAAGCGCGCCGTAAACGCTGTCTTTTGAGATTTTGCGGGTTGATTTTAACGTGCTAAAAATCTCAAAGACGCTCACGTTTTGCGCCTGAGCTTTCGCGCACTCTTTTAGTACGGCCAGCTGCGTGGCGGAGAGCGATGATTTTAGCGCGGTTTGTAGATTTGCCGCGACGGTTTCGGCGTCGCAAAAGGCCGACGCGGGGCTCCTGCCGTGAAGCAAAAAGTGGCTAAAAAGCGTCTGGGGATCGATCTTTTTTGAAAAAAATGCGATAAATTCCTCGTAGTCTAAAAAATCCAAATTTAGCTCGCTAAAGCCGTTTAAATTTGCGTCTTTAAACACAGAAGCGAAGATAAAATTTTGCAAATTTAGCTCTAAAATCGGCTCAAATTTATCCTGAAATCTCTGCTCGAAATCATCGATCGCTAGAATTTTTATCTGCGGATTTTGGCGTAAAAACTCGGGCAAATTTGATAAAATATCATCCGCGTCTATGCGAAGGTCGCCTAAATTTACGTACAAAAACTCTTTGCTCTCAAATGCCGACAAAAAACCCGCGATCAGCGAGGTCTTGCCGCTTCCTATGCCGCCTTTTATTAGCGTTTTGGGTGCGGTAATCTCAAATTTTCTATTTATAAATTTGATGTTTTTTGGCGGGCTTTGGTAGAGCGCGTTTAGAGTTTGCATTTTTAGCCTTTAAAATTTGGAAAATTATAGCGAAGTTTCCTTGTAAAGAGGAAGATAATTAAAATTTGACGTCAAAAGACAAGGGTAAAATTAACGATTTTTTAAGGGGGGGGGTAGAATGCGTTAAATTTATTTTAAAGGAGAGTAAAATGAAAAAAATTGTCTTAGGATTCGTCCTAACTTGTTACTATGTATTTGGTAATTCGGGTTTGACGGCATCAAAGCAGGATATTGAGTTGCTTGAAGAGGTGTGCCAAAGCGGGGATACTGAAATTTGCGGCGGTGTTGGCGAAATATATCATCTTGGATTATACAATGTTAAAAAAGATTTTAATAAAGCATTAAATTTTTATACCATAGCTTGCAATGGTGGCTATGTGGCTTCTTGTTCAAATTTGGCTAATATGTATGCTATTGGATTGGGAGTAAAGCAGGATTACAAAAAGGCTATTGAGCTTTTTGATAAAGCTTGCCTTAGCGGTTTGGCTTTGGGGTGCTCAAACTTGGGCAATATGTATTACAATGGACGGGGTGTAAAAAAAGATATAGAAAAAGGAATAGCGTATTTAGAAAAAGCTTGTAGCGCTGGAGATTTTTTAGGTTGTAATAATTTAGCGGCATATAATGAAAACATAGGCGATATAATGAAAGCTAAAAAATATATTAAAATGGCTTGCGATATAGGACGAGAAGATTATGATGTGCAAAATATACCTGAGAGTAGAGAACTTTGGGAAAATGCATGTAGAGCAAGTAATTTGCTTAAATAATCGCTTAATAAAAATGCCCTCAAAACCAGGCTTGGATCGAGGGCAAATATCTCAATAGTCGTTTTATTTATTTCCTTATAAAAAGGAAATAAATCCGCTAAATTTTGCTAAATTTACCTAAAATATTGACTTTAAAAAGCCATTTGGATAAAATCCGAGTCTCTTACACAAGTAAGAAGTGTCGTATGTTTGCGACAAGTTCTATTCAAAGGAAAGAAAATGGAAAGAATCAGGCTTAAGCTTAAAGCTTATGACCATAGAGTTCTCGACCGCACAGTTGCAGCCATAGTAGAAGCTGTCAAACGAACGGGTGCCGACGTCAGAGGTCCGGTACCGATGCCTACGAAGATCAAACGCTACACAGTCTTAAAATCACCACACATCAACAAAGACTCACGTGAGCAGTTTGAAATGAGAATTCACGCTAGAATGCTAGATATCGTAGCGGCTACGCCCGATACCGTCGACTCGCTAACAAAGCTTGACTTAGCCCCTGAGGTTAACGTCGAAGTCCGCGCGATGGGCAAATAAAGGCGAGGTGAAAGATGGAATATATCGTAGAAAAAATAGGCATGAGCAGAACGGTTAATAACCCGAGCATCCCTGTTACGCTTCTAAAGGTCGTAAACGCTAAAGTTTGCGAAGTGAGCGAATGCGGCAGCGCGATAGTAGCTTATGCTAAAGGTAAAGCAAAAAATAAAGCCATAGAGGGTCAGCAAAAAAAATATAGCCTAACGGCGGAATTTAATAAATTCGCAACCCTACAAGTCGCCAATAAAGAGGCAGGCGATCTTGATTTTAGTCCGCTTAGCTCGGCTAAAATTTTAAAAGTTAGCTTCAGCTCAAAAGGTAAAGGCTATCAAGGCGTCGTGAAAAGACACGGCTTTGGCGGCGGTCCGAAAAGTCACGGTTCTCGCTTCCACAAAAGACACGGCTCTATCGGTAACCGCGAGTGGCCGGGACGCGTTCAGCCTGGTATGAAGATGGCCGGACACACCGGAAACGAAAAAGTTACCGTTAAAAACGAGATCGTAAGCTTTGACGCCGAAAACGGAATTTTGGTTTTAAAAGGCAGCGTCGCTGGCTATAACGGCGCAATGGGCAGAATAAGGATAGTAAAATGAGTAAAGTTTGCGTATTAAACGAAAAATTTGAAAAAGCTAGCGAGCTTGATCTACCGGCTAATTACGCTGAGATCAACCCGCACAACCTATATCTTTACGTTAAGTCTTATTTGTCCGGCATGCGTTCAAATTCGGCTCACACCAAAACCAGAGCTTTCGTAAGCGGCGGCGGTAAAAAACCGTGGAGACAAAAAGGTCGCGGCGGCGCTAGAGCGGGCTCAACCAGAACTAACGTCTGGGTAGGCGGCGCAGTGGCGTTTGGTCCGAGCAACGAGCGAAACTATCTCCAAAAGGTCAATAAAAAGCAAAAAAGATTGGCGCTTGAGTTTGCGCTAAACGAAAAAGCTAACGCGGGTAAAATTTTCGCGGTAGATAGCATAGAGATCGCAAGCGGCAAGACTAAAGACGCAGCTAAAGTAATCAGCGCGTTAAATTTGAGAGACGCTTTGGTCGTAAAAGATCTGCTTGACGACAACACGCTATTGGCGTTTAGAAATCTATCAAACTGCTATCTAATCGATGCGAGCGAGATAAACGCTTACTTAGTGGCGACTTACGGTGCCGTCGTTATCGAGAAGGCCGCACTTGAAACTATAATAAAAGAGGGCTGAAATGGCAGATATAACTGATATCAAAACGATTTTATATACGGAAAAAACTCTCGGTCTTCAAGAGCAAGGCGTGGTCGTTATACAAACTTCGCCTAAGATGACTAAAAACAGGCTGAAAGAAATTTTGAAAGAGTATTTTGGAGTAACGCCGCTTCGCGTAAATTCGCTTAGAATCGACGGAAAAGTTAAGCGTTTCAAAGGAAGAGAAGGACAACGCAACGAGATAAAGAAATTTTACGTTCAGTTGCCTGAAGGCTCAAGCCTAGAAAACACGGAGGCGTAAGATGGCGATAAAAACCTATAAACCTTATACACCTAGCCGCAGATTTATGACGGGCCTATCAAGCGAGGATATTACCGCTAAACCTAGCGTGAGAAGCCTGCTTGTAAAGATCCCTGTAAGCGGCGGTAGAAATAACAATGGAAGAATAACTTCTAGACATAAAGAAGGCGGAGCGAAGAAGCTTTATAGAATCATCGACTTTAAACGCCGCAAATTTGGTATCGAAGGTAAAGTCGAAGCTATCGAGTACGATCCGAACAGAAACTGCCGCATCGCGCTTATCGCTTATAAAGACGGCGAAAAACGCTATATCATCAGACCAAACGGACTAAACGTTGGCGATGTCGTAGCAGCAGCCGAGGCGGGCCTAGACATAAAACCAGGCAACGCGATGAAACTAAGAAATATCCCGGTGGGTACTATCGTACACAACGTGGAGCTAAAACCAGGCAAGGGCGCTCAGATGGCTCGTTCAGCCGGCGGTTATGCTCAGCTAATGGGTAAAGAGGAAAAATACGTAATGCTTCGCTTACCAAGCGGCGAGATGAGACAAGTACTTGCAGAGTGCATGGCTAGTATCGGCGTAGTAGGTAACGAAGATTGGGCGAACGTAACTATCGGTAAAGCCGGACGTAATCGCCACAGAGGTATCCGTCCTCAAACTCGCGGTTCTGCGATGAACCCGGTAGACCACCCGCACGGTGGTGGTGAGGGCAAGAAAAACTCAGGCCGTCATCCTGTTACTCCATGGGGTAAACCGACCAAAGGTGCTAAGACTCGCCGCAAGAAGGCTAGCGATAAGCTTATAATTTCAAGAAGGAAAGGTAAATAGAGATGGCAAGATCACTCAAAAAAGGACCTTTTGTCGATGAGCATGTAATGAAAAAAGTCGTTGCCGCTAAAAAAGCTAACGACAACAAGCCGATAAAAACATGGTCTAGACGCAGCACGATAGTGCCTGAAATGATAGGCCTAACGTTTAACGTTCATAACGGCAAGAGCTTCATTCCAGTATACGTTACGGAAAACCACATCGGATATAAACTAGGCGAATTTGCTCCTACGCGCACATTTAAGGGTCACAAAGGCTCAGTGCAAAAGAAAATCGGTAAGTAAGGGGATAAGATGAGCAAATCAATTATTAAATTCGTAAGATTATCTCCGACTAAAGCCAGACTAATCGCAAGAGAAGTGCAAGGCATGAACGCAGAATTTGCGCTAGCCAGCCTTAGCTTTATGCCAAACCGCGGCGCCAAATTTATCGCTACGGCTATCAGCTCTGCGGTAGCTAACGGCGGATTCGAGCCTGAAGAGGTTGTCGTAACAAGCTGCCGCGTGGATGCGGGCCCAGTATTAAAAAGATTTAGACCGCGAGCGAGAGGAAGCGCAAGCAGAATCCGCAAACCGACTTCTCATATCTTAGTAGAAGTATCTAAACCTGAAAAGAAGGAAGCGTAATATGGGTCAGAAAGTAAATCCGATAGGTCTAAGACTAGGAATAAACCGCAACTGGGAGTCAAGATGGTTTCCTGCTAAAGGAACTTTGGCTGAAAATATCGGCGAAGACTACAAAATTCGCGCTTTCTTGAAAAAGAAACTTTACTACGCAGGCGTTTCTCAAATTTTGATCGAGAGAACAGCTAAGAAAATTCGCGTAACCGTCGTAGCAGCTCGCCCCGGTATTATCATCGGCAAAAAGGGCTCTGACGTAGAGAAGCTTAAAGAGGATATCCAAAAGCTGATCAACAAAGAAGTAAACGTAAATATCAAAGAAGAAAGAAAAGCTCAAGCTTCGGCTCAGCTAGCTGCGGAAAACGTAGCGATGCAGCTTGAAAAACGCGTTGCATTTAGACGTGCGATGAAAAAAGTTATCCAAGGCGCTCAAAAATCAGGCGCTAAAGGTATTAAAATTTCAGTTGCTGGACGTCTTGGCGGTGCGGAAATCGCTAGAACCGAGTGGTACTTAGAGGGTCGCGTTCCGCTTCATACTCTAAGAGCTAAAATCGATTACGGCGTTGCTGAAGCGCATACGACCTATGGAAACATAGGTATAAAAGTGTGGATATTTAAAGGCGAGGTTCTTCAAAAAGGCGTTCAACCTGAAAAGAACGAAGAAGAAAAAGCCGATAAAAAACCGCGTAGAGCAAGAAGAGGTAAATAATCATGTTGATGCCAAAACGAACTAAATTTCGCAAACAGATGAAAGGCAGAAACCGCGGTAAAGCTACTCGCGGCGCTGATCTTGCTATGGGCGAGATCGGAATAAAAGCCGTAGAAGCGGGCCGCGTAAATTCGCGCCAAATCGAAGCGGCTCGTGTGGCTCTAACCCGCCACGTAAAACGCCAGGCTAAAACTTGGATCAGAGTTTTCCCAGATAAGCCGCTAACCAAAAAACCTCTACAAACTCGTATGGGTAAAGGTAAAGCCGGAGTCGAAGAGTGGGTTATGAATATAAAACCGGGTCGTATAATAGTTGAAATGGCGGGCGTAGATGAGGAATTAGCGCGCGAAGCTCTAACTCTAGCCATCCACAAACTTCCGTTTAAGACTAAAATCGTAACGCGAGAGAGTGAAAATGAAATATACTGATATTAAAGACAAAAGCGTTGCAGAACTTAACGCGTTATTGAAAGAGAAAAAGGTGCTTTTATTTAATTTAAGACGAAAGCTAAAAACTATGCAGCTAAGCAACCCTAACGAGATTAGCGCCGTCCGCAAGGAAATAGCGCAAATCAACACTGCACTTAGCGCTTCAAAGTAAGGGGTGAGAAATGGCATTAAAAAGAGAAATTCAAGGTGTCGTTTTACAAAAGGCCGGCGATAAGACGGCTACGATTTTGGTTGAGAGACGCGTTATGCACCCAAGATACCACAAATTCGTAAAACGCTTTAAAAAATATATGATTCACGACGAAAAGAACGAAACTAAAGCGGGCGATACTGTCGTAGCTATCGAATGCAGACCGCTAAGCGCGAGAAAATCTTTCCGCTTAAAGACTATTTTATCGACGGGGGTTGAGTAATGATACAATCTTTTACGAGGCTTACGGTCGCCGACAATAGCGGTGCGAAAGAGCTAATGTGCATTAAAGTTTTGGGCGGCAGCAAGAGAAGATACGCGACGCTTGGCGACGTTATCATCTGCTCGGTTAAAAAGGCGCTTCCAAACGGTAAGATCAAAAAAGGTCAAGTGGTAAAAGCAGTCGTCGTTAGAACTAAAAAAGAGGTTCAAAGAGACAACGGCTCGCTAATCCGCTTCGACGAAAACGCAGCCGTCATCCTAGATAACAAACGCGAGCCTATCGGTACTCGTATCTTTGGACCGGTTGGCCGTGAGGTTAGATATGCTAACTTTATGAAAATCGTTTCGCTTGCTCCGGAGGTGTTATAATGGCTAACGTTAAATTTAAAGTAAAAAAAGGCGATACCGTTAAGATCATCGCAGGCGACGACAAAGGTAAAACAGGTAAAATTTTATCCGTCCTAGCCAAAAAAGGACAAGTCATCGTCGAGGGCTGCAAGGTAGCTAAAAAAGCTATAAAACCTAGCGAAAAGACCCCAAACGGCGGCTTTATCAATAAAGAGATGCCTATTGATATCTCAAATGTTGCAAAAGTTGAGGGCTGAAAATGAATAGATTAAAAGCTAAATATAACGAGGTCGTAAAGCCTGCTTTGGCTAAAGAATTCGACATCAAAAATCCTATGCTAATCCCTGCGATCGAAAAGATCGTGATAAGCGTAGGCGCTGGCGAATCGGCTAAAGATCAAAAGCAACTTCAAAACATCGCCGATACTATTTCGCTAATCGCAGGGCAAAAAGCCGTAGTTACCGATGCTAAAAAATCGGTCGCGGGCTTTAAAGTGCGCGAGGGATTTCCCGTCGGCGTAAAAGTAACGCTTAGAAAAGAGAATATGTTTGCGTTTTTAGACAAACTAATCTCTATCGCGCTACCGAGAGTTAAGGATTTTAGAGGTCTTCCAAAAGACGGCTTTGACGGACGCGGAAACTACAACTTCGGCCTTGACGAACAGCTAATGTTCCCAGAGGTCGAGTACGATAAGATTTTACGCACTCACGGTATGAATATAGTTATAGTCACGACGACAAACAGCGACAAAGAGGCATTCAAATTGCTTGAGCTATTTGGTTTGCCGTTTGCGAAAGGAAAGTAATATGGCAAAAAAATCAATGATAGCAAAGGCTGCCAGAAAGCCTAAATTTACGGTTCGCGGCTATACGAGATGCCAAATTTGCGGTCGTCCGCATTCGGTTTATAAAGATTTTGGAATTTGCCGCGTATGCCTAAGAAAAATGGCTAACGAGGGACTAATCCCGGGTCTAAAAAAAGCAAGCTGGTAAGGAAAAGAAATGTTAAACGACTTAATTTCAGACGGACTAACTCGCATTAGAAACGCCGCAATGAGAAGACTTGAAACTACAAAGCTTCTTCATTCAAACGTCGTCGAGGCTACTTTATCTATCCTTGCGGCTAAAGGCTATATCGAGAGCTACAACGTCGTAGAAGAAGATAAAAAGAAATTTATAAATGTAGTTCTAAAATACGACGAGCACGGCAGAAGCGTGATTAACGAGCTTAAGCGCGTATCAAGCCCGGGTCGCCGCGTTTATAAGGGAAAAGATGAGATCAAGAGATTTAAAAACGGCTACGGAACGATCATCGTTAGCACCAGCAAAGGCGTTTTGAGTAACGAAGACGCTCACAAAGCTGGCGTAGGCGGCGAAATCCTCTGCTCTGTGTGGTAATAAACGAAAACGATGCGGGGCATCGTTTTCGCATCCTTGAAAAAAGTAATCTAATTCGGTACACTTGTCGTATTTACGACGGGGTAGCGTTTTAGATTACCTTGAAATAAAGTTTGAACTGATGGGCTTGTTTTTGTAGCAAGACGTCAATTCGACATCATTAGAATGAAGTTTGAAACGGTGGGCTTGCTAGATTTATAGCGAGGCATCGTTTTCGTATCTTTGAAACAAAATTTGACCCAGCAGGTTTTCGTATTTTATAAAATTCACGAACAACCTTTGCCGTCAAATTTATAAAATTTAAAAACGGAAGCTTAAATTTAAAAAGCTTCCCAAATTTAGCTCGGCTTGTAAATTTACCCAAATTTACCAAAGCTAAATTTAAAAACGACAATGTCAAATTTGACCTTAAAATTTTGGAAAGTAACTCCAAAAAACAAGTCAATTTTGATGAGAAAATTAAAGTGTTTGAAGCGATTCTTTATCGCTTCGATTCATTTCTATTTTTATGGTATTGCGGTATCCATTCGTAAAAGTAGACATACCCTAGACAAGTAAAAAAGGAAAAAAATGTCACGTATAGGAAAACAGCCGATAGCTATTCCAAGCGGAGTAGAGGTCAGCGTAGAAGGCAACGTCCTTAAATTTAAAAAAGGCGCTCATTTAAAAGAGCTTGACACAAAAGGGCACGTAGATGTCAAAATCGAAGATGCTCACATAGTATTTTCTACAAAGAGCGACGAGAGACAAGATATAGC
>CAURKB010000002.1:0-46868 GCA_963525315.1 uncultured Campylobacter sp. | reverse complement strand
TCGCAGCCGCAGCCAGACTGATAGCTAATCTCATTTAAAATCCTTTATGATAATTTTGATTTTTCCTATCACAATTATATAGAAAAATGTTTGAATATTTCTTGATTTTCGTTAAGATAAAATTTATAAATTTTGCGCGGTTTGGCTTGTAGTCGGCGGCAAATTTGACGTTGGCAAAGTTAAATTTGATAAAATTAAATTTTACACACTGAGACCCGCACCTTTAAGATGCTAAATTTGATTTGGTTAAATTTGGCGTTATGCATTAAATTTAATCTTTCTTGTTAAGGGGGAAGGGGCTTGAATTACGCTCTGCTTTGCAGTTGCGAGCGCTAGCGAAGCAAAGAGCTCCCTTTTGTATCCGCCTTTCTCTTTTTCTTGGGTGGCGGAAGGGGTTTCTACTTACGAAGCATCGCCCCTTCCGCCCCCCAAACCCCCACCTACCCCACTGCACGTGAGAGGTGGCGACACTGCTTTGCTGACGCAAGGCGTCGCAGGCTTGAATCAAATTTGACGTTTTCGAGATACGGGTCTCGGTGACTCAAATTTGTAAATTTGACTTCAAATTTGAGCGTAAAAAATTAAGGCGAAGTATTGTGAGATGATTTTGAGAGTTGTGCAGAAATTTTAAGTCAAGGCTAGACAAATAGTCTGCCGCAGACTTAAAATTTCAAATCTCTCTCAAAAGCACTCGCGAGACAAGTCGTTAAGGATAGAAAAACCCGAGTATTTGCGTCGCCGCCTTTTCTTCTATATACGGGATTATGTAGCTTGGCGAATAAAGATTTTGGCCACTTTCGATCTCGAGATTGGTCCTTTGTTCGCTACCGTTTGCGCGGATCATCACGCTGATAAAGGCTCTATACAGATAATAATCCGTCCTGTCGTAAAAATCGTCGTCAAACGGGTCGCCAAAAAGCATGCCAAAGCCCATACTTCGCGCGCGCCCGTAGCTGCCGAAACCATAACCCATGCTCATATACGCGCGCGGGCGTTCGCGTCGCTCAAAGCGCTGCAAGCTCGCAAAATCGCCCATTATCACCACGTCAGCGCTCTTTTGATCGAGGCTTTGCGTAAAGCCGTTTTGCAGTAGTTTGTTTCGCACGGTGTTTTCTAGCGTGTTTGCGTAGCCGCAGGAGTTTTTAAAGTAAACGTAGACGCTGCGCGAGGCTTTTTTTACGTCGCCGTTAGTGATAAAAATAGGCACCGTGCTTCTAGCGTAAAGCTCGGGCGTGCGGGGCTCGCCGCAGCCTACGAAAAAAATCGCAAATAGCAAAATAGAGAAAATTTTTAGTTTCATTTCGCGTCTCCTCGCTCAAATTTGACCGCCGTAAATTTAACGCGGCCGGGTCAAATTTAGGATCAAATTTAAGCGTATTTTACTACTAAATCTTTACTTTTGAGTAAATTTATAATACCAGCTTGATCTCGTTTTCTAGAGTGGCTTTTGGAGTGAGTCCGATGAAGCGTTTTTTGAGATTGCCCTCGCCGTCAAAGACGAAGATCGCAGGCACGCCCATCACGCCGCCCACTGCCTTGCTGAAATAATCGACCGAAATTTTATCGCTAATGACGTCGTAGGCGATGCCGTGGTGCTTCACCATATCGATATCTTTATCAAAGCCAAGGCTAGGTCCAAATATCCCATAAACGCCGAATTTGTCCTTAAGCTCGGAGTAGATTTCATTTACGATCGGGGCTTGCGCTACGCAGGCACCGCAGGATGTGCCGAAGAAAAAGAGCATATAAGGCTTGCCGTCCGTTTTGAGCCGTCTACCCTCTGGAAAATAGTGCGTATCTACGCCCTTTGGCGAGTTTAGGCTGATGTGGTGTTTGTCAAAGCCGCTATTTCCGCAGCCCGCTATCATCGCCGCCGCAAAGACTAAAAATATATATTTTTTTATCATAATTCTCCCAAATTTAAACCGTCGCAAAGGCGGTTTGACCCTTTGGCTCACTTGCTAGCCTCTCGCATGCCTCCGCGCGCTCGCCGTCGCTCACGTGGTGAATATTTTCCATCTTGCCGTGCCTTAGATAGACGATCTTGTCGCCAAACTGCCCAAGATCAGGGTTGTGCGTGATGAGCAGGATCGTTTTGCCCTCGCTTCGCAGCTTTTGAAACAGCTCCAAAACTACGCGCTCGTTTGCTTCATCTAGGTTGCCCGTCGGCTCGTCGGCTATCAAGATATCAGGATCGTTGATCAGGGCGCGCGCGATGCACAGACGCTGCTGCTCGCCGCCGCTAAGCTGACTCGGACGGTGATCTAGCCTGTGTCCAAGCCCCACTCGCTCGAGCGCCTTTTTAGCGTCCTCTTCGTCCACGCTGCTGTGATAGTACTGCGCTATCATCACGTTTTCGACGCAGTTTAGGTAGGGGATGAGGTGAAACTGCTGAAATATCAGCCCGATCTTTTCGCGGCGAAATTTGAGCGTCTCCTCGTCGCTAAGCCTACTAGCGTCGTCTCCGCCTAGCATGTACGTGCCTGCGGTTGGCTCATCCATCAGCGAGAGGATATTTACCAGCGTACTTTTGCCGCTGCCGCTTGGGCCCATTATGCTGACCCACTCGCCGACGTTTACGTCAAACGTAATGTTCTCTAGCGCCCTTACTTCACCAAATCTTTTTTCTATCCCGTTTAATCTTATCGCGTACTGCATATCATTCTCCTCTTAAAATATCGGCCATCTTATTTTCTAGCGCCCGTTTGATCGGATAGATCGAGGCCACGCCTGCAAAAACGAGCGAGATAACCATCGCTATCGGTATACTCATAAATCTAAAATCTATGCTCGAATCAAAAATCGCATAGCCTAAAATTTGCGCTAAGCCGTAGCCTAAAATAGCGCCCGCCAAAGCCGCCGCAAATGCCGTGACGAAGGTCTCGACGCCGAACAAATTTAACACGTTTTTCTTGCTAGCTCCAAGCGCTCTAAGCAGCGCAATCTCCTTTGAGCGCGAGAACAAAATCGCACTTAGCGTCGTGTTTACGCACATCGAAGTGATGAGCAAGATAACAAAGCTAACAAGCGCCATCAAAAGCTTAATCTTATCCAAAATTAGGCCCTCTGATTTTGAAATTTTAGCCACGGGCTTAACCGAAATTTGCTCGTCGCTAAGGCTCTTGCCAAGCTCGCTTATGTAGTCAAATTTGCCCGTTACTACGGCCTCGGCATAGTTTAGAGTATTTGGCTCGTTTGCTATCTTTTGCGCTAGAGGTAGCGAGATGATGAGCAGCGAGTCCTCTTTATCGCCGTCTTGCACGATGCCGCGAATCTTTACTTTTTCGCCCGAATTCGCGCCGATTTGCCTCACTTCTATCACGTCGCCGACCTTAAAGCCGCTTTGTTTGGCTAGATCCGTACCGATTAGCGCGTTTCTCTCGTCAAAATCAAGCGTTATGCCCTGCCCCTCTTTAACCTCCAAAAACGGCTTAACCCGAGTTAGATCGCTAAATTTGACGCCCATGGCGATCGCAGTCGTAGGACCAATATTTACCTGCGTAAAAAGATATCCGCTCTGCCCGATTAGCTTGTCGCCTGGGATTTTGGCGATCTTTTCGTTAAATTTAGCCTCGTTTACCGCGTCGCTAACGGGGTCTGCGGGTGCAAAAACCACGTTTGCGCCGTAGCTTTTTAACTCCTTCGTTACTTTTGAGTCGATATCTAGATATACGTTTACAAAGGCTGCCGTCACGCACGCGCCAAGCAGGATAGAGACGATGATAACGCCCACTCTAGCCGCGCCAAAACGCAGGCTTTTAAAGATGACGTTATAAAAAAAGCCCTTATTTGCGATCATATAGCACCTCCGCAGGCAAGAGTTTAACTACGCTTCTCATCGGCACGAGCGAGCCAGCTATCGAGATAAGAAGCGCAAAAGCGATACTAAGCGGAAGCACGATCCACGCGATGCCGATACCGTAGCCAAAGATACTGTAAGCGATTATGTAGCTTAACGCATAGCCCAAAAACGCTCCCAAAATGCCCGCAAAAAACGCCACGACTAGGCTTTCGCTCGCAAAAAGGGCGTAAATTTCAAAGTTGCTAGCGCCTATGGCTTTTAGCAGGCCGATCTCTTTTTTGCGTCTGTAAATTTCGCTAGTCATCAGCGATGTAATGCCGATAGATGAGACCGCAAGCGCGATGATGCTCACGATACCCATCAGGCTTTGGATTTTTTTCACGATGTTACTCTCGGCGTCGCTTACTTGCATCATCGCCTTTGCCGCTACGCCCGCGTAGTTCTCCTCGATCTGATATGCGATCGAGCTAACGTAGGCCGAGCAGTACCACATATCGTATTCGGCGCTGTCTAGGTTGTCTAGATTTCGTCTAGCCTTGACGGATAGGTCGTTTTCTGGGATCGTCATCGCTGAAACCTCGGCTTTTGAGTATTGGCCGGGCTTATTTAGAAGCTCCTGAGCGAGCTTTAGCGAGGTTACGATCTTATAGCTTTCTTCGCCGGCTCCTTTTAGCACGCCCGCGATTTTTACGCTACGACCGTTTAAATTTAGCTCGCCGCCGACGCTCAAATTTCGCTTCGCGGCTAAATTTTCGCCTACGAGTACGTTTTGCATATCGTCATCTTCTATCCATTTGCCATCGACCGCCCAAAAGCCAAATAGCGTTTTAACGCCCGTTTTAAACTCGGGCTCGTCGGCCACGTTTGCAAATTTATCAAACCAAGTGCCAGTGATTTGGTATTTTTCGCCGCTAGCGTCTTTTACCTCGCCGTTTAAAAACGGCGCAAACGCCACGATGTTATTTCGCCAAAAAATTTCCTTTACCTTATGCAAATCCTCTTCATTTAGGTAGTTTTGCGATTTTAGCGGAGTGAAATTTTTGCCCTCGATCTCGATAGCTAGCGCTTCGCCTTTTGGCAAGACGACGATGTTTGAGCCGTAGCCGCGTAGCTCGCTAGCGATCTGATCGCCGATTTTTAGCGTGATATTTAGCATACAAGCGATCAAAACCGTCGCCAAAAGTATGGTGATAAAGGCCATTCCTTTTTGCACCTTCGAGCCGGTGATCGAGCTTTTTATGAGCCTTAGTTGCATATTTTTCATTTTAAAGTCCCGTTTACATCGACGTATTTTTCAGGGTTGGCTTCAAATTCCGCCTGAGTTTTTTCGTTTTCAAAGAAATACGTCCTGTTGTAGTATAAATAAGATTTTGAGCCGATGTTGCTTACTTTTTTGCGGCTTACCGGATCTAGCACCATCTTTTCGACGACTTTTGAGAAATAGTTCGCGCCGCTTTGTATAGTATCTAGCGTCACGGTTACGAATTTGCCGTCAAATTCAAATGGCATAGGTATCGGGTTGCAGCCGCCCTCTTTGCCCACCGACGGCAAGAAAATGCGCACGTTGCACGAGATACAGATGAGATCGCCGCCCTTTTTGACGTAGCCCATGTCGCCGCATATCGCGCACGCGTCAAAGACGATGATCGGCGAAGCGCGGTCGGAAAAGCGGTTTAAAAGAAAAAATCTTATCTCCCTGCCTTCGTCGTTTATGTAGGCGTAGCGGTGAAGTTCATTATCGGCTAGCTCTTGGACGTCAAATTTAAACTCGTTATTTACGGGTTCTACGACGATAGGATCTGAGATTTCCGGCGGTTTAGATGCGTGCAGGTCGTAGTAAAGCCCAAAAATCAGAGCCGTAACGACGATAGCTATGCTGCTTTTTGAGTTTGCCGCCATGAAATTTCTAGCCGCGTTATTAAATCTAAATTTATTTGAGCCCACGACTGATTTTACCAGCGGAGCCGGGCGTTTTTTGAAATTTACAACCGCCAAAACCAAAACTAAAAAGATGAAAAAATACTGCGCAAACGTCGTATAGTAAATGCCCTTAGCCACGAGCGAGAGCGCCCACGGATACGTAGGTATCATGCCCGCTCGCATAAACTCAAGCCCCGTGTTTGAAATAGCCTGCACTATCAAAACCACGAGCGAAAGAAGCGAAAACGTCCGTAAGACGTGCTTGCATAGGCACTCTTTTAAATTTGAAACGACGAAAAATAAAATCAGTAAAAGCAAAAACGCAAATATCATCAAAAATAGGCTGATGATAGACTGCGTATCGAGTAGCTCGCCGGCAAATACCGGAAAATTCGCGCTAGCGTGAGCGTAGGTTAGGCCGTAGCCCGCACCCAAGGCGAAAAACGTTATCATCTTTGCAGGGTTAAATTTGATAAAAATCCAAAGCGCGCTAACTAGCAAAAATACCAAAGTAGTCGCATCAAATACCATTTTCACGCCGGCATCGTGAAGCGTGAGTCTAGCGATCTTAAAAACGACTATGCCCGCTGCGATACCCAAAACCGAGGGTAAAAACAGCGCTTTTAGGCTCTTTTTGTCGTTGTTTAACGCTGCAAAAAGGACAAATCCCAGTAACGATGAGATAACTTGGATGAAATATATAGACATGATCAGCCCTAAAATTTGAGAATTTAAGTAAAATTTAGAGCGGGCTTAGCCGCTCTAAGCCTGAATTATTTAGCAGGCGCTCCAGTGTATTGGAATTTATAAGTCGTAGTGAAAGGCTCAAACCATTTACCTACGCCGGTTTCTTTATCCGCATGGCGACCGAAGCCTTGTTTTTCAGGATTTTCTATATGAAATTTTAGCTCGTAGTTGCCCACGCCCGTATCCATTTTTAGGTTGGCTCCGTAGTGAGGGCCGTCTTGAGCGACCATAGGCATAAACGTGCCTTTTTTAACTTTGCCGTTATCTAGGTTTTTTAGCTCGTAATTAACTTTTAGATAAGGGATCCACTCGCCCGCCGCAAAGCCGTTTTTATTTCCCTCGATAGCGTGGATGTCGGCCTCTAGGTGGATGTCGGCTTTGCTAGGAGCTAGGTCGATGCCCTTTGGCTCCATGTCGATTGGCTCTAGATAAACAGCAGCTATCTCCATGCCGTTGATCTCTACCGGATCGCCGATAGGAAACTCGCCTGCTACGGCTACTGTTGCAGCAAGGCTAAACGCCAAAGCTGTTTTAACAAATTTGTTCATGTTCTCTCCTTTAATTGGTTTGTAAATTTATTTTTAAGCTTCGCGGCAACCCGCGAAGCCTGAAACATCAAATTTAAGCCTCTTTGGCTTGCTTGTTTTTCATTATGATCACGCCGATGATTAGCGCCGCTATCATGATAGCCTGCGGCACTAAGCTCTCGTAATACGGATAAATGCCTAGCCACTCGATAGTCGGGAAGCCCTCGATCTTAGTCGGAACGAAAATTTTACCCTCGACGAACTCCATAAGCCCTTTGCCCACAAACACGATTGACATATAAAAGATGATCGCCGAAGTAACCAAGAAAAACGGCTTGATCGGGATTTTGATAGCAAAAATTTTAAACACGTAGTAAGTAACAAGCAAGACGACGAGTCCTACTACAAATCCCAGCGCTATCATCGAGTAGCCCGCGCTATCTTTAGCGTCAAAAATCAGCGCCTGATAGAAAAGAACGGTCTCTGCGCCCTCTCTAAATACGGCTAAAAATACCGTCCACCAAAGTGCCTTAGCAGAGCCCGCGGATATCGACTCGCTGACGTGGCTTTGGATATATTTGCTCCATTTTTTTGCACCCGCGTTTGAGAGCAACCAAAAACCGACGTAAAAGAGCAGTCCCACGGCGATAAGCATCACCGCACCCTCCATCACCTCTCTTTTTTGACCTGCAGCGCCGGCAAATATCAAATTCATAATCCACGCCATAACAAAGCTTAAAACAACCGCTACGCCAAGCGAGCTGTAAACGATACTCATGCGCTTTTCGTTGCCGGTTTTTAGCAGATACGCCACGACGGCCGCCACGATGATGAGCGCCTCAAATCCCTCGCGAAGTATGATCGTAAGCGCGTAAACAAATAGCGCCCAAGGCGAACTGCTGCCGCTTGTTTTTTCTAGCGCGGCGTCTAAATTTGCGCCTAGGTTATCGGCTGCTTGCTGGAGTCTCTCGACGCTCACGCCCGCTTTCATCAGCGCGACTACTTCGCCGAAATTTCCTTCTATCTTAGTTTTTAGACCGACGTCTATCGCGCCTACTTTATTTTCCATGCCGCTACCTTCGAACTCGTCGAAGTAGATATCCTGCGCATCGCTCATAGCCTTAGCTACGTCTTTTGCGGCGTAAAGTTTGATCGCATCGGCGATTTTTGCCTTTATGTTGGCAACGACGGGCGCAAAATCAGTAGCCGCGTCATCCTCGGCGCTATCAGGCAAAACTACGTTGGTAGCTAGCGAGCCCGAGTCCATAGGTAGCTTGGCGACGTTTTCGTATATCAGCGCATCAAGCTCTTCCAAATTTGACTTTAGTACGTCGGCGGCTACATCGTTGTTTATCGCTATTATCGCCGAACCCATGCGTTTTTGGATGTCGCCGTCGATACCCTGACCGCCGTCTATAAATCTACGGATAGCCTCTTCTAACTTCGTGTTGCGATATAGCTCAAATTTGGCTTTGTTGTTTATCTGCTGTTTTGCTGCGTCTTTATCGCCCTTTTCGTAAGCCGCGCCCGCAGCGCTAAGGGCTGTTTTTATGTCGTTATAAACCACTTGCCAGTGCGGCTCTATAGCGGCGATACTTGCAGGCTGAGCCGTAGTTTGGCTAGCTTCGGGTGCTTTAGCTGTCTGCGCGGCGTCTGCGTTTTTAGGATCTGAGTACTCGCCGACTAGCTTATGTCCGGTGTTTATAACCGGCAAAACCTCATCCATTTCTTTATTTAGATCGTCCATTATGGCTTGTATCTCTTCTACCGATTTTTTGGCGATGATGGCTTTGCGGATTTTGCCGAATTTAGACTCCATCGAGTAGGCTTTTTTCTGCCCCAAATTTACCCTGATCGCCGCTTCGATATTTTCAAAATGCCCAAAATAAGCATTTTGCGTAGCAGTTTTGGCTTCGTCGATCTTGCCCTCTTTATACTGCTGCATGATACTTACGAATGAATCTTTTATACTCTGTATCTCAGGCGTGTAGTCCGTATCCGCTGCATTTAGCGCAAACGGGATAAACAAAGCGAATATAAATCTCAAAATTTTAGTCATAAAAACTCCAAAAAGATATGTTTCTTGTGCGTATTCTATCATTAAAAAACTTTAGCGAAAATAAAAACGGCTATCAAGTACCTATAGTATCAACAAGCTCTTTTTTTGATTATCAAGTCTCTTTAAATTTTGATTTTAGCGAGTAGAAAGGTAACTAAATTTTAAAAATTTGGGATAATTATAGAAAAGAAATTTAGGAGCGAGATCGCTCCTAAATTTATTACGGCATCGCGACGGCTTGTCTTAGCATAACGCGCTTGCGAAATACATTGGAAACCTCGGCCGCGTCGCCCACAAGTAGAGCGTTCGTAGCGCAAACGGCGGCGCACATCGGCACTTTGCCCTCAGACATCCTATTTTGTCCGTATAGCTCTCGCTCCTCGTGAGAGTTCGTCTCCTCCGGGCCTCCGGCGCACATAGTGCATTTATCCATAGAACCTTTAACGCCAAACGCCCCGTCTCTAGGAAACTGCGGCGCGCCGAACGGACATGCGTATAGGCAGTATCCGCAGCCTATGCATTTGTTTTTATCGTGAAGCACTATACCGTCGGCTCTGATGTAAAAACAATCCACCGGACAAACCTGCTCGCAAGGAGCGTCGGTGCAGTGCTGGCAAGCTATCGTAGTAGATAACTCTTTACCCTCTATGCCGTCAAAAAGCGTGATAACCTTGCGGCGATATAGCCCCACAGGTAGCTCGTGCGCAGAGGAACAAGCAACTTGACATCCAAAGCAGCTGATACATCTGTTTGTATCTACGAAAAATTTCATTCTTGCCATCTTTATGCCCCCTCTTTACCTTGCGCGTTATTTTCGCCGTATTCGTGGAAGAAGGTTCTAAAGCCCTCTCCGTCTGCTTTTTCTATCCTGCATAGACCGGCGTTAAACTCTGAAATTTGAGTTACCGGGTCAAAGCCGTAGTTGGTTACGGTATTAAAACTCTCGCCGATAGTATAAGGCTTGGTACCCTCTGGATAGCGATCCTCTAGGCTAACGCCTTGCATAACTCCGGCGAAGTTATACGGCATGCAAATTCTATCCGGAGTTACCATATAGCTGTGGTAGCAACGGACTTTGATCTTAGTGCCTTGAGGCGAGTGTATCCACATCATATCGCGATCTTGGATACCGTATTTTAAGGCAAGCTCAGGGTGAACGTTAGCAAACATCTCAGGCGTTATCGCCGCTAGATATTTACTGGTTCGCTCTATCATTCCCGCACCGCTTAAATTTACTACGCGTTGCGTACTAAACACGATAGGGAATTCCTTGCTCCAGTCTTTTGCCTGCTGCTCGGTTTTAAATTTAGTCTCTACGCGGAAATTTCTAGCCTGATCGTCAAAGGTCGGGTATTTCTGAACGAGATCCCAGCGCGGAGAGTGGATAGGCTCGCGGTGTTTAGGGATCGGATCTAGGAATTCCCAAACGATCATTCTAGCTCTTGCGTTACCGTAAGGCACTACGCCTTTTTCGCGGCATTTTTCTAAGATAAGTCCGCTATAGTCCATACTCCAGCTAGCGCCCATTTTTGCTTTTTCTTCTTCCGTTAGAGTGATGCCTAGTACTTTTTCGATATTTTCTTTGGTTATTTGCGGATAGCCGCCTTTTACCTGCGAGCCGACCAAGGTTGCATCTTCGCTAGCAAGCTGGCTAACGCCGTTATGCTCTAAGCCGAAGCGATTTCTAAATCCGCTGCCGCCTTCGGTATAAGGCTTACTCATATCGTAAAGTATCGGCGTGCCCGGGTGTTTAGTATCCCATGCAGGCCAAGGTTTACCGTAGTACTCGCCTTTTACTTCTCCGCCGATACCCATTAACGTATCGGGATCGAAATTTTGCCAGTTAGCCTGATGTCTTCTAAACATCTCGGCCGTTCTACCGCCGTATCCGATCGAATTTCCTATACGAGCGATTTCGTTTGTCGCGTCGTCAGGCCATACGAAGTCGTCTTTTACCTGCTTTATCTCACGGTCCACGATGCCCATCTTCATGCCGCGGACGTATTCGTCGTAAAAGCCGAATTTTTTAGCGAATGCAAACATAACCTCTTGATCAGGCTTACTCTCATAAAGCGGATCTACTACCTTAGTTCTCCACTGACCGGAGCGATTAGTAGAGCTTAGGTGTCCCTCGTTTTCAAACGCGGTAGCAACCGGCAAGATATAAATTCCGTCTTTTCTATCGCTTAAAATCGCGACTTCGTTGACGAAAGGCTCAGCTACGACTAGCAAGTCAAGCTTATCTACGGCTTGTTGAATTTTAGTTAAGTGCGCCATAGAAGTTAGACCCGTTCCTTGTACCCAAAGAACGCGAAGCTTACCGCTAGTATATGTTTTTTCCTCTTTTAAGACGCCTTGCCACCATTTTGATAGCGACCAGCCTTTTTCGTTACGCCAGTTTCTATCCTCCGGATTTTGCGGATCATGATAAAAATACTCTTCAAATACGGTATTTTTTACCGGGGCGCCGCCTTGTTTAGGCTCTTTTGTTGAAACCGCAAATCTTTTGATAAATTCGTCGTAATCAACGCCCCAACCTTTGCAGTAATATTTCCATGCCGCATCGGCTAAGCCGTAATACATCGGCAAGCTATCTGAGAGATTACACATATCGGTAGAGCCTTGGACGTTGTCGTGACCGCGTAAGATATTACAGCCGCCGCCCGGTTTACCCATATTGCCTAAAATTAGCTGCATGATAGGCAAGATTCTCGTATTTGATGTGCCTACGGAGTGCTGAGTGATACCTAGCGCCCAGATAACCGTTCCCGGCTTATTGTGAGCCATTATGTGCGCGGCTTGCATTAGTCTATCTACGGGTACGCCCGTAACGTCCGAAGTTACCTCAGGCGTCCAGTGCTCGGCCTCTTTTCTAATTTCCTCGATACCGTAAGTTCTATTTTCTAAAAATTCCTTATCTTCCCAGCCGTTTTTAAGGATTATGTGGATTAATCCGTAGATTAACGCTACGTCCGTTCCCGAACGGTGCCTTAGATAAAGGTCTGCTTTTGCCGCAGATTTCGTAAAATTCGGATCTGCAACGATTAGCTTTGCGTTATTTCTGTCTTTAGCCTGAAGGGCATGCTTCATACCGCCGACCGGATTTGCGACGGCCGAATTTGCGCCTATCATAAAGATGGCTTTCGAATTTGCAGCCATATCTCCGCAGTGGTTAGTCATAGCGCCGTAACCCCAAGTATTCGCCACACCGGCGACTGTTGCGCTATGTCAAATGCGTGCTACGTGATCGTTGCTGTTTGTACCCCAAAACGCTGCAAATTTGCGGAAATAATAACTTTGCTCGTTGTTAAATTTGGCTGAACCTAGGAAAACTACGCTATCAGGACCGTCTTCTTTACGGATTTGTAGCATCTTATCGCCGATCTCGTTTACGGCTTGCTCCCAGCTTATTCTCTCCCATTTGCCGTTTACTTTTTTCATAGGGTATTTTATGCGCTGTTTGCTCTTGGTTAAGTCGATTTGATCGATACCTTTTGAGCAGTGGCTGCCTTGAGAGATCGGGTGAAACATCGCCATATCTTGGCGAACCCATACGCCGTCTTTTACCTCGGCTTCGATACCACAGCCTGCAGAACAAATAGAACAAATCGTTCTAACTTTTTTTGAGCCTTCAAAAGGATTTTTTATCTCCTTGTTAGTTGCTTTTCTAAACGTCTCGTTTTCGCCAAACGCCATCGTGCTACCGGCACCAAGAGCGGCAAGCTTTAAAAACGAGCGCCTTGCTATACGTGAATCACTCATGGTTTTCTCCCTTAGTAAGCGATCTTATAGTAGTATTCCCACTCTTTGCTTTTTTTGTAAAGCACCTCTTTTTTGCTCGACTTGCCGACAACTACGCCGTTGTCGTCAGGAGCAAGCTCGTCGCTAGTCGGTTTTGCGATAGCTGCGGCGGCCAATACGGTTCCGCCTACCGCGCCGACCTTCAGAGATTTTTTGAGGAAATCTCGTCTTGATCCTTGCATGTTTTCTCCTTTTTATCCCAAATTTGAAATTTTTGAGACGTTTTTAGAAAGATATTGTTCAAATTTTGCATATTTCCTGGGCGTAATGCGCCTTACAGACGCATATTTTAGGATGCTTGCATATTTTTAAAATATCACTATGCAAATTTAGCATATTTTGAGAATAAACGAAGTAAAAATATTAGATTAATTATGAAACTTAATAAATAGTTAAGGAAACCTAAAATTTAGCTTAATTTTTAATACTACATATCAAGTTATAAACGTATATTTTATTAAATTCCAGAGGTTTTGAGCCAAATTTATCAAACTTGGCTCAAATTTTCGTTAAAGATTATTTTTGCAAATCGCTTAAATTTACTATATAAGGCACGGAGCGAACGCCTGCGGCAGCATATTTTTTACGTAACTCATCCATAGTTTTTACGTTTTCTTCGCTAACGGCTCCGTCTGCTACGGTATAATCGCTTGCATAATACTTTCGTAAAATTTGGATTTTGTCGCTATCGGTTTTTGCGCCTGCTGCGTCTTTATATATCAAAAAGCTCTTTTGCAAAGACGAAACGCCGTGAACCGGAGTTAAAATCACATTTACGTTACTTTCTTTTAGCGTTGCTTCTATTCTATCTAGTTCGGCTCGGCAGTACGGGCATTCAGGATCCGAAAACATCACGATAGTTGGCTTTTTGGAGTCGCTTCCCAGCGTGATGATATTTTCTTTTTTCTCGCTCTTATAGGCTTTTGAGATATTTTTCATAGCCATTTCATTTTTTATATCTTGCAGATACGATTTATGCTCTTTTAAATCTATAATGTCCGGAAAAAGCAAGTCGTCTTTAGCAAAGATAACCTCGTCTTGGCTGACTTCGCCGTTGCTTAAATTTACCGTGATCGCTTCTATGCCGCCGGCTGCGGGTTTGCGACCGGTTACGGACACCTTTACGCCCTCGCCGAGCATCTGAGAGTAAAAATCGACCACTTGCGCGTCGGTAGCAGCAAACATCGCGCAGGCCGCCGTTAGCGATAATACTATTTTTTTCATTTCATTCCTTTTTTAAAAATTTGCGCGGATTATATTTGCTTTTTTTAAATAGATAAAAAATCACGCTTTTAAAACTCGGTCGTTGCCGTTTTTTACGATATTTGGGTCTAGATCGAGTTGTTCGAGGTAGGCGATTATGTATTTTCTACTCAAATTTAACGCCTCTTTCGCGTTCGTTACGTTTACGAATCCTTGCGCGGCGATGATAGCTTTTAGCTTGGCAAGCGCCTCGTTTAGGGCTTTTGACGTTACGAAAAGATTATGCGCTAGCCTCACCACGCGTCCGATACCCGTTAGTTTTTTTAGCGCGTTATCGCCGCTAACTCGGTCTATCTCAAGCTCGTCGTAGATGTTATAGGGCGCTAGGGGAGCTAAATTTCCGCTTTGCAAAATCTCGTAAATTTTCTCCTCGAGTCTGATTTTTAGCTTGCTCATATCGACGCCCGTTTTGGTATAAACGCCGTCGTTTTTAGCGATCATACCCGCGCTTTCTAGCTCGTCAAGCGCTTTTTGGGCGATGCTTTCGCTAGCCCATGAGAGCTTTAGGCTGATGCTCGTAGCCGAAAATACCGCAAATTCATTCTTTTCTATCATAAATTTGACCGCGCTTTTTATCCGATCGACCGCGCTTAGATCGTAGATATTTAGCGCTTTTTCATCGACGAATACGTTTGGCGTTTGCTTTGCTATCGCTACGGCCTCCTCGTGATTTAGCCCGAAGCGCTGATAGGCCGAGATGATACCAAAGCCGTTTTTATGCGTATCTTTTAGCATCGCAAAGGCAATCACGAAGTCCTTTTTAAGCAGCGAGTTTAAAAACGAAATTTTGCTTGATTTTTTCATCGGTTCGCTCACGGCGTTTAGCACCCTGCCGCCGCCTATGACGCGACCGTTTGCGATGAGCACGAAAGGTTCGTCAAATTTCAAAAACATATCCCGCTCAAATTTAAACGTCGCAAATATCCCGCCCTCTTTTTGGCTTAAAATCAGCGCTTTTGCGGCTGCAGCCTTTGCACCGACGCAAAACGTCACATTCTGCCCGTGCGTTAGCTCGCGCGCAAAAACGATCGCGTCTATCTCGCGAAATCCCCTAAAAAAGCCCTTTTTACTAAGCAATTGGCCCTTTTTTAGATCATTTAGCTCGACACCCGTCAAATTTAGCGCCACGCGGCTGCTAACTCCAGCGCGGTCGACGAATTTATCGTGGCTCTGCACGCTTCGCACCTGCGCTTCTTTGCCAGCGTCATAGTTAAACAGTTTCTCGTTTTTGCTCACGCTGCCCTCTATCACGGTGCCCGTGACTACGTTTCCGATACCTTTTAGGCTAAAAACGCGGTCGATGTAGTATCTAAAAACGCCCTCTTGCTCGCGGTTAGCCGCCTTTAGCGTGAAAAGATAATTTCGCAGCTCGTCTATACTCGCGCTATCTTTAATGCTAACCGGGAAAATCTCTAAAATTTGCAGATTTTTGTAGTTTTGCGCGGCGGCGTAAATTTCGCCTTTTCGCTGTTCGATCAGCCCTGGAGTAGCCAAGTCGCACTTGGTAAGAGCTACGACGAGCGAACGAACGCCAAGGATATTTAAAACCTGCAAATGCTCCAAAGACTGCGGCATTAGCCCGTCGTTTGCCGCCACGACGAATAGGCACGCGTCAAATCCGTACGCGCCACTGATCATCGTTTTGATCAAATTTTCATGTCCCGGCACGTCGATAAATGCGATGTTTTCGCCGTTTTTGCTCAAATTTGAAAAGCTAAGATCGATCGTGATCCCGCGCTTTTGCTCCTCCTCTAGCCTGTCGCCCTCAAAGCCGTTTAGTTCCTTTATCAGCGCCGTTTTGCCGTGGTCGATGTGCCCGGCCGTTCCTATTATTAAGCTCATTTTTTATCCGTTTCGTTGATTTTTTCTATCAATTTTTGCACGTCCGCGTCCAGCACGCTACGAAGATCGAGTAAAAATTTACCCTCCTCTATGCGCCCGATCACGAGATTTTTCCTAAATTTAGCCTCGTTTTCGTTCGCGTTTCCTTTGACGGCCAGCGCGACGCTAGGTATGCGTTTGTTGGGCATCGTGCCGCCGCCCACGTAGGTCGTAGTGCGCACGACTTCAAGCGGATTTTTTAGCCGCGAGTTTATGAAATTTGCCGTGTTTTCCAGCTCTTCTACGCTTTTATAGAGCTGCTTTATCGTCGTGATAAGCTCAAATTCGTGGTTTGCGTAGGCTTTGACGCTTTCAGCCAGTAGCGAGATGATCACCTTATCCACGCGCAGCATTCTTAAAAGCTGATTTTTCTTTAGTTTTGCGATGAGCCCCTTTTTACCTAGGATTATGCCGCACTGCACGGAGCCAAAGAGCTTGTCGCCGCTAAAGCTAACGAGCGAGGCGTCTTTTAAATTTTTTAGATTCGGTTCGTTGCGCTCCAGACCGTAAGGCAGCTCGCCGTAAAATCCGCCGCCAAGATCGAAATAATCGATGAGATTTCGCTCTCTTGCCAGCGCGCTAAGATCCTGCATCGCCGCTTCCTCGCTAAAGCCCACGATGTCGAAATTTGAGCGATGAACCTTTAAAATTAGCTTCGAGTTTTCGTTTATCGCTTCCTCGTAGTCGCGCAGCTTGGTTTTATTCGTCGTGCCCACTTCGCGCAAGATCGCGCCCGAGTTTGCCATGACTTCTGGCACGCGAAAGCTCCCGCCGATCTCGACTAGCTCGCCTCTGCTGATGATAGATTCGCCGCCTTTTGAGAAGGTATTTAGTACCAAAAACACGGCGCTTGCGTTGTTGTTTACGACGACGGCGTCCTCAAAGCCAAAAAGCTCCGCCAGCAGCCCGCCCACGTAATCGTAGCGATTTGAGCGGCCGCCCTTTTCGACGCTGTATTCTAAATTTGAATACCCCGTAATCACGGGCTGGGCTCGGCGTAAAATTTCCGGATCTATCGCGCTTCGGCCGAGATTAGTGTGGATGATGACGCCGGTTGCGTTTATCAGGCTACGCAGGCTCAAATTTAACGCCTTTTCGTATCTTGCAAGCGTGTTTTGGACGATGGCGTCAAGCTCGGGGCAGTTCCCGCCGCCTAAAATTTGAGCGCGAAGGCTCTCTAGCTCGCACCTAGCGACTTTGGTTAGCAAGCTAATATCAAGCCCGGAAAATCGCTCGTTTTTTATAAATTTATCTATCTGCGGAAGTTTTCGTAGTTCGTTCAAATTAGCTCCTAGTAAATTTGTGTTACCGAGCGCGATTTTAGCATAAAATTGGATAAATCTAATCTTATTAAAAAAAATAAATATAAAAATTCAGAGCCTATTAATGCCTTTAGTATTAAAATGCGCTCAATTTTGATAACGCGTAGCGTGGGGAGAAAATCATGAAAGAATTCGGTTTTTACAACGATTTTGACGAGAATTTGATGCTAAACGAGCAGATCGAGATAAACGGCGAAGGCGAGTATCTCGTCTCAAATTCGCCCAAACTAAAATCAAGCGTCGTAGCGCCTGAGATAAATTTTTATCTAAAAAACACCGCCGACTCGGTGCTAGATAAGGCCAAAAACACGCTTTTGCTTTATGAGGCTAGAGCCAGCGCCTTTGACCTAGCGCGCGACATCGACTACGAAAAGCAAGTCGGCAAAAACGTCGTGATCGTTAGCAACGGCGGACGCGAAAATTTGGCGAATTTGCTAAAGGAAAAAGGCTTTAAAACCATCGAACTGACGCATTTTGAGATCAAATTTATCTACGGAGCCGCAGGCGAGCTAAGCGTGCTAGTACTGCGCCCCGACGGCGAGTTTGAGGTGGATTGCGACTTTTTCCTCGTCGAAAACGCGCGCGAATACATGCTAAAGCAAAGCGGCTGCTACGAGATCGCGGGCAAAAGCGACGACGAGATCGCCGCACAGCTAGAGGCGCAAAGCCCGAAATTTAAATTTAAAAGCCACGTCCACTACGACTCCACGATCTGCCAGTACCACGAGCGCAGACACGAGATCTGCGGCAGGTGCGTAGAGGCCTGCCCTACGGTAGCGATCCTAAAAGAGGACGAAACCAAACACCTAGTTTTCTCACACATCGACTGCGTAAACTGCGGCGGCTGCGTAAGCGTATGCCCTAGCGGCGCGCTTGATTACTCCGATATGCCGCGAAACTCGTTTGCCGAGACGGCCAAACTCTACCGCGGCAAGATTGCTCTAGTCGTGCCCGCAAAGGCGAATTTAGAAAACTTAAGCGTCAATTTACCCGCAAACGTGCTGCCTTTTGCCGTTAGCGGCGAGAGATTTTTGAGCGAGACGCATCTGCTCACGCTACTTCAAGAAAGCGGCGCGCAGGTCGTGATCTACGAGCAAAATATCGGCAAAGGCACCAAAGACGCGGTGGATATTTTAAATCAAATTTACGAGCTTAAATTTAACGAAAAAGCCGTCCTGGTAGCAGGGAACGAAGACAAGCTAAAAAGCGCCCTATCTCAGGCTAAATTTATCGAGGGCTCGCAGCACTCCATGGCCGAGTACGCCCTGCCTAAGCGCGAAATTTTCGCCAAGCGCCTAGAGTGGCTAGTTGACGGGCAAAATTTAGGCTCGGTTAGCACCACCGAGCTCATCAGATACGGCCGCGTCGAGATAAACCGTGACACCTGCACGCTGTGCCTAAGCTGCGTGGGAGCTTGCAACGTCGCTGCCTTAGTCGCGGACAAGAAAACAAATTCCATCCTCTTTAACCCGAGCGTCTGCACTGCGTGCGGATACTGCGAGCTTAGCTGCGCGGAAAAAGACACGATATTTTTACGCCCGGGCAAGATCGATCTGGAGCCTAGTTTCTTTACGTTTAGCGAGCTAGCCAGAGACGAGCTTTTCGCCTGTATCGAGTGCGGCAAAGAGTTTGCGACCAAAAAGGCCGTCGAGAAGATCGCCTCGATCATGGAGCCTAGATTTAACGGCGATAAAGCCAAGATAAAAGCGCTATACTGCTGCTCGGACTGCAAAGCCAAAGTAATGATAAAAGCGCAAATGGAACAAATGAGAGAAGAGGTTTTAAATGGATAATAACTTAACTAAAGCGCGCGCGTATTTTTACGAGTTTCTTGCCTATCCGCTATTTTTTCACATGCAAGATACCAAATTTAACCGCTGGCGCGAGCAGCTAGCCTACATAGCGACTAGTCCGGTTACGCCCCAAAGCGAGGCCGCGTTTGCAAATTTGGCAAAATTCGACTTTGAGAAATTCGCTAGAGAGCAAAACGACGTGCTTTTTGACTTTTCTTACTCCAACATCCCGCTAAACGCCTCATTTTACGAGGACGGACGCGACGACGGCGCGGCTAGACTGCGCGTTATCGAGTGCCTGAAGCTAAGTCCGTACCGCAGAGACGCGAACGTCTGCAAAGACAGCGAGGACTACGTCGGATTTATATTTTTAGCCACGGCGACTTTTTTGCGCGATGAAGCAGCCGGCGCGGCAGATATCAGTAGCAAGCTATTTACGGACGTTACGAATAAATTTATAGATGAATTTATCAAATTTTTATCCGCTCACAAAAACGCCGACTTTTTCGCCTCTTACGCGACTATCTTGCGCGATTTTATCGAGCTTGAGCGCGCGGTGCTAGGCGTGGAGGCTCCTCCTGCGCCGATCGGCGACAGCGCTGCGGTAGCCTCGATGAAAAAAGAACCGTTTCAAAGCAAGATGCCTACGGCCAAAACCAAACTCCGCTGGGAGGAGTTCTCGCCCGTTATCTCGCAGGAGTTTGACGACTAAATTCGCATTTGCGGCATGACCGGTTTTAAACGAGGTAGCGCGGCTTACCTGCAAATCGGCAAGAATTTGCCCTAGCAAGGCCGCGGCCTGCTTAAATTTGCTGTTCGGGCGCAAGAACCGATCGCCTTTATCCTGGCTAAATTTAGTTCAAAGGCGCTCGCGTTAAATTTAATCCTTTGTTTATCCAAATTTAGCGGCGACTTAGCCGCACGAGCCTTTAACGTTTATACGGGTATAAAGGCTAAATTTAGTGCGCGCAAATTTGCGTTTATTTGTTTGAATTAGCCTGCTTTCATGCAGGCGCGAATTTTACGTAAATTTGCGAGTTTTAAATCCGGCCGCAAAAATATAGACGGCGCAAATTTAAAACAGCCTGCGCAAAACCTAGTTTTTTGCCTTAACTTTATCGCTTCAGTCGCTCTTTTTAGCTCGCTCTAGAAAATTTATAAACCCAAAAAGCACCAAGCTAAGCACGACCAAAATCACGCTCAAAATGAGCGCGCGGCCGTTTTCGCCGTCGTAAACCGCGTTATAGATAGCTAGCGAAACGGTATCGGTTTTACCCACGATGTTACCGCCTAGCATCAGCGTGATACCGACCTCGCCAAGGCCGCGAGCTAGCGCCAAAACGAGCGCCGAAACAACGCTTTTAAAGACGTTTGGGATGAGGATAAAAACAGCGATCTCAAAACGATTTTTGCCTAGGCTTTGACCCGCTTCGATTAGGCTTTTAGGCAGGCTTTCAAGCGCGCTTTGAACAGGCTTTACAAACAGTGGCAAGCCCGCCAAAAACGAAGCGATAACGAGGGCTGAGAAGCTAAAAACGATCTGTAAATTTAACGCCTTGCCGATCACGCCGTTTCGCCCCAAGACGTAAAGCAGCAAAAATCCAGTGGCGATGGGCGGAAAAATGAGCGGAAACATCACGGCCGCTTCTAAGACGGCCTTAAATTTGCCGCGGTAAAACGCCAAAAAATAAGCCGCGCCAAGCCCTAAAAATAGTAGCAGTACGAAAGTAACGGCGAGCGTTTTGGCACTTAAAAGCAGCGGGTGAATAAGCCAAGCGAGTTCGTGCAAATTTTTCCTTTTTTCGTTAAATTTTGGTTTTCGTTTGAGTTAAATTTAGCGAGCAAATTTTAGCGTTTAAATCAAATTTGACGCAAATTTTACGTCAAATTTGAAGGTAATTCGGCCGAGTCAAAAGCCCTCAATTTAAATTATTTTAGCCCGAATTTAGCGAAAATTTCCTTCGATCGAGGAGTTTTTATCTCGTCTATAAATTTAGCGCACGCCTCGTTACCTTCGCATGCAGCAAGCTTTGCCGCCGAGATAAAAACAGGGCTATAAAGCGCCTCGTCGATATAGATCACGCTGCCAAACTCGCCCTCTCTAGCCACGGCCTCGGTCGAGTTGATAAAGCCCGCGTCCACTTCGCCGTTCGTGACATAGGCGACTACTTGCGGTACGCCCGCGACTGGCAGCATCTTAGGCGCTAGATCGGCCTCTAGTCCTGAGTTTTTTAAAAACTCGGTAGTTCTAACGCCGTAGATCGCTTTTTTAGCGTCAGGCATCGCGATTTTAGCTAGATTTTTTAGCTCGCTGACGTCTTTTATCTGCTTGCCTTTTGGCGTGACTAGCACCAAAGCGCCCTTGCCGATGCGCTCATAGCCCTTTATATCAAGGTCCGTTTTCTTTAAAAACGCCTCGTCGCCCACGATCGCAGCCATCTTGCCCTCTTTTGCTTGGATGGTGATTTGGCCTAAATTTGCAAACGCGCCCTCGATCTGCACGCCTTCTTTTTTGAGATTTTCTATCACTTCAGTGACCGGTTTTTTGTATCCGCCGCCAGCGCCCACGAGCAAATTTTCGCCGCCAAAGGCAACCGCGGCCGCGATAGAAATAAGTAGTAATTTTTTCATAAAATTCTCCTTTGTAATAAAATTTAGTAATTTTATAAAATATAATCTTATACACTTATAAATCAATAAGCATGCTCGCGATCGGTTTGTTTATAATAAATTTTTAAAAAATTAAGCTAAGGCTTTGTTTTAAAAATATAAAACGGAAATTTAAAACAACGGCATGAAATAAACCGTACTAAGCGCGGACGAGCAACGCTACACGTATCTTGGGGAGGACGTAAAGTCCGTAACCGCTAGCGGCGCGACCGTAGTTTTAAGGCAGGGCGACGAGGTGGATTTCGTAGCAGAAGGGCAAAACGCCAAAGATATCTACCTAACGAAAGCAAAGTCCGTAAATATAAATTTCGGTAATATGAATTTTGATCTAAAAAGCAACGATTTACCGACGATTAGAACGCTAGGCTTGACAGGATCTGCTCTGCCGATTTTAGGCGTTATTCCGTTTTTAGGCATAGTTTTCGTTATCGCGGGTTTTATATGCATTTTGCTCGCTATATTTAAGCTTTCAAATAAAGTCGGCAGTCCTACCTTAAAGAAAAATTATATTTTATATCTAGTCGCTACCGCAGCGTCGTCTGTTTTGATTTTCCTAGGTATGACTATGGGGGTATTTGCGTTTATGAATGCCGGAGCCGGATACGGCGATGCAGGCGGCGTTAGTATGATTATAGGAGCGATCTTAGGTATAGCGGGTCTTATAGGCGTTATTTACGGATTTTTCAAAGAATTTCAAGTTTATAACGAACTTTCAAGCATCTCGGGCGATAAATTTTTCCTTTATTATTTTATCGGCACGGTAGTAGGAGCGCTCACGGCCGTTATAATCATCGGCTACGTTGTTTTACTCGCGGCGTTTATCATGCAAATCATCGCATGGTATAGACTTCAAGAGGTTAAGGCAGCCTAAATTGCCCAAATCAAGCGGAAAATTTACCGCTTGATTTTATCCGATCGCCCCGCTCTTTAAAATGCTTCGCAATTTAAATTATGCTATAATCGCTCAAATCTAAAAGGATAAAAATGGGTCTAAAAAGCGATAAATGGATAAGGCAAATGAGCTTGGAGCGGCAAATGATAGTGCCGTTTGCCGAGGAGCAGGTCGGACGCGGCGTGGTTAGCTACGGAGTGTCTAGCTATGGCTACGATATCCGCGTGGGCGACGAGTTTAAAATCTTTACGAATATCGGCGGCACCGTGGTCGATCCAAAAAATTTCGACGAGAAAAACGTGGTGGACTTTAAAGGCGACGTCTGCATCGTCCCGCCCAATTCATTCGCTCTAGCGCGCACAATCGAGTACTTTAACATGCCCGATAACGTGCTAGCCATCTGCCTAGGCAAAAGCACCTACGCTCGCTGCGGTATCATCGTAAACGTCACGCCTTTTGAGCCCGGATTTAAGGGGCACATCACGATCGAGATATCAAATACGACGCCGCTACCGGCTAAAATTTACGCGAACGAAGGCATCGCGCAGGTGCTGTTTATCGAGGGCGACGAACCGTGCGAGGTAACGTATGCGGACAAAAAGGGCAAATATCAAGCGCAGGAGGGGATAACCCTGCCCAGGATTTTGAAGTAGTTTAGGGGTTTGTTTTACTTATACTTTGCTGGATTACAAATTTTAAGCCGGGCAACCTTTATCCGCTTAAAATTTAATCTGCCTCGCCTCCTCGCAGCAAAGTCTCGTTACGAGCGCAAAGCAAGAAGTAAAAGCGAAATATTGCGCCCGCATTAAATTTATGGATAAAAATTTGAATCAAATTTAAGGCACGGTTTTTGCTCCGGCTGAATAAAATTTAAATAAACGGCGAACCGTTTTTGCGTTTAGACGAGGCGGATTAGAATTTTACGAAGGGAACTGCCTCGCCGGTAGTGACCGAGTGAAATTTTAATCCTTCTGCTTGCAGTTGCGACCGCAAGGGAAGCAAAGCGAAGTATAAACCAAAAAGACGAGCTGTCAAAAAGATAAAGCCGTAATTAAGGAAAATATATGTTTAACGGAAAATCCATCCTCATCACCGGCGGCACCGGCTCGTTCGGTAAAAAATACGCTGAAATTTTACTCTCCAAATTTAAACCAAAAAGGCTAGTCATCTACTCTCGCGACGAGCTCAAGCAGTACGAAATGGCGCAGGTTTTCAAAGACTCCGCGATGCGATTTTTCATCGGCGACGTACGCGACGAAAAGCGCCTAATGACCGCGATGAACGGCATCGACTACGTCATCCACGCAGCAGCCATGAAGCACGTGCCTATCGCGGAATACAACCCGATGGAGTGCATAAAAACCAACGTCAACGGTGCGCAAAACGTCATCGACGCGGCGCTTGAGTGTGGCGTGAGCAAGGTCATCGCGCTCTCGACAGACAAGGCGTGCAACCCGGTAAATTTATACGGCGCGACCAAGCTTGCCAGCGATAAGTTATTCGTCGCGGCAAACAACATCGCGGGTAGCAAAAAAACTCGTTTTAGCGTCGTTCGCTACGGCAACGTCGTGGGTTCGCGCGGCTCGGTAGTGCCGCTGTTTAAAAAACTAATCGCGGAAGGCGCGAAGGAGCTGCCGATCACGCATGCTGATATGACGCGGTTTTGGATCACGCTAGAACAAGGCGTAAATTTCGTACTTAAAAACTTCGAGCGCATGAAAGGCGGCGAAATTTTTATCCCGAAAATCCCGTCGATGACGATGATAGAGCTTGCTCGCTCCATGGCGCCGCATCTTGGCGTAAAAATAATCGGCATCCGCCCGGGCGAAAAGATGCACGAAGTCATGATCGGCAAGGACGACGCGCACCTGACGTACGAGTTTGACGACCACTACGTTATCAGCCCGTCGATCAAATTTACGAGCAAGGACGACGACTTTAGCACAAACGCGCTAGGCGAAAAAGGGCGTCTCGTGGAGGAAAATTTCGAGTACAGCTCGGATAAAAATAAAATTTGGCTCGGTAAAGACGGACTTTTAGAGATGATCGAGGCTAGTAAATAATTTGGCCGAAATTTGAGTTAAGCGTATAAAATTTATAAAAAAAGAGGCGAAGTATTTTTTCGCTAGACGAGGCGAATTTAAAATTTACGAGGGAGCGTATATAAAATACGTGACCGAGAAAATTTTAAATTTAACGACGTATAGCGGAAAAAGACAAGCCGCAATAAAGATAAGCCGAAAAAGGATAAAAATGATACCTTACAGCAGACAACAAATCACCGACTCCGACATCGCCGCCGTCGTGAGCGCTCTAAAAGACGACATCCTAACGGGCGGCGACAAGGTCGGAGAATTTGAAGAAGCGATCGCCCGGTACGTCGGCGTAAAGCACGTCGTAGCGATGAACTCGGCTACGTCCGCGCTACACGCGGCGTATCTAGCGCTTGGGGTGCAAGAGGGCGACGAGGTCGTAACGACGCCCATCACGTTTGCGGCGACGGCGAATGCGGCGCTAATGGCGGGAGCGGAGGTTAAATTCGCGCCCGTTAAATTTGACGGAAACATCGACGAAAACGCGCTTGCAAGCCTCATCACGTCTAAAACCAAAGTCATAACCGCGGTTGATTTCGGCGGCAATCCCGTAAATTTGGGCGCCGTCCTAAAACTAGCCAAAGAGCGCGGCATAAAGGTGCTTGACGACGCTTCGCACGCGCTGGGTAGCTCACAAGGCGGCGTCAAAGTCGGCGCAAAAGCGGACGTTAGTATTTTTAGCTTTCACCCGGTTAAGCCGCTAACGACCTTTGAGGGCGGAGCGCTAGCGACTAACGACGACGAGATCGCGCGCCTAGCACGCCTTTACCGTTCGCACGGCATAGCCAAAAAACGCCTCTGGGACAGCGATCAGAGCTTGCTCGGATACAACTACCGCTTGCCCGACGTCGCCTGCGCGCTAGGGCTAAATCAGCTAAAAAGGCTAGACGAAACCATCGCGGCGCGCGAGAAGATCGCTAAATTTTACGACGAAAAATTTGAAAAAAACCCGTATTTCAGCACCGTGAAGCTACCAGGCGACGTCGTTAGTTCGCGCCACCTCTATCCTATCTTGCTCTTTCGCCAGTTTTGGTGCGCCAAAGAGGACATATTTGCCGCCCTACACGCGCGCGGCATCGGCGTACAGGTGCACTATAAGCCCACTTACAAATTTAGCTTTTACCGCGAGCGCTACGGCGATATCTCGGTTCCTAGCGCCGAGGATTTTTACGCCGCCGAGCTTAGTATCCCGTGCCATCAGTGTATGAGTTTAGAGGACGCAAATTTCGTCGCGGACGCTCTTTTTGAGGTTTTAAAGAGCTTTGACGCGCCGCAAGGCTGCAGGGTTTAGGGCGGTAAATTTGATGATAGACAACCAAAACCGCGCCCTTTGCGTCATCCCGGCTCGCGGCGGCAGCAAGCGCATACCGCGCAAAAACGTTAAAGATTTTTAGGCAAGCCGCTGATAGCTTACAGTATCGAGGCGGCGCTAAATTCGGGCGTTTTCGAGCGCGTCATAGTGAGCACCGACGATACCCTGATAGCAGACGTAGCAGTCAAATTCGGCGCGCAGGTACCGTTTATGAGAGACGCCTCGCTAAGCGACGACTACGCCACGAGCAGCGACGCCGTAGCGGACGCGCCGCTTATCACGGGCGAAATTTTACGCGAAGCATACGGCAAATTTGAAGAAGCCGAGTGCGAGTTTTTATTTTCCGCTTGCGAATTTAGCTTCCCAATCCAGCGCGCTATCAAGCTTGACGATAAAGGTGCAGTGAGTATGTTTTACCCGCAGTTTGCGCTAACTCGCTCGCAAGATCTAGAGCGAGCTTATCACGACGCGGGCGCGTTTTATTTCGGCAGGCGCGAGGCGTGGCTGGAGAAAAAACCGATCTTTGCGCCGCACTCAAGGGCGTTTTTGCTACCGCGAAATTTAGTCTGCGACATCGATACGCCGGAGGATTTCGAGTTTGCGCAGAAGCTTTACCGGATAAATTACGACTGAGGACAAATGCAAAAAGATTATATAAAAGCCAAAATATCGGTAGCTAGAACGCTCATGCAGATCTTTGCGGTTGCTGGGATCTTGCACATCTTTTATCTGGCGGCTAGCTACCGCGGGCTAAACGAGATTCAGATCCTGTTTTTTGCTTCGGCGGGCGCCATTTACCTCATCGCCGCCGTATGTTTGACGATTAGAATTTTAAATTTGGCGGAAAAACTTGATGAATTTTAGCAAAATCTCAAACCTAAAAACCCTCATCCGCGCAGATAGCGGCTCAAAAATCGGACACGGACACGTTAGGCGAGATCTCATTTTGGCGCAAAATTTTAAAGACGTCAGCTTTGCTTGTATCGACCTACCGGGCAGCCTAGCAGGCGAGATACCCTGCCCCGTTTTTACGCTAAAAAGCTCGGATATAGGCGAGCTGGTAAATTTAATAAAAGAGCATAAATTTGAGCTTCTTATAATCGATCATTACGGCATTAGCGCGGCGGACGAAAAGCTAATCAAAGAGCAAACGAACGTAAAAATTTTAAGCTTTGACGACAACTACAAAGAGCATTTTTGCGACTACTTGCTAAACGTAAATATCTACGTCCAGCCCCAAAAATACGTAAATCTAGTGCCCACAAACTGCGAGCTGTTTTTTTCGCCGCTAGTTAGGAGCGAGTTTTACGGCGAAGCAAAAATCAAACGCGAGAAAAATTTTAATTACCTCATCGCGCTAGGCGGCACGGACGCGCTAAATTTGACCGCCAAAATCGCCTCAAATTTGCTCGCTAAAAACAAAAAAGTAGCCGCCATTACGACGAGCTCGAACGAAAATTTGGCAAATTTGCAAAATTTGGCGGATAGCGAGCCAAATTTTAGCCTTTTTATAAACTCAAACGAGGTCGCGCGACTGATGAACGACAGCGAAATTTTAGTGATTTCGGCTAGCTCGCTCGTAAATGAAGCGCTGGTTTTGGGCGCGAAATTTAAAGCCGTGCGCGTAGCGGATAATCAAAACGAGATGGCGCAGTGGCTAGCGGCAAACGGGCGCGAGATATACGAGGCGGACGAGATATGCTTAAACTTATAAATTTCACCGATCTAACGGACGAGCAAATTTTGATGATTTTGCGTTGGCGAAACGACGAGCGAGTCGCAAAATACATGAAAAATAAAAACGTGAGCGAGCAAGAGGACAGAAACTTTATCTCAAATTTAAAAAGATATTTTTAGTAAAAGAGGATAGCGACTATATCGGCGTGATCGATTTCGTGGATATCGCAGCGGACTCGTGCGAATTGGGCATTTACGCAAATCCGCGGCTAAAAGGCAAAAGCAAAATCCTAATGCAAACCATCATAGAATACGCCGCCAAAACGCTTAAAGTCGGCGAGCTAAAATCATGCGCCTACAACGAAAACGAAAAAGCGATCGCGCTATACCGCAAATTTGGCTTTGAAATTTACGGGCGCGACGAGTAAATGAGCTATATATGTCGCTATCTTTACGCAAACTTGATATAATGGCTAAAAGTTAGGAAAATTTATGAAAATAGCAAATTTCGATACGAACGAAAAAGTTCTTTTGATCGCCGAACTCTCGGCAAATCACTCGGGCAGCTTAGAACTTGCCGTCGAAACTATCAAGGCGGCCAAACGCGCGGGAGCCGACGCCGTAAAACTGCAAACATACACGGCCGATAGCCTGACGCTAAATTCCAAAAAAGAGGATTTCATGCTACGCGGCGGGCTGTGGGACGGGTATGATTTATATAGCCTTTATCAAAAAGCCTTAACTCCGCGCGAGTGGCACGAAACGCTTTTTAAAACGGCCGCAAACGAAGGATTAATCTGCTTTTCAAGCCCGTTTAGCGACGACGACGCCGATTTTTTGGAGCGCTTTAACCCGCCTGCTTACAAAATCGCTAGCTTTGAGGTAACCGATTACGATTTTATCCGGCATATAGCTAAAAAAGGCAAACCGGTCGTCATCTCGACCGGCATCGCTACCCTGCGGGAGATCGAAGACGCGGTACAAATTTGCAAAGAGTGCGGCAACGAAAACGTCGCGCTTTTAAAATGCACGTCTAGCTACCCAGCTCCGCTTGAGGGGATGAATCTACTCACGATCGCCGATATGAAACGAAAATTCGGCGCAGAAGTCGGCTTTTCAGACCATACCCTGGGTATCGTAGCGCCAGTAGTTGCCGTGAGTCTGGGCGCTCGCATCGTAGAAAAACATTTTATCCTAAACAAAGAGGTGCGAAGCGTGGACGAGGCGTTTAGTCTGGACGAGGATGAATTTAAACAGATGGCAAGCGCCGTAAGAGACGCGGAAAAGCTACTGGGCAAAGCCGTCTACGAATTAGACGAAAGAGCGCTTGCTAGCCGCAACTACGCCCGTTCGCTTTATGCAAGCGCGGATATCAAAAAAGGCGAAATTTTTAGCGAGCAAAACGTAAAAAGCGTGCGCCCGGGCTGGGGTTTGCATCCTAAATTTAAACGCGAGCTAATCGGCAAACCGGCCAAACGAGACATAAATTTCGGCGACAGATTAAGCAGCGAGGATATGTAAATTTAGCGCATATCGCAAGGATTTAATACCGTGCTAGCCGGCAAGCGCGCTTTACTACGTATACGCTAAAGCTCCGGCCGAGTTTGCGCGAAATTTGGGCGTAAATTTGGAACGAATTTAGCTTTAAAACAAAATAGCAATATAAATAAGGAGGCAAAATGCCGCAAAACGAATATTCGACTATGGATGATTTTCAGGTCGTAAAAGAAAAAGAAAACGAGCAAAAAAACGCAAAAAAAAGTTCTGAAGCATTTGAACCAAGCGCCAATCCGATATTTCAAAAAAACTTGCAAGCCCTCTTTCAGCAAGACGAAATTTTAGCCGCCCGCCTTTGGGGAATGGACGAGATGGCGGATTACGACGTATTTGTCGGCAAAGACCCGATCGACATAAACATCATCAACAATAAAACCTTAAAATACGTCTACGAAAATCCCGTCAAAGACGTCCAAAATACGCTAGAATCCGTCGAGAACGAATATAAGCGCTATCCGATTATGTATTTTTACGGGCTAGGCAACGGGATACTTTATAAAGCGCTTTTAAAAAACGAAACGCATCAAAAAATCATCGTCGTAGAACCGGAAATCGAAATCATCTATGCTGTATTAAATTTGATCGACCTTTCAGACGAATTATCCAGCGAAAGGCTAACTCTTTTTTACTCCGAGTTCGCAAACTACACGCAGTTTTATTATCTAGCGTGCAATAGCAAATTTACCGCATACGCTAAAATTTACAATCTTCAAATTCACTCACCGTTTTACGATCAGTTTAGCGACGACTACGCAGAAATAAACCAATCATTTGCAAAAGCCATCTCTCAAATGGTGGCCGGTCACGGCAACAGCATAGACGACAATCTAATCGGAGTGAGGAATAATATAGAAAATTTAACGGCGATGCTCACAAACTACTCCTACGTCGATTTGATAAAAAAGCGCTATAAACTAATGGACACGGCAGTCATCGTTTCAACGGGACCAAGCCTCGATAAACAGCTTGAGACGCTTAAAAAATTTGCTCCGTACGTTACCGTCATTAGCCTTGACGCATCGCTACCGATATTAATGAAACACGGCATAAAGCCTGATTACGTAACTTCGATAGAGCGCGTAGAGGCTACGTCGAGTTTTTTTAAAAAAAGAGATAAAAAAATAGACAAAGACGCTTACTTTATTATCGCGTCTTTGACGCATAAAAAAACGATTAAAAATATCTTACCTCGCCGCCTAGTCCTAACCATGCGCCCTCAGCAAAACGAAACGTCGTTCGGGCTAAAAGGCTACGGCTACCTAGGGATCGGGCACTCCACGGCAAATCAAGCCTATCAGCTAGCCTACGTTTTAAAACACAAAAATATCGTTTTAATCGGTCAAGACCTAGCCTTTGCTCCGGACGGTAAATCTCACGCCACCGGGCACGCGTTCGCGCAAGCCGACGAGTATCTATACGTCAAAGCCTACGGTGGCGAGGGCGAAGTTCGCACGACTTACGTCTGGGATAAATTTAGGAATCAATTTGAAGCCGATATCGAGCAGTCTAGCAAAAAAGACGTAACGACGTATAACTGCACGCAAGGCGGCGCCAGGATAGAAGGCAGCATAGAAAAACCGTTTTTAGAGACTATGCAAGAGCTTTGCAAAGACAAAAAACAAAAACATCTCCCCAATATCGCGCCGATAAAAGAAAAAAGAACGAATAAAGATATGTTAAAAGCATATAAAGTACTCGTAAAAAAGCTAAGCTTTGAAAACGAAGCCAAACGCATAATCGAAGAGACGTTTTTAGAAGTCGTACCGAAAATAGACGAAATTTCAAAACTAAGAGACGAAGGGAAATTAAACGAAAAACACTTTCACAAGCTCGTTAAAATTTCAAATAGAATAGATAAAGCAAAAGACGCTATCTCAAAGCCTAAATTTAAGCCTTTCATCGAAAATATCGTGGCCATATCCGTATATTTCCAAGAGCTTGAACTAGCTAAAATCTCAGTCGCCCCGAGCGATACTACGATGCAAAAGGTAAATAAGCTAGCCGAATGGGTAGAAATCCATAAATACTGGCTATTTTCGGTAGCCGGCGGACTAAACGCAGAGATAGAAACTATAAAAAAAGCTTCTAGAAATTTAGTTCGCGAGCTAAAAAAGCGAGGCCTCATAACCAAAGATGAGATAGGTCGAGCAAAGGAAAATTTCAGACTGAGTTATTAAATTTCGATCATAAATTTAGCTTTATTTTTATTTTTAGCCTTTATTTGCTAAAATCACGCAAATTTAGCTAAATCGGACGAAAAGATTGTTTTCAAATATTTATACGTATAGGTTTTTTATCGTAAATTCGGTCAAAAACGAGTTTATAACCAAATTCGCAAAAAGTAAGCTGGGCGTAGCGTGGGCGATACTGCATCCGCTAGCCCAGGTGCTCATCTACGCGACCATACTCTCCTCGGTACTCTCGGCCAAGCTGCCCGGCATCGATAGCAAATACGCCTACGCTATCTACCTAATGAGCGGGATGCTTTGCTGGATGCTTTTTAGCGAGATTTTTTCGCGCTGCATCGGCATTTTTACCGACAACGCCAACATAATCAAAAAAATGTCCTTCCCTAAAATCGTCCTTCCGGCTACCGTGGTTTTAAGCTCGGCGATAAACAATCTTATTTTATTCGTCTCTATTGCGGTAGTATTTGCGTTTTTGGGGCATTTTGCGGGCGTAAATTTGATCTTTTTACCGATCTTTTCCCTCGTTACGGTGATGCTAGCCGTCGGATTTGGGCTGTTTTTCGGCGTGATAAACGTCTTTATGCGAGACGTAGGCCAGATCATCGCCATCGTATTGCAGTTTTTATTTTGGCTAACGCCGATCGTTTATATGACGAGTATTTTGCCGCCGAATTTGCAAGAGCTTATCTACATAAACCCGCTAGTTGGCGTCGTTAGCGGCTATCACGATATTTTGATCTACGATAAGACGCCGGATTTTTCGCTTTTGATTTATCCGGCTTTTATCGGCGCGGCAAGCCTTGGAGCCGCATTTTTCGTTTATAAACGAGCCGAAGAAGAGATGGCGGACGTTTTATGATTTTATCGGTTGAAAATATCTGCAAAACTTACTTGGATTACGAGAGCAACTTTAAGCGATTTGCCTCGTGGTTTAGTAAAAATAAAGAAGAAAAAAACGTAAAAACCGTGCTAAAAGACGTGAGTTTTGACGTGGGAGCCGGCGAAGTAGTCGGGCTAATCGGACAAAACGGAGCAGGCAAAAGCACTCTTTTAAAAATCATCTCGCGCACGCTAAAACCCTCAAGCGGCCGCGTAACGAGCGGGGCTAAAATTTCGTCTATTTTGGAGCTAGGCATGGGCTTTCACGGCGATCTAACGGGTAGGCAAAACGCCTATCAGTCCTGCTCTCTCATGGGCTACTCAAAAGAGCAAATCGACGAAATAATAGCCTATATCGAGGACTTTGCCGAGATAGGCGAGTATTTTGATTATCCGGTGCGAATTTACAGCAGCGGCATGCAGATGCGCCTTGCTTTTTCGGTAGTCACGGCAAATCGCCCCGATATACTCATCATCGACGAGGCGCTATCGGTGGGCGACGTGTATTTCCAGCATAAAAGCTTTGATAAGATAAAAGAATTTAAAAGCCTAGGCACGACGCTCATCATCGTCTCGCACGACAGCGGCGCGATAAAATCGATCTGCGACCGAGTAATCTTGCTAGAAAAAGGTCAAATTTTAAAAGACGGCGAGCCTGAAGCAGTACTTGATTACTATAACGCCCTAATCTCAAAAAAACAAGACGTACAAATCTCGCAAATGGCCCTAGAAAACGGCAAAACCGCAACCGTATCTGGCAACAAAAAAGCCTGCATAAAAAACGTCGAAATTTTAGACGCCGCAGGCAAAAAGATACAAAATTTAGAAGTCGGCAAAAAAATCAAGCTAAAAGTAACCGTACTGGCAAACGAAAATTTGCCCTCGCTGGTACTGGGCTATCAGATCAAAAATCGCTTCTCGCAGGTCGTCTACGGCACGAACACTTACCACCTAAAACAAGCTTTAAAAAATCTCAAAAAAGGCGAAGAGTACGACTTTGGTTTTGAATTTGAAGCAAATTTGGGCGTCGGGTCGTTTTCTGTCACGATAGCGCTGCACGATAGCGACAACCATCTGCAAAATAACTACGAATGGCGCGACAACGCGATCATTTTTAATGTCGTAAATTTTAGCAAGCCCGATTTCGTCGGTCTTGCGTATCTTGAACCAAGTTTGGAAATAAAGAGAATAAATGGATAAATTTTATAAAAGTTTCGAAGATAAATTTAGAGGCCATAGAAGCGAGATCAAAAAACGCTTGCTTGCTTACGAGCCGTTTTTGCAAATTTTAAAGCAAAATAACGAAAAGCCGGCGGCGGCCGATCTTGGTTGCGGCAGAGGCGAGTGGCTTGAAATTCTAAAACAAAACGGCTTTACCGCACGCGGCTGCGACTTGAGCGAGGAGATGCTAAAAGAGTGCGAAAAAAACGCGCTTGAGGCTAAAAAACAAGGCGCGATAGAGTTTTTAAGCGAGCTAGAAGACTCAAGCCTTGTGCTCGTTAGCGCATTTCAGCTTGTAGAGCACTTGGAGTTTAGCGAGCTTTGCGAGCTAATCAGACAGGCGCGCCGAGTTCTCAAAGACGGCGGCATCTTGATACTTGAAACGCCAAATCCGGAAAACCTACGCGTCGCTACGCTAAATTTCTACCTCGACGCGACGCACGTTAAGCCTATCCCGCCGATGCTGCTTGAGTATCTGTGCGAATTTGAGGGCTTTAATAATACGTTTATGATGAGGCTAAACTCAAATTTGAGCTTTAGCGAAAATTTAGAGAACCAAAACGTCACGCTAAGAGACGTTTTGAGCAGCGTCGGGCTTGATTACGCGGTTTTGGGGCTTAAAAACGGCGACGAGAAAATGCGCGAAGCGTTTTTAAATGCGGCTAAAAGCGGTTATAGTTTTGAAGAGTTAGCCGATAGATTCGATGTGTCGGCATTTGAAAATAAAACGCAGATGCTTGAGCTAAAAAACGACGTTTGGAAGGAGTCTTTGGAGACAAAAGAAGCTCTTTGGAAGGAGTCTTTGGAGACAAAAGAGGCTCTTTGGAAAAGCTCGCTTGAGCTAATGGAGAGCAAAAATCAAATCGTAAATTTGCAAAATGAAAATGCGCGCTTGCGCGAAGATTTAGAAAATCTGCTCGGCAAATATCTCGCGCTAAACCACAAAGTATACGTCCTAGAAAACGAAGCTCCCGTTATCAAAAACGATATCGAGCATCTTAAAATTTTCGTCGCTAAATTTAAAAGAGTCGCAAAGCCGCTTATTTGGGTATATAAGTTTTTGAGATTTTGTAAAAATTTAGCTAAAGATAATCTCAAAAAAGCGCTCAAATTCGGTATAAATTTAACCGAAAAGACGGCAAGTAACAACCCTAAATTTAAAAAGAATCTCAAGATATTTTTAAATAAATTCCCGGCTCTTAGGGCGAGAATCTTTAGCCTCAAAGGCCAAATAAGAGACGATATATACGTCTCGCAAGAGGGCGTTTTCGAGCCAAACGTTTTTGAACTAAAACACTCAAAAGAGTACGAGCAAAATTTGGAGTTAAAAAATCTCAAATTTAACGAAAATTTTAACGAGCTAACCGTCATCGGCAGCATCAGCGGACACTATAGTTTGGCCGCGATAAACAGAAACATCGTATTTAGGCTGCTCGGTAAGGTAAAAAACGTCTTTGTAATCTGCTATCACGAGAACTATTTCGATAAAATCGAAGACATCGCGATAACCAAAGACGAGTATGAAACGCTAAGAAGCATAGTGCCCGATAAAAACGCACCCGCAATCAGAAGCGACGACAAGGTCGCGATCTATCACCACTACCCGCTGATAGAAGAAGTGCGCGAGGGATACGGCTTTGAGATTGCGGTATTTTTCTGGGAGGAGTCGCGTATCCCGCAGCGAACGATAGAAATTTTAAACTCCAAGTATAAAGGCATTTTAGTTTCGACGTTTTTTATCAAAAAAATCCTAATAGATAACGGCTGCTATACGCCCGTAAAAGTAGCCGACATCCCGCTAAAAATGCCACCCGAGCCAAGCGTTTTACAAGAAAATAGCGAACAAAAGCGCGAGATAAAGCTCTTTCATATCTCCTCGTGCCTGCCTAGAAAGGGTGCGGACGTGCTGCTACGAGCCTTTAACGAAGCTTGTAAAAAAGCTAAATTCGAGCTAAGCCTAACGATAAAAAGCTTCCCTAATCCGCACAATAGCGTAACCGAACAAATCGAGCTTCTAGTCGATAAAAAATACCGAAGCAAAATCCGCGTCATACTAAACGAAGACCTAACCGCGCTTGACGTGGCAAACCTCTATGAGCAGTGCGATATAGTCGTGCTGCCGACGCGCGGCGAGGGGCTAAATATGCCAGCAATCGAAGGCGTACACTACGAAAAGCCCGTCATCTCCACCGACTATAGCGGCCAGTGCGAGTTTTTGGACGACAGCTGCGAGTTTATCGGGTATAAATTCGCGCCCGCAGTTACGCATTTTAATCTAAATTATTCGTTTTGGGCGGAGCCTAGCGTAAAGGATCTGGGCGAAAAAATCATCAAAGTATCCGAGCAGATTTTACAAAACCGCGCGCCAAACATAGAGCCGCTAAAACACAAAGTCGATGAAATGATGTTCGGCGAGAAAAACGCGCTAAATTTCATCTCGAGCATCTCGCATCTAAAATCCTTTAAAAATGAGCCAAGCGAGCTAAAAATCGCCTACTTTTCGACATATAACGCCGTTTGCGGTATAGCCGAATACTCAAAATACCTAACGGACGAGCTTGCACGGGCGGGCGCAAATTTAGAAATTTACACTTGGAGCGAGCAAAAGCGTACCAAGGAGCCTAATCTAGCCCAAGAAAACGGCGTAAAAGTTTATGAAATAGAGCGAGAAAAGCTACTAAGCGAGCTTAAAACGGATGCGAATATAATCTGGCTACAACACCATTTTACGTTTTTCGAGATAGACGAAAAGCTAAAATCAGACGTCGCCGCGCTAAAATCGCAGGGCAAAATTTGCTTCATCACGCTTCACGCCACGAAGCAAATCCTAAACTACCCGCGCCAAACTCAGCAAAACTGGCACGATACGCTTTACGAATTTGACCGAGTTTTCGTCCACAGCATCGACGATCTAAACACGCTTAGACTACTAGGACTTGCCGATAACGTCACGCTAGTGCCGCACGGAACGCAAAATTTAGCGCCCGAGCAAAACAAACGTAAGGAAACGGACGGCAAATTTAGGATAGGATTTTTCGGCCTACTATTTGCGCATAAAAATTTACCCGTACTGCTGCAAGCCTTTGCTAAATTTAGCCAAAATACGGACGCGAAGCTAATTATCATTAGCCCCGTCGCAAACGCAGACGGCGAGGCGGAACTACAAAGATGCCGTAAGCTTTGCGAAAAGCTAAATTTGGACGAAAAAGTGGAGTGGAACACCGAGTTTTTGCCGATAGAGGAGGTAAATAAAAAGCTAAGCGACTGCGATGTTATCGTGCTGCCTTACGGGCAAACCGACGAGGGAGCCAGCGGGGCGGCCAGGATAGCGCTTAGCGCATGTAAAAACGTTATAGTAACGCCGTCAAGAATCTTTAGCGAGATGAAAAACGTCACGATAAAAACGGACGGATTTAACGATTGGCACATTTTAGAGCAACTAGAAAAAGTAAAAAACAGCGAAATAGACGCTAAAATTTATGACGAACGCGCAAAATGGCTAAGCGAAAATAGCTGGAACAGCATCGCGGGACTTTACCTGCGGATATTTAAAGCCGTAGCGACGGATAAAAATTTTATGCGACATTTAAAAAACGGAGAATAAGAATGAAAAAAGCGATAATCACGGGCGTCGGAGGTCAAGACGGCGCATATCTGGCTAGATATCTGATCGATCTAGGATACGAGGTATACGGCGGATACAGGCGAGCGGTGAGCCCGAATTTTTGGCGATTAAACGAGCTAGGCATTTTAAACGAGCCAAATTTTCATCTAGTCGAGTTTGAGCTAACCGACCCGTTTAATATCCTAAGCGCCGTTAATGAAATAAGACCCGAGGAAATCTACAACCTAGCCGCTCAAAGCTTCGTGGGCGTTAGTTTTAAAGAGCCGTTTCACACCGCAAACGCTACGGGAATCGGCGCGCTAAACATACTAGAGGCGATAAAGACGGTTGATAAAAGCATCAAATTTTATCAAGCCAGCACATCTGAGATGTTCGGCAAAGTCCAAGCCGTCCCGCAAAACGAAACCACGCCGTTTTATCCGCGTTCGCCTTACGGAGTAGCAAAGCTTTATGCACACTTTATAACCGTAAACTATCAAGAAAGCTACGATATTTTTGCCTCAAGCGGCATTTTATTTAACCACGAAAGTCCGCTAAGAGGACTTGAGTTTGTCACGAGAAAAATCACGAATACGGCCGCAAAAATCGCTCTGAAAAAGGCTAAAACTTTGGAGCTAGGCAACCTAGACGCAAAGCGCGACTGGGGCTATGCCAAAGAATACGTCGAAGGCATGCACGCGATGCTACAAGCACCAACTTCGGATACCTTCGTGCTCGCTACCGGCGTAACAACCACGGTTAGGGATTTTGTGAAACTTAGCTTTGAAGCGCTAGATATCGGGATAAAATTTGAGGGCGAGGGCATAAACGAAGTCGGACTAAACGATAAGGGCGACGTAATCGTAAAGATAAATCCGGCATTTTTTAGACCCGCGGAGGTCGATTTGCTAATAGGCGACGCCTCAAAAGCCAAGCAAAAGCTCGGTTGGAGCGCAAAGACTGATCTAAAGGGACTTTGCGATATGATGATAAAAGCCGATATAAGACGCATCGAGGCGGGATTTGAGTTCTAAGCGCATTTTTATCACGGGGATTGAGGGCTTTACGGGTCGCTATTTAGAGCGATACCTTCTCGGGCTAGGCTACGAGGTCTCAGGCGGCGCCTTAAGCCCTAGCGCGCCTAATCATACGCGCCTTGATCTGCTTGATAAAGACAGCATAAAAGCTGCTTTTAGCGTCAAATTTGACTACATCATCCACCTGGCAGCGGTGTCTTTTGCTATGGCCGATCCCGCCGAGATAAAAAACGCAAACGAAATCGGTACGCTAAATTTGCTAGAGGCTCTAGGTTCCGTTAAATTTAAAAAGGCGATCTTTGCAAGCTCGGCTAGCGTCTACGGCGGAGGAGATATGCCCATGTGCGAAAACTCTCCGCTAAATCCGCAAAGCATATATGCCGAAAGTAAAATTTTCATGGAGGAGCAGATAGCTAAAAGCGGACTTCCTTTTATCATCGCGCGCCCATTTAACTACACAGGTACTGGACAAAGCGAAAATTTCCTCATACCAAAAATAGTGCGACATTTTAAAGATAAAGCTCATACAATAAAACTCGGAAATTTAACGCCAAAGCGCGAATATAACGACATAAACGACGTCGTGAGAATATACGAGCAGCTACTAAAACTCGAAGCTAACGATGAAATTTTTAACATTGGCTCTGGTAAGGCTTATAGTATTGAGCAAATTTTACAAATTTTACATGGCTTAAGCGGGCACGATATCGCCGTACAAAGCGATGCCAAATTTATCAGGACAAACGACTCCGCCCTACTCGTATGCGATACGGCAAAGCTGCTAAACTACGGCATAACTCCTTGCGGCGGCGATATAGAGGCGCTACTGCGGCGGATGCTAGCTAGCGACTAGATGGGTTTATACGAATTTACGCGCCTTGCGTAGACCGGCTATAGCCGTACTTTTGCGGTGCTAAACGCGAGTAAACGGGCAAATTTCGGCTTTGCCAAATTTATGAAATATATCCGTAAAGATAGCCCGTCGCCATCTCGCAATTGTCTCAAATCGCTTAAATTTATGCTATTTGCGCCCGTAAAATCCTTACGTTTTAAATTTGAAGGATTCGTAAATTTAAGCTTTTATCAAAATTTGCTTCAAACACGGCAAAAACGCCTTATCTACCCCAGTTATTTGCCCTTATCTAACGGTTTAAGCGCAAACGGCGCACCCAAAGAAAAAACTAAGGCTCCCGCGCCTGCGCCGTATCACGAAAATAAGTCGCTTTTGAGCGTAAATTTAAGCCGAATGAATTTTGCATTACGGCTGCGAAAACGGCATTAAATTTGCAAGCTAATATCCAAAACTGCCGCCTAGACCGGCTTAGCAAACACGCGGTTTTAGGTTGCTATCGTGCGCGCTTATACAGATAAAAATGCGCTAAAATGCTGTAGCTACGCCTTTGGCTGCAAGGATTATTAGGCGCAAGCGTAAATTTAGCACGGCTTGCTATAGACGCGAGGCTTGGCGCATCCTGACAAATTTTTTGATCCGCAAAAATATCAAGCCGTTCGGTTTCTTGCTAGAGGCTAGGCGCGTTTTTGCAGTCAAATTTAGGCCTAATTTAGCAGCCGTCTTATCGCGCCAGCCGCGCAAACTGCTTGCAGTAAGCTATTCTTTGTCGTTTTGCCGCCGTTTCCTACCAGCTAGTACCCTCCATACGCGCTGCGGCTATAACCAAGCGCTAATATTTTTCGTACGCCAAAACGCTCGGAAGTCGCATTTATATAAATGGCCGCTATGCTCGCTCAAAGTAATACGTCGTAAAGTGCCGTCTTTACCGCTCAAGCGACAAGTTTTATAAAGGCTGCACAGATGGTCTAAGAGCTGGATTTATGAAATACCCTAAAGCGCCCGCCTAGGCTAAAAAAAGCAAAATAGTCTAAATCAGACTTGCCTGCCGCTAAATGCCGTAATCTTGCTAGGCCAGGAGCGGTGGTTTAAGAGCAAAATTTCCGCAACGGCATACCGTAAAAGCTAATAAGACTGCTTATACAAGCTCGGTATAAACGCGTGCAAAACCGCTATTTTGCCGTTTTGTAGCTACGGCTCGCGACCATATTGACCTAACTTGGTCGCACTCGCCAATCAAACGATTGGCGAGTAATATCATCTTTTGCGACGCTTTGCGAAATAGCCGATTTTGCTTTTGGCACTTAAAATTTGAGGCAAGCTTTATGATTCGGTAATTATAGTCGGGTGCAAAACTATAGCCGTCTTTGCTAACGATATGCGAGAGTAAATTTGCCATACGGCCTTAAGATGCGGACGTAATCCAAATAATAAACGCCCGTTTTATCTGATAGGCATCAAAGAATAAATCATCAAACAAACGGTTGTAAAGGTGCCAATCTATATAAGTTGAAAAATAAATACCCCCCCTAAAGGCATATTTCTTACGGCACTTAATCGGCGGTTAAAATTTACCTCGTTTCAAATTCCCAAGCTTGAGTCTCACGCAGTCAAAAGCGATATTGCCACTTTAGAATTACGTAAAAACTCGTTTGACTCATCAGCCTTAATGCCGTAAACAGGATTTGCGAGTATGTTTTCCGTTAGCTTGTCATAGCCACGAAATCTTACCGAGCTTTATCGTCAAATTTGCTGCCGTCCGTATTTAAACGGCATTTGGATGGATGCGGATACTATAACTGCATCTAACGTCCGTAAACTCCTCACCTTTAAAAATATATTGCTAGAGCTTAGGCCGCCGTACTTTTGCCGCCCGGTTTGGAAAATTAACGGGACTATGACTACGGATGTACTAGCCCGTACGCCTAAATAGGCGATTTATATTACTGCTTTTGCGCTAGAGCCGACTATATTGGCAGACGTAATTGCTAAATTTATAAAACTTGAATTTATTCGACGACTTAAAAATATACAAAGTAACTTACCGAGATAAATTTACAAATAGTGTAAACTATAAATATAGGTGAAACTTTGAGTTGTAAATTTCAATTTTGTCGGTACATAAAGCAAAAATTAAAGCCAAAGTAGAGCTATAAGGTAAATATTAGGGAAAGAGTTTTAAACCATAATCAAGAAAGTATAAAAATCGGTAGAGCCAAGCTCTACCGAAAAAAGAGATTAGAAACCGTTGATAGTTATATTTCCGCTAGCATCCACTGTAGCATCTAGGTTAGCCATATTGATGTTACCGGCTAATTTAACTAAGTTATCGTTAACGTCAAAGCTAGTTCCGCCTGCCGCACTATTGTAGAACAAGTACGTCTCGTTGCCGTAAGAAAACGCATATACCTTACCGGCTGCCGTGGCTGTAGTAAAAAACCCAGTCGCCGTAGCAAATGCAGCGAAATTAGCATACGTATTACCATTAGGATCTAGGTGAACCTTTTCTACGGCGCCAGCCGTGGCTGAACCGCTGATTTTAATCTTATCGCCTACGGTTAGATTTTCGATAGCGGTGTATCTTAGATTATCACTACTTCCGTCAAAGCCGCTAGTAGCTATCTTTGATGCGCTTACGTCAAAGGTATCGTTACCAGAACCGCCTTTTATAGTGATGACTTGCTTGGTAGCAGTTATCGTTCCGGTAGTTACCTTGTTTGTACCCTCGCCGGTTTCGATAGTGATATTTTCTTTGGTTTGTGCATCTGCTAGCGTGATCTCGTCATTGCCGGCGGTACCTTTTATACTTTCGATTTTAGTATTCGCGGTAACGGTCGTGATGGTGCCGGATTCAACGTTTCTTAAACCGCTAAAGTCGATCTTCGTAAGCTCAGCTGCGTTCGTGCCGCTAAATTCATATTTATCCTGCAAACCTTCACCCATATCTCCAGAGACGGTAACGGTTTTTAGATCCTTGCCCACAGTAGCTACTTTTGTCGCAACTGTTACTTTTAGCGTGTCATTTTGCGCAGAAGCGTTAACGGTAGCGGTAAAATCTTTAGAATTCGCATCCTGTTTAGCTATGAGGGTTATCTGTCCGGCTGTGCCGCTAGTAGCATCGAGTGCCTTTTGCGTAGAGCCTTTATAGACGATAGTGTCTGCTTGTATGCCCTTTAGAGAGTTTACGCCTATAGTACCGCTTAGGTCGATAGAAACTTTATCGGCCGTCACTTCATTAGCCGTGCTTATTTTTACCAAACCTCTAGTATTTCCGGCATCTATATCGACGGTACTACCTACTTTTAGATCGATTTTACCGATCTGAGCGCCGGTTCCGCCGCTATTTATAACGTCCTTTAGAGTAATCTTTAGGCTATCGACGACTCTATCAGCAGGAGTAGAGTGGTCTATATCGTCTATTTTTAAAGTCGTAGAGCCAGTGGATCTATCGTGATCGTTTTTGATATTGGTAGCGTTGATTACGATATTTTTAGCTATAAGCTTACCTATATCAAGCTTGCCTTCAACATCTTTAGCTGTGATATTGATATCGTTTTGAGCAGTTAGAGTACTGCCGACGCCTATTTTAACGTCATGTCTAACCGAACTAACGTCAAAGGTAATCCCGCTTTTTTTAGAGGTTATGTTACCGCCTATTTCTAGCCATCCTACGTTATTTGCCACTAAATTCACTTCGCCGCCGACTTTTATTACGCCTACTTTTACGCCGTTAGTGATATTTTTTAGATTAATGTTTGCACCCGCATTGCTGGCTTCTTTTGTCGTAATATCGCCAATGTTAAGATTTTTAACCGTTGCGCCGCCTAGAGTACTAGTAGTTAGGTCGTTTACTTTCACGCTTACGCCGTTTTCGGAACTTATAGAACCTAAATTTTTAAGGTCGATGAGAGAACCCACCGCTAAAGGCGCACTTCCTTTTATGTTTATATCGGAGACGAATTTAAGCGTATCGTTATTACCTAGATCAAAGCTTCCAGAAGTTGTTAAATTTAGTTTAGCAATATTTGTAGAATTCGTATCGGTTTTTAGAGTAAATTTATTAGGGTTTGTGCTAACTATGTTTACGGTTTTTAGCAAGGTCGAGTTATCTAGACTTATACCTGAATCTACCGTAGTGTTTACGTTTAGATTTAAGGTATTAGCTTTAGGTAGCTCTAGTATGCTATCTGAGTTAGTAGAGCCGGCAGTCGTTATGACTGAAGCGTCTAAATTTACGGTAACGTTTCTAGATTCTGATAATCTGATCTTGCCCGCCATAGCCGTAGGCGAAGTCGCGTTATCTATCTTATAGTTTACAGTCTCTACAGAGGTATCGTTTACGTGGACTTTACCTGCGCCGTTACCCTCCGCGTCCGTAGCATACGGGCTGACTTTTTTAGTTAAATTTACCGTTTTAATACTTGAGCTGGTTACGACTAGTTCATTGTCTAGCTGACCTACTTTTAGGGTTTCTATATCGTTTTGTCCGACCAAGTCTAGTCTAGTTACGCCGCTAGGGTTTTTATCCAATAACTCGATATTTTCTACGCCCTTTAACGTCATCTTTTTTAGGCCTTGGAGACTTCTAACCTGGAGAGTATCGGTGCCGGCGCCAGCGTCGATAGAGGAAGAATTAACAGTAAGCTCGCCAACCACTATAGTGTCGTTGCCGCTACCGCTTTTTACGGAGCTATATTTGCGAGAATCGCTTAGATCCGCGGTTAAATTTCCGGTCATAGTAGAGGCGTCAAGGCTTTTTACGAAATCCGTACTAGCAGGGGTCGTATCTCTATCCTTCGTTGCGATATCTAGATCCGCTGCGCCTTTTACCGTTATAGCTTTATTTTGAACTTCTTTTATATAGCTTTTAGCGTCTTTTGTGGTGATGTTTAACGTTTCGATACCGTTAAATTCGACCTTCATTGACTTTACATGCCTATCGGTGGCTGTAGCCTCGGCAACGGCGGTCTCTCTGCCCACGTTATTTAGGGTTAGATTTTGCACATCATTAGAGCCGCTAGTTAAATTTGTATTATAGATAATACCTATTTTAGTTGCATCTTTTTGGCCGTTTACCGTTAAATTTACGATGCTTGCAAGATCGGTTATTCGAATACCGTTTGTTCCGGTAGTAGATACCGATTTTAATCCATCAATCTTAGCGGCATTAAAAATTCTTTGAGAGTCGGAAGTGTTTGTTAGGTTTAAAATTTCGATATTTTTCGCATAGCCGTCCACAAAGCCCGTAAAGCTATCGTTTACCGCGACATTTAGCGCGTCGGTACCTCTGCCGCCGTCTAGCTTATCGTTTACTTTTAGAGTGTTTCTATCCGCATATGAGCTAGAAACCGCGCTAAACACGTCTAGTCCCTCGCCGCCGGTGATAGTTTGATCCTCTGTGGTCAATGTGTGAGTGGTAACGGTAGCCATCGCATCGATTCTAGCTTTTTGCGCGGCTAAATTCGTAGAGTTTGTAGATCTGATAATCTCTTGAAACGGCGTATAGTCGTATCCGCCGTTGCCATCGCTATCTATGGAAGCGATCTTTTGAGCCATATAAGCCGATACCTCTGTCTTGTTTGCAAAGGTTTGCGCAGCTACCGGATCAGCCGCTCTGGCCTCAGCCGAAGTTGCTACTTCAAATAATTTTACTAGCGTATCGCCTCTTGAATTTCCTAGTTGCAAGTGTCTAACCCATGCGTTGATGCCGTCTGGGTCTTGGGTATAGTCTTTACCTAGGATATTTTTATAGATAAGCTCTACGTAGCCTCTATCAGTGCTTACGTCCACGCCCATGCTTGCAAAATAAGGCGGTGTAGCAGGAGATGCTAACATTTCGTTTGCCATCTGGGCTACGGTTTTGGTAGCGCCTGCCGCTACCCACGCATTAAAGCCCGCGCCCTCGGGCGCTCTGTTAAATAATGCCACATAAAGCTGGGCGACTTGCGCTTGTGTTACTGCCATTAAGGACTCCTTTTTTAGTGTTTTCTTGAGTTTTTTGGGTATCTTTACAGAATACTGTCGCTAATTATATCATAAAAAAGTCGGAAAATAGAAAATTTAAAAAATCCGCTCACAGAAAAAATGTATATATCAGACGGATGCCGAGGCCGAAATTTGACCTCGGATTATAATCGGCGACAAACGATTAACTCAAATTTATATAGTTATCTCTGTACCAGACACGTATGGATTTAGGTTATCGATGTGATATCCGGCTAGTTTGATTAAGCTATCGTTAACCGTGATATCGTCTTGCGCTCCGTTTGCGTCTTGGATCAAATACGTATCGTTTTTATACATAAAAGCGTACGTAGTATTAGCCGTAGCAGACACATCGGCGGCGTTTAGAACTTTATTGACGGCGTTTTTAAGGCTCGTTTCGTTGTCTAAGTACGCGGATACTTTTTTTATTTCATTATCGGTTATGGCCGCGCCTAGGGTTATTTTATCGCCGTCTTTGACGTTTACGACCGACACGTATTTAACTACGTTGCCGCTAGAATCTAGAACCGATTTTGAGCTAGAGCCTATATTATAGGTATTTACGCCGTTACCGCCGTCTAGGGTTAGGACGTTTGGTTTTCTGTCCGTTCCGCTGGCTAGGATGCCGGTTAGATTAAATACGTCATCGCCGTCGGTACCTTTTACGGTTAGAGATTTGGTATTGTTAGCAATCAAGTTCGCACCTATGTTTATAGTTCCGTTTTCTACGTTTTTTATAGCGCTCAGTTCTATTTTTTTAAGACTATCGGCTCTAACTGTAGAGTTTATCGTGTACTCATCAATACCGTCGCCTAGGTCTCCGCCTACGGCGTAGGTTTCTCCGGCAAATTCCGAACTTACGGCTCTAAAGTTAAACTCAAATTTATCCTGTCCCACAGAACCCGTTACGTTAGCTTTAGGATCTACGTTAATACCGGTAGTAGAAGCAAGAGTTATATTTACGCTACTAGAACCGTTAGTGTGACTGATGGCCGAGCTTTTAAACGTTACGTTACCGCCGGTTATATTGCCTACGTTATTTGCTTGCAAGGTTTGGCTTAGATCGATTTTTACCGTAGAGTCTGCGCCTGTCGTTACGTCGCGGATGGTTACCGTACCTTCGGTTCTGCCGGAATCGATGTTTACCGAACCCTCATGGATATCCGTAGGCGATGATTCTTTTATACCGATAGTGCCTATCTGTAGTCTTTGAGCTAAATTATCGGCGGTTAAAGAGTATTTTAGGCCTACTGCATTGTTTGAGCCGTAGTTTACATCGCCCGCATTTACGTTACCGTTCATATTTTTAAAATTATAGGTTACCGTAGCATCGTCCGCAACGTTATCAAAAGTATCTAAATCAAAGCTTCCGTCTACGTTCTTAGCATCAAATTTTACGTTATTAAAATTAAAAATATCACCTATTCTTACGCTACCTTTAATGCCGTCAAAAGAAAAATTAGCGTCATGAGCCACGGAGTTCGTCGCCCCCATTAGATCAAACACTCCTGTAACCATAAAATCTTTATCTAAATTTTTAGCTTTTATATCCAGTCGGCTACTTTTTATTCCGCCTAGACTTACATTTTCTTTAATATTTTCCAAATTTAAAGAAACCGCAGAGTTGCTCTTTGAATTTATCATATGACCGATAACTAATGTTTTGTCTATATTTCTAAAATCTCCGTCTAGCGAGCTTAAATTTTTTATAGTTCCAAATTTCACATCGCCCTTTACCTTGTCGAATACGAATCTTACGTTATCGGTGCTGTTTGTGGCGTTAGTAT
>CAURKB010000001.1:0-91730 GCA_963525315.1 uncultured Campylobacter sp. | reverse complement strand
TTAACGACCTACGATATACTTGGGGCTTATTTTTGTGTTTTTTTCGCTTATAGGTTTGGGGCGGACGCGGAAGCGGGCGAGACTCTGCGCTCTAAATTCGCCCTTGATAAAAGCGACTCCGCATCGAGATTTACCGCGATAAAGATGAGTAGCGGAGAGATTTTAGCAGTACTGATAAATTATTCTTTCATTTATGATGAATTAACCAACAACCGCGGCTTTGGCGGCGCGAAATCCTTCGTCGTCTCAGACGACGGCGAGATACTTTTTCACGGCGATACTGAGCTGGTTTTGGAGCGTAAAAAGATATTTGACGTATACGGCGCGCCTGCCGATTACATTGGCGGAGGGATAAAATTTGCGCTAAATTCGTCGCAAAAAGACGTTTATCTAGCGGCAAAAGTGCCTAACGAAGGCGTTGTGGCCGTGTCTTATTATCCGTTAAGCAAGCTCGTGCGCGAAAATTTAATTTTTCTGCTAGTTTGCGGCGTATTTTTGGGTGCTGGTTCGCTCTTTACGCTATTTTACGCTAGATTTATGAAACAAAACGTTGTAAAGCCCATCTACGTCATCAAAAATCTAACGCGAAAGGCAAGGCGCGGCGAGGAGATAAGCGGGTATTTAAAATTCGGCGAGATAGACGATTTTGAGCAAATAGCAAGCGACGTAAAGAGCCTTTTTGACGAGCGCGAGGCGAGCAAGGCGGCTCTTGAGAGATACTCGAGTAAGTTTGGATTTTTGTTTGAAAAAGGGCCTTTTATCTTGCTTTTAATCGACGCAAAAAGCGGCGAGATACTAGAGGCTAGCGCGAAGGCTTGCGAATTTTACGGACTTAGCGCGGAGGAGATAAAGGGTAAAAATTTAACCCTGCTAAACGCGCCGGATTTAGCTCAAATCAAAATTTTGCAAGAGGACGGCGCGCAAATTTACGAAACGAGCCGTATCGCAGCGGACGGCCAGACTAGACAAATACGCATCCGCAAACAAAATTACGAGCTTAGCTGCGGCGAAAAGATCGGCTTTTGTGTGATAGAAGACGTCACGCAAAGCGACGCTTTAAAGAAAAACGCGGCGAAGGAAGATTTGATGAGCGAGCATTCGCCGACATTTAGCGTCGCGTGGAAAGGCGGGCTAGTAGGCGCGGTATCGGGCGTCTCGCATAGCGTCAAACGCGTTTTGGGCTATAAACCAGCAGAGATGCTTGCTGCGGATTTTGACTTTAAAAACATCATTCATCCGGATGATTTGGATAAATTTTTAAACGAATTTAATATCAAATTTAGACTCTACGGCGCGAATTTGCGCAAAAAGGAGTTTGAGAGCTTGCAGCCTTGCAGGTTGATGAGGAAAAATTTAGAGAGCGTAAAGTGCGATATTTTCGTCAAATTTATCTCGCAAGACGGCAAAAATATCGACGAGGCGATCGGATATTTTATCGAATGCGAGTTGTCGCGAAACCTAATCTCGCTACAAGGCGCGGCGTCTAGTTTATCAAGCGGACAAGGCTTGCGCGGCGAGGCGATTTTGCGCCTTTTGGCAAACTCTAGCGAAGGCGTGGCTACGGTCTTGTTAGACGGGACTTTTGCCGGCGTAAACGACGCTTTTTGCAAAGTATCCGGATACGAGAAGAGCGAGGCCGTCGGCAAGCCGTCGAATTTATTAAAGTCCGGCGTACACGACGCTAAATTTTACGAAAATATGTGGCAAAGCCTGCTAAAAAACGGTTTTTATAGCGGCGAGGTTTATAACAAGCGTAAAAACGGCGAAATTTATCTAGAGCAGCTTAGTATCGTTACGATTTTTGAGGGCGGCAAGCCCGCGTATTTCGTAGCGGCGTTTCACGAGCTGCCGTGGAGAGAGCCTGGAGCGACCGAAACGAATCAAAAGCAAAGGAGTAAGAGTGAGCGAATTTGACGCAAACGTTTACGAGCACGAGATACCGAGCGGCACGAGGCTGTATTTCGGACAAAGCGCGAAACTAAAAAGAAAGATCGAGCGCACGGCGAGCGAAATTTTAGAAAAAAACGGATTTCACGAGATCGTGACGCCGTTTTTCTCGTATCACCAGCACCTAAGCGTGCAGCCAACGGCTCTGGTGCGCTTTAGCGATCACGAAAATCACCAAATCAGCCTGCGCGCCGATAGCACCGTGGACGTCGTGCGTATCGTGCTTAGACGCCTAAAAGATACCGAGCCTAAACGCTGGTTTTACATCCAGCCGGTTTTTAAGTACCCTAGCACTGAAATCTATCAAATCGGCGCCGAGCTAATCGGTGAGAGTGATCTGGCTACTAGCGTCAAGATCGCAAAGGAGCTTTTTGAGTCGTTTGAGCTCGCGCCAGTGCTACAAATCAGCCATATCGCGATCCCGCAGATCGTGTGCAGGCTCTTAAATTTGCCTATTTCGATATTTGAGCACGGCGAGATCGAAAAAATCCTAAATCAAAACGAAGAGTGGCTAAAAAGGCTAGCCTTCGTAAATACGGTTGCGGACATCGACGAGATCTTGCCGGTAGTGCCAGACGAGATAAAAACCGCGCTACTTGAGATAAAAGAGCTAGCCCAAGCGGTAAAATATGAAAATTTAAGAATTGTTCCGTTATATTATTCAAAGATGCGGTATTATGACAAGCTGTTTTTTAGATTTTTAGGCGGTAACGCCGTGCTAAGCGGTGGCGGCAACTACGAGATAGAGGGTATCAAAAGCAGCGGATTTGGCGTATATACCGACGCGTTAATCGAAAATTTAGATCAAAAGGAGAGAGTATGAGCAAGGCTGACGTGATAGTGGGCGTGCAGTGGGGAGACGAAGGCAAGGGTAAGATCGTAGATCTGCTAAGCGGCGGCTACGATATGGTGTGCAGGTGTCAAGGCGGGCACAACGCGGGCCACACGATCGTCGTAGAGGGCAAGAAAATCGCGCTGCATCAGGTTCCCTCAGGCATACTTCATAAAAATATAATCAACATCATCGGCAACGGCGTCGTGCTCTGTCCGGCCGAGATAATCGAAGAATTAAAGCAGTTCGGAGACGTTTTTGGGCGGCTATTTATCAGCGACAAGGCGCATTTAAATTTGCCTTATCACGCGCAAATAGACCAGGCCAAAGAAAAGGCCAAAGGCGCGCACGCTATCGGCACGACGGGCAAGGGCATAGGACCTGCGTATAGCGACAAAATCAGCCGCAGCGGACACCGCGTCGGGGAGCTAAAAAATCCAGAAAAGCTTTGTGACGCGATTTTGGCGGATTTTGCGGCAAATAAAGCGTTTTTAGACGTTTTGGGCGTCAAAGCTCCTGCTCGCGATGAGCTTTTGGGCGAGCTAAAGAGCTACGAGGCAGCGCTGGGTAAATTTATCGTTGACACCACGCACATGGTGTGGGAGGCGATAGACGCGGATAAGAAAATCTTGCTAGAAGGCGCGCAGGGCACGCTGCTAGACATCGATCACGGCACTTATCCTTTCGTAACTAGCTCAAACACCGTAACCACAGGCAGCTGCAGCGGCATCGGACTAAGCCCTAAAAACGTCGGCGAGGTGATCGGCATCATCAAAGCCTATACCACGCGCGTTGGCAACGGCGCCTTCCCTACCGAGGATATGGGCGAAGACGGCGAAAAGATACGCGAAATCGGACGCGAATACGGAGCAACTACTGGTAGACCGCGACGTACCGGCTGGTTTGACGCAGTAGGCGTGAGATATGCGGCGAGACTCGACGGCGTGGATAAATTTGCACTGATGAAGCTTGACGTTTTAGACGGCTTTAAAAAGGTAAAAATCTGCAAAGCCTACGAAAAAAACGGCAAGATAATTGAGTATTTCCCAAGCGACTTAGAGGATGTAAAACCAGTCTACGAGGAGCTTGATGGCTGGGATAAGGTAGAAGGGGCGCGTAAATTTGAGGATCTTCCCGCAAACGCAAAAGCCTTTATCAAACGCATCGAGGAGATCACGGGCGTAAAGGTCGGCATCGTTTCCACGAGCCCGGAGCGCGAAGACACGATAGTTCGTTAAGATGAAAAGCAAATTTACGCAAATCGTAAATATAAAAAAGCGAAATTTAGACAAAATCGAGCTAAATTTAGCAAGAACCAGAAACGAAGCGGCGATGATAGAGGGCTTCATAGCGCAGGCTACCGAGCAAATTTCAAAATTTGAAATGCCCTCTAGCGGCTCTGCAACCGATCTGCGCGGATCGCTGGAGCTTCTTGGCGCTATGCGGCGAGAAAAGAATCTGCTAACCGAGCGGCTCGAGCTAATGAAAAAAAATATCGCGCACCTCGAGCGGCAGTACAAGGCGGCAAATTTGGAGTACGAAAAGATGAAATACCTGCAAACGCAGGACTTTAGCGCGCAAATAGAAAAGATAAAAAAGGCCGAAGCGGCGGCTCTGGACGAGTTTGCGACGATGAATTTTACAAGGCAAAAAGAGGCGAAGGCTTGAAAAAAATTTTGATTTTAATAACTTTAAATTTATGCGTTTGGGGCGCAAACGGTACAAATGTTCAAAGCCCGGCGCAAAGCGGCTTTAAGATCCCGGTGGACTGCGTTTCGATATTTGAAACCAGAAAAGACGAGCTAAAAAGGGAGCTTGCTAAAATAGACGAAGCAAGGCAGAGTTTGGAGGCTTTTAGAGCGAGTTCGGCGGCGCTTTTTGAGGAGCGAAATGCCAAGCTAGCCGTCAAAGAGGCCGAGATAAACGCAACTCTAGCCCGCGCGCAAGAGGAAAAAAAGCAAACCGAGCAGCTGTTAAAGAAAAACGAGGAAATCGTAAAAGAGCTAAAAGCGATGACTAGCGACAAGGTCGGCGAGGCTTACGGCAAAATGAAGGACCAAGCCGCCGCCGACGTGCTAAGCGCGATGGATAGGGCGGACGCGGCTAGCATCATGTACTCGCTAAGCCCTAAAAAAATCTCCGCGATAATGGCAAAAATGGAGCCTGCCGCAGCGTCTGAAATCACGCTTTTAATCAAGCAAGGCCCGCCATTTATAAAAGCCGAAAAAAACGTAACGCAGGAAGTCTCTCCTACTTCGCCCGACGGCCCGGCGGGCAATCTGCTAAATTTGTGAATTTAGAGCCGCGGCCGCTCTAAATTTATCTCGGTTTTCGTCTAAATTTTAGCCCAAATTCGCCGCCGTAAAATTTAATGCAAAAGCTCAAATTTAAATAGCGCTCGGCATTAAAAGCGTTTTATCAGAGCGTCAAATTTTACTTCAAATTTTACTAAAAAACAAACGCCCGCCAAAACAAAAACTCCGTGAGATTTTAGGTATTTCTTACCAAATTTTGGTTAAAATCAAGCCCAAAAAGAGAGGTAAAAATGCGTATAAAACTCCCACACACACCCTATATCGCGCACAAAATCGCTATTGATTTATTAAAGTCCGGATTCGTAAATTTAACGCGCGGAGTAGAGCCCGTAGCGGCATGCGCGAAAGAAATTTTAGATAACGATTTACAAAAAGAAAAAGCTCTTGAAGAGCGCGTAAACGAGGTGCTCGCCGAGAACGAAGACGATATGGAGAGCATGCAAGTCGATAGAAAAAATATGTTTTGGCTCGTAAAAAAGAAGCTGGCCAAAGAGTACGGCGTGATCCTTACGTACGAAGACCGCTTTAGCAACGTCGCCCACCTAGTGCTTGAGGGTGCTTGGAAAAAGGGGCTCATCGACTACACGGTTTCCGAAAATCGTATCAAAAACATCATCTACGGCTCGATCGAAGAGTATCTAAAAACGTATGAAATTTTACAAGACGTGGTCATCGACAAGATCGACGGCTACAAGCGCAAACTAATCCCGGGCACCGAGGAGTACGACATCGTATTTGAGCGGCTGTACGAGGACGAACTAAGAAAACGAGGCATGCTGTGAGAGCTTATATCTACCTTGAAAACGGCATTTTTTTGCAGGCGAAGGCCTTTGGCGCGAGCGGTACGGCTAGCGGCGAAATGGTCTTTAACACGAGCCTAACTGGCTATCAAGAGATCATGAGCGATCCTAGCTACGCGGGGCAGTTTATCGTTTTTACGATGCCTGAGATCGGCATAGTGGGCGTAAACGAAGACGATATGGAGAGCGCCAAAATCCACGCTAGCGGCGTTTTGATGAGGGATTTTAACGCTACTACGTCAAATTTCCGCTCGCAAAAGAGCTTGGAAGAATTTTTCAAAGAGCAAGGCAAATTTGGCGTTTATGATATCGACACGAGATTTTTAACCAAGATGTTACGCGATAACGGCGCGTTACACGCGGTGATCTCGACTGAAATTTCAGACGAAAAAGAGCTAAAAAAGTTGCTCGATAACTCGCCTAGAATCTCAGAGATAAACTACGTCGCAAAGGTGAGCACAGAGCAAATTTACGTTCACGAAAACGGCGCCTGGGATCACGCGAGTAAATCATACGCTCCGCTAAAATCAAACGGCAAAAAGATCGCCGTCATCGACTACGGCGTGAAGCGAAACATCCTAAACGAGCTTTGCGAAATGGGCCTTGAGACGCAAATTTACCCGCACGACGTGCAAGCAGACGAGCTCATCGTTAAATTTAATAAAGGCGAGATAAATGGCGTGTTTCTCTCAAACGGCCCAGGCGAACCAAAGGCTCTGAAAAACGAGATCGCGCAGATAAAAAAGCTGATTGAGGCGCGAGTGCCGATTTTTGGTATTTGCCTCGGACATCAACTGCTTAGCAACGCGTTTGGCTTTGAGACGTACAAGCTAAAATTCGGTCAGCACGGCGCAAATCACCCGGTTTTAAATTTGCAAACCAAGGCGGTCGAGATAACGGCGCAAAATCACAACTATAACGTTCCAGAGGAGATCGCGCGGGTCGCCGAGATCACGCATAGAAATCTTTTCGACGGCACGATCGAGGGTGTGAAGTATAAGGATTATCCTGTATTTTCGGTGCAGCATCACCCTGAGGCTAGCGGCGGGCCGAGCGAGAGCAAATATATCTTTAAACAGTTTTTAGAAATTTTATAGTTGCTAGCCGCGGTCAAATTTGAGCTAAATTTGCAGTTAAATTTGCGGGATGAATTTAACGCGTACGCGGATAAAATTCGCAAATGAAATTTATCGGTCAAATTTGATGAGCGGCGCGGAGTTTGTTTCGATTTTGAGCGTCGCGGCGCTTAGCTCGGTTGGCCACTGCGTAGGTATGTGCGGCGGTTTTGCTATCGCGCTGGCACGGTTTTTGAGCGGTAAAGGTAAAATTTTTAGCGCAGCGATGATAGCAGGGTATAACCTAGCTCGAATTTGCGCTTATATGCTACTTGGCTTTATTTTCGGGTCGCTTGGCGGCGTTTTTACGCTATCTCTTGCGGCGCGAGGCTACCTATTTTTTGCTATCGGCGTTTTTATGGCGGTTTTGGGCGTCGCACTCATCAGGCGCGGAGCTGTGTTAAATTTTATCGAGAAAAATGCATTTTTATCCAAAATTTTAAACGAAAAAATGAAAGCCGCAATCTCTAAAAATAGCGTGCTCGGGTTTTTGACGCTCGGGTTTTTAAACGGGCTGCTGCCGTGCGGAGTGGTTTATTATTTTTTAGCTTTGGCCGTAGCTAGCGGCAGCGGGGCAAAGGGCGCAGCCATCGCAGCGACTTTTGGTGCGGTTAGCTTTTTTGCGATGAGCTTTTACGCGCTGGTTTTAAAGGCCGTGAGCGAAAAATTTAAAAAACACGCGCTAAATTTAAGTGGCGCGGCGATAATAATTTACGGAATTTATCTATCTTTTATAGGATTTACGGCGAGCAATGGATGATATCAAAGAAAGATTTAGACAGTATCAAGAGGCTATCGAGACCAGCAATATCGTCTCAAAAACCGACACGAACGGCACTATCACCTTCGTAAACGACGAGTTTTGTAAGATGTCGGGCTTTACGCGCGAGGAGCTAATCGGCGCAAATCACAACATCGTGCGCCATCCCGAGGTGCCAAAGGACGTTTACGCGCGGCTTTGGGAGACGATTTTAGCCAAAAAAGTGCATAAAGGCACGATAAGAAACCGCACCAAAGACGGCCGCGACGTCTATCTAAACACGACCGTCATCCCGATTTTAAATTTAAGTGGAGAGATCGAGGAATTTCTTGCGATCAGGCATGACGTGACGGACGTGATAAACCTAAACAACGAGCTTGAAAAGACGAAAAAAGAGCTGTTAAATTTAAACGAAAATCTCGAAAACAGAGTCGCCGAGCAGACGGCCAAGCTCGTAAATTTAAACCAAAATCTAGAAAATTTGGTAAAAGCCGAGATCAAGAAAAACGAGGAAAAAACCAAAATGCTCTTTTTGCAGTCGCGTCTAGCCTCGATGGGCGAGATGATCGCAAACATCGCTCACCAGTGGCGCCAACCTTTAAACGAGCTTAGTATTACGCTTTTTAAGCTAAAAGAGGGCGTCAAAGCAAACGAGAAATTCGAGGCCGGCTACGAGCACGCAAAGCGCGTTATAAAGGGCATGTCGCAGACGATCGAGGATTTTAGAAACTTTTTTAACGTCGAGCGCGAGAAGGAGGTTTTCTTGCCCTCGGCTGCGATAGAAAACGCGCTAAAGATGGTGCAGGGAACCTACGAAAAAGAGGGCATAGACGTAAATTTGGAGCTAAAAAGCGAGGGTCAAATTTACGGTTTCGAGTCGCAGCTTTGCCAGGCCGTGATCATACTGCTTTCTAACGCCAAAGATGCGCTAGCAAATAAAAAAGGCGATAAAAAAGTAACTCTAAGCCTAGAAACAAAGGATAAATTTGTTATCATAAGAGTAACGGATAACGCAGGCGGCATAAAAGAGGAGATAATGGACAAGATTTTTGAGCCGTATTTTACTACCAAGCACCCAAGCTTAGGCACGGGCATCGGATTATACATGCTAAAAAGCATAGCCAAAAATCACGGCGGAAGCGCCGGCGCTAAAAACGTAAAATTTGGAGCGGAATTTGAGATAAAGCTGCCGCTAAAGGATGAAAAATGAAAAATTTTAAAGAGCTAACGCTACTGCTAGTTGAAGACGAGGATAGCATAAGAGAGTCGATGCAAGAGGTTTTCGCAGGCGTATTTCAAAAGGTCATTTCAGCATCAAACGGCGACGAGGGGCTTAAGAAATTTAAAAAATTTAGCCCCGATATCGTGATAGCCGATATCATGATGCCTATCATGGACGGACTTGAGATGTCAAGGCAGATAAAAGAGTTCTCAAAAAACACGCCCGTAGTGATCCTAAGCGCATATAGCGAAAAGGAAAAGCTGCTAAAAGCTATCGATGTGGGTATCGATAAATACGTGATCAAGCCTATCGATATGGACGAGCTTTTTACCCTGCTAGAACAGATCGTAAAAACCAAAATCATAGGCGCCGATATCATCGAGATTTCGGGCGGATATTCGTTTAATCAAACCAAAAAAGTGCTCGTAAAAAACGGCGTCGAGATCGCGCTAACCAAAAAAGAGCTGGCCTTTATCTCGCTTTTAGTTAAACGCATAGGCACGCTCGTTTTAACCGAGGAGATTAGAAACGTGGTGTGGTTTGGCGAAAAGGTAAACGATCCCGCCGTTAGAACCTTTATCAAGCGAATACGCGATAAAGTGGGCGCCGGTCTTATCAAAAACTCGCCGGGACTAGGCTATAAAATCGAGCTGAAAAAGTAAAATTTGAAACGCAAATTTAGGTCGGTTAAGCGATTTTACACTAAAAATCTAATAAAATAACAATCTAATAACAAAATAAACAAAGGAGGATATCGATGCGACTAGACAGGGCGCTAAGCTACGACTACACGGTCGCCAAGTATTTTATGTTCGCGACGATACTGTTTGGGATAGTCGGTATGAGCGTCGGCGTTTTCATAGCGTTTCAGATGGCGTACCCGGACTTAAACTATCTCGCGGGCGAATACGGCACCTTTAGCCGCCTAAGACCGCTACACACGGCGGGTGTGATATTTGGATTTATGCTTTCGGGCGTTTTTGCGACGTGGTACTACATCGGACAGAGGGTTTTAAAGGTCTCGATGAGCGAGTCGCCGTTTTTGATGGCGGTAGGCAAGCTGCACTTTTGGATATATATGCTGGTTATGGCCGGCGGCGTATTTAGCCTACTTGCCGGCGTTAGCACGTCAAAAGAGTACGCTGAGCTAGAGTGGCCTCTAGATATCGGCGTGGTCGTGCTTTGGGTGCTTTGGGGTGTTAGTATATTCGGACTTATCGGTATCCGCCGCGAGAGGACGCTTTATATCTCGGTTTGGTATTTTATAGCGACGTTTTTAGGTATCGCGATGCTTTATTTGTTTAACAACATGGCCGTGCCGACCAAGCTGGTTTCGGGATATGGCAACTGGTGGCACTCGGTCTCGATGTACGCCGGAGCCAACGACGCGCTAGTGCAGTGGTGGTACGGGCATAACGCCGTGGCGTTTGTATTTACCGTGCCGATAATCGCTCAAATTTACTACTTCCTCCCTAAAGAGAGCGGTCAGCCGATATTTTCCTACAAGCTTTCTATTTTCTCGTTTTGGAGCCTCATGTTCCTTTATCTTTGGGCGGGCGGACACCATCTGATCTACTCTGCGGTGCCTGATTGGATGCAGACGATGGGCTCGGTATTTTCCGTCGTTTTGATACTGCCGTCTTGGGGTTCGGCGATAAATATGCTCCTAACGATGCGCGGCGAGTGGCAGCAGCTTAGAGAAAATCCTCTTATCAAATTTATGATTTTAGGCTCGACGTTTTATATGTTTTCTACTCTTGAGGGGCCGATTTTAGCGATCAAGTCCGTAAACGCTCTAGCGCACTTTACCGACTGGGTGCCCGGACACGTGCACGACGGTACGCTAGGCTGGGTCGGCTTTATGACGATGGCGGCGCTTTATCACATGACTCCTCGCGTGTTTAAACGCGAAATTTACTCAAAATCCTTGATGGAAACTCAGTTTTGGATACAGACTATCGGCATAGTGCTTTACTTTTCATCGATGTGGATCGCGGGCATCACTCAGGGTATGATGTGGCGCGCGACGGATGAATACGGAAATTTAGCCTACTCGTTTATCGATACGGTGATAAATATCGTGCCGTACTACTGGATCAGAGCCGTGGGCGGGCTGCTATATCTGCTTGGATTTTTTATATTTGTTTATAATATCTACAAGAGTTTTGGCGCCAAGGCGCTCGAAAAAGAGCCGCTAAGCGCGAGCCCTGCTGGCGTAAAGGAGGTTGCTAATGTTTAGTTGGTTAGAGAAAAATCCCTTCTTTTTTGCGGTTATGGTTTTTATATTTATCGCCTATGCGGGCGTGATCGAGATTTTGCCTGATTTTGCCAACAGAGCTAGGCCGCTTGAGGGCACCAAGCCGCCGACGGTTTTACAGCTTGCGGGCAAACACGTGTATATGAAAGATAGCTGTAACGCCTGCCATACGCAGCAAATTCGCCCTTTTAAGGCCGAGACCGATAGATATGGCATGTATTCGCTTAGCGGCGAGTATGCGTTTGACCGTCCGCATCTTTGGGGTTCAAAGAGGACCGGCCCCGACCTTTGGCGCGTGGGTAACTACCGCACCACCGACTGGCACGAAAATCATATGAAAGACCCGACCTCCGTGGTGCCGGGTTCTATAATGCCTGCTTATAAGCATCACTTTAGCAACAACGCCGATATCGAGACGGCATACGGCGAGGCGGTGACGACGAAAAAGGTATTTGGCGTACCGTACGACGTAGAGGGCATGCCAAGACTAGGCACCTACGAGGAGGCGCAAGCAGCCGCCAAAGAAGAAGCCGCCGCTATAGTTGAAGAGATGAAGGACGAAGAGGTCAAAAAGGCCTTTGAGCGCGGAGAGATCCGCGAGATAGTGGCGCTCATCGCCTATCTAAATAGCTTAAAATAGGCAAATTTATGGATGCGCAGACTCTAAGAGATATCCAAGGATACGGAGCTTTTATCTTTCTAGCCGTGTGCGCCGCGCTTCTTTACGGATACTATTTTCATCTTTATAGATCCGAAAAGAGTGGCAGGCGAAACTACGAAAGATACTCCGATCTTGCCCTAAAAGACGGTATCGACGAGGAAATTTTAGAGTCTGCGTCCATAGAGCAAAACGCTAAAAAGGAAAAATAATGCAATGGTTTAATTTAGAAGATAACGTAAATTTACTGGGGCTTATCGGAGCTATTGCCATCGTTTTAGCCACGGTTTTCGTCGTGAGTCGCTTGGTCGGGCAAATGAAGGTAGCAAAACCTAAGGCCGAGCTAAGCGAGCATAGCTGGGACGGCATAGGCGAGTACAAAAATTCCGTACCGCTGGGCTGGGCGATAGTTTATGCGATATGCATCGTCTGGGCCTTGTGGTATATGATCGCGGGCTATCCGGTAAACTCCTACTCGCAAATCGGCGAATACAACGAAGAAGTCGCCGCCGCAAACGCTAAATTTGAAAAACGCTTCGCAAACGTGGACGCCAAGACGCTTCACGCTATGGGCGAGAGCCTGTTTTTGGTGCAGTGTTCCTCCTGCCACGGTATAACCGGCGACGGTATAAACGGCAAGGCGGCAGACCTTTCTAAATGGGGTAGCGAAGAGGGGATATTTGATACGATAATAAACGGCTCAAAAGGCCTTGAGTACCCGATGGGCGAGATGCCTGCGGGTATGGCTGACGAGGAGGGCGCAAAGGCGATCGCGGCCTACATAGCTAAAGAAATTTCGGGCATAAAAAAGACTAAAAACGAAAATTTGGTAGAAACGGGCAAGGAGCTTTTTGCTACCTGCGCAGCCTGCCACGGCGAGGACGGCAAGGGTATGGATGGCAACTCTCCCGATCTATCTAAATACGGCACGGCGTCCTTTGTCGAGGACGTATTACAGCACGGTAAAAAGGGCGCTATCGGTACGATGCCTAAATTTAGCGACGGCAGGCTAAACGCCTTGCAGCAAAAAGCCGTCGGCGAGTACGTTATCTCGCTTTCTAAAGGAGAATAAATGGAAAACACGAATCGAAACGTTTTCGGTCTACACGGCGTGACGGGGCTACTCATCGCGACCGGGCTACTGCTAGCGATCCTAGCGGCGCTCACGTACTACGCGATCAAGCTGCAGCAAGAAGTCGCGCAAAAACCCTACTCGCTAAACGCCTCCGAGCTAAAGATGAAAAGCGCGGATAACGCCAAGCAAGTGCGCGTAAAGGAGTAAATATGCAAGCGATTTTGGAGAAATTTATCGTCGCGGGACTCATCGCGGCGGCGGCATTTACGGCGTGGGCGGTGCTAACGCCAAATCACCTTTTCGTGGGATGAAATTTGATAAATCAAAGAGCGCAGACTCTGCCGCTCTTTTTCAAATTTTAGATTTAAGCGGCGCGCTTTGTGTTTTGCGCGAAAATACGCGATTTGGCCGATGAAATTTATAAATTACGCTCGTTCAAATTTAGCTATCCTTTCTCGCTTTCTCGCGCTCAAATTTACAAATTTAACCCGCGCATTTTTTATCTTTTTACTTTTTATTTTTTACGGAGCGGCGACTTTGCAGGGCTCAAATTTACCTCGCGAGATAGTTTTGGTAAATCAAAACATCCTAAGCCCCGCCGTTAGCGAGAAAATCACGGTTTTGGGCGAGGAGCTAACTGGCAAAAGCGGCGTATTTGCGGGTGTTGCGGTTTATGAGAGTCTAGGGGGCAAAACGCTAAAAGAAGCGGCCGCGCAGCTAAATTTGACCCCGCCTTACGCGCTTTTGATGCTTGCTAAAGCGGAGCATAAGGTGGAAATTTTCGCCGATCCCCAGACGCTAAAGCTTTTTGATAAAGAGAAAATTTTAAGCCCCTATCCAAGCTCGGGCTCTATTCTGCCGATACTAGCGTCCAAAAACGGCAAAGATATCTTTAATGCCGCCGTGCTAAACGGCTACGCGGATCTTGCCGAACAGATCGCCGCGAGCAAGGGCGTTAGCTTGCAAAACGCTATCGGTAGCCAAAACCGCCTGACGTTAGATGCGTTTAGGATTTTTATCTACGGCTCTATCGTGCTTGTCGTTTGCGTCGCCGCGTTTAGAAAATTTAGGAGGAAAAATGGCTAAAAACTACTGGCCTCACGCTATCGTTATCTCGCTTATTTTGATAGTCGCCTCCTGCGTAGCGACCATCATTCTGGCCGTGAAAAACCCTGTGGAGATGGACGAGTTTTACTTCGAGCGCTACCAAAACGTCGATGAAAATATAAACGAGATCGAGGCTAGCCAGCGCAGGTTTGACGCCAGATACGCCCTTAAATTTGAGCCGGAATTTGACGGGTTAAACGGATGTTTTAAGATCGCCGTCGAGAGCAAAAACGGCTCGGTGGCGCCGAATTTTACGCATGAGATTTTACTAACCAGACCCGCGACGAACGAGCAAAATCAAAATTTGAGCGCTAGATTCGACGGGCAAATTTTAAAAACGCAGCCCGTTGCGCTCCCCAAAAAAGGCAAATGGCAAATTTTGCTAAAAATCTCCGACGCAAACGATACGGGCTTTTATAAATTTAGCTTCGAGGCGCGCTAGTTTTCTTTGATTTTCAGCCGCTCTGGGTTATCATTGCGTCAAAAAACAAAGAGCCTCTATGCAAAATTTAGACAAACTTTATATCTTTACCAACTCGCGAAAGATTCGCGAATTTAACGCGAAATTTCAAAATGAACTCGTGCCAAAGGCCATGACGATAGCGCAGTTTGAGCAAAAGGCCGTGCTGATGCCGGGGCGCTTTGAGGCAGACGAGGCGTACGCGCTGGTGCTGATGCAGCGAGCCTGCGCGAGCGTGAGAGAGGCCTCCGAGCGGCTGCGTATCCCGTCCGAGTTTTTTGCGTTTTTGAAAAACAACGACTATCTTTTTAGCTTTTTTAAGGAGCTCGCCATCAGTAAAAAGAGCGTGGCGGATCTGAAATTTAGCGATATTTACGCCGATTACGAGGAGCATCTGGGTATCCTTGAGGCGGTGCTTGCGCGATATAAGGAGCTGCTCGCGGCCGAAAATCTATACGACGGCATCGCGCTACCTGAAATTTGCCGGCTAAACGGCGGGTTCGTCAGAGAATTTCGCGAGATTTATCTTGAGGTGGACGGCTTTTTGAGCGAATTTGAGTGGGAGCTGTTTAGCGAGATCGCAAAGCTAACGACGCTAAAAATCATCTTTCAAACCAGTAAATTTAACAAAAAACTGATCCTAAAACTAGCCGAAATCTCCGGCATTGACGCGAGCGAGTTTAGCCTGTACGGCGAATTTGAGCTAAATTTGAGCTCGCGCGAGCTAAGAAAAATGGGCGCCGTGCGCAAAAATCCGCTCGTTTTAAAAAGGAGTTTCGGTGCTAGGAGCTTGCAGGCGGCCTATGCGATGGCAAAGGCTAGCGAGTTCGTCGCCGAGGGTATCAAGCCCGAAAACATCGCCGTTATCTTGCCCGATGAGAGTTTTGCCGAGATCTTGCGCCTGCACGACCGCGGCAAGATGTTTAACTTCGCAATGGGCGAGAGCTTTACGCGCACGCGGTTTTTTCAAATTTTAAAGTGCATAGTAACTGCGATAAACGACAAAATCCGTGTAAATTTGAGCGAGGATAACTATAAAAATTTCAATGAATTTGAGTTTAATCTGCATGAATTTGGCGTTAGCGGCGAGCTGTTTGAGAAATTTAAAAACGGTTTTGAGGCGCCTTGCTCGTTTGAGGATTTTGGGGCGCTGATGGAGGAGGTTTTGACGCTTGAGAACGACCACGCCGCCGCGCAAAAAACGCGCGAGGAGCTATTTTACGCGCAGAGTTTGGCGCGATATTTTAGCTTTACGCTGCGTCAAATTTGCGAGATATTTTTGATAAAGCTAGCCAGGCTTAGGCTTGATCACGTAGGCGGCGGCAAGATCGGCGTCATGGGCGTTTTGGAGAGTCGCGGGCTTAAATTTGAGGGCGTCATAGTGCTTGATTTTAACGACGATTTGGTGCCAAAGCGCAGCGTAAACGAGATGTTTTTAAGCTCGCGCGTGCGCCAAAAGGCGGGCCTTATCGGCTATGTAGACCGCGAAAATTTGCAGAGATTTTACTACGAGAGCCTGATCGGCGGCGCAAAAAAAGCGGCGATATGCTACGCGGCAAACGAGGAGAAAATCGCGTCGAGATTTCTCGGCGAATTTAACGCCGTGGAGGACGCGAGGTTTAGCGACGAGAGCTATGCGGCGCTGTTTAACGGCGAATTTAACGCAGAGGCCGATTTTGCGGACGAGCGGAAATTTGAGGCCGAGATGAACCCACATCTTGACGAAAAGAACGAGGCTAAACCTAAGCAAGCAAAAACCGCTAAGGAGCGGAGTTTGTTTGAATTTGACGCGGAGGGCGAGCTAAATTTTGGCGTAAATTCTGCCGATAAATTTGACGAAAACGCCTCGCAAAACGAAACGCCGAGCCAAAACCCGCGAGCGCTAAATTTTATAAAATTTACTCGAAAAACGCCCGCAAAACCTAAAATTTTCGAGCAGGATATCATCGTCAAGCACGATTTTTTCGCTATCCCGCTCTCTTTTAGCAGGCTAAACACCTATTTGCAGTGTCCGCGGCGGTATTATTACAGATATATCCTAGGTGTAAAGCCGCCCGTTATGCCGCAAACCGCGTCTGCAGCGGACTTTGGTAACTCGCTGCACAGGGCGCTTTTTGAGTATTATTCTAAATTTGAAAGATTTGACCTCGCTAAATTTGAAACGGTGCTAAGAGAGCTAAACACGCCGCCGCTAGAGCGCGAGATAACGATGATAAAGATGGAAAAATTTAAGGCCGTAGAGGATGCGAGATATGAAGCGGGATGGCGCGTGCAAGGGCTTGAAAAAGAGCTTGATAGCGTGTTTGCAGGCGTGCGCATAACGGGCAAAATCGACCGCATAGACGGGCGAGGCGGCGAGCTAGCGGTGATTGATTATAAAAGCGGAAAATTTGACGCTAAATCCTTGCAACTGCCCTTTTACGAAGCGCTCGTGGGTAGGCCTTGCGAGGGGTACTTTTACGATCTCAAAGATAATATGAACTTGGTGGCGGGCGAGGCTAGCACGGAGGCGCTTGCAGAGGCGATCGAGCAGCTAAAATCCATCAACGACACGCCGATAAATTTCGGGGAGGCGAAGGGCGCGATGAGCGAATACGAAGACTATAAAATTTTAGTGAAAGGCGAGCTATGAAGCCATTTTTGGCCCTCGAGGCGAGTGCGGGCAGCGGCAAGACTTTTGCGCTTAGCGTGCGTTTTATCGCGATTTTGCTATCGGGCGCCGACGCGCGCGAGATAACGGCGCTGACCTTTACCAAAAAGGCCGCTAATGAGATGAAAGAGCGCATCGTGCAGACATTTTTGCGGCTCGAAGAAAAGGGCGCCGAGCTAGCCGAGCTAGAGCAAATTTTGGGCGCGGGCAGGGATGAAATTTTGGCTATGCGCGATGCTCGGGCGACTCATTTTTTAGAAAGCGATCTAAAAATCGGTACGTTTGATTCGTTTTTTGTGGGCATCTTGCGCAGCTTTTGCTTAAATTTAGGGCTAAGCGCGGATTTTGAAGTGAGCGAAAATTTAAACGAGCTGCAGCGGGTAGAGTTTGTCGCGAGCGTGAGCAAGGATATACGGCTACTAAAAGCGCTTGCGAATTTGATAGCGACGGCCGAGCGCAGCCAGAGTAGCTTTTTTGAGAGTTTGGAGATGTTTTACGAAAATTTCGGCGAGCTAAAAAGCAGCGAAAATGCGGCGTTTCCAAACGAAAGCGGCGTCGCAGAAGCGCTAAAAAATATGCGCGAATACGTCCTAGCTAGAGGCGGCGGCAAAGACGCGCAAAGCGCCGTTAAAGAGGGCAGTCCGAGCGAAATTTTGGCTCGATCTTTTATGTCGCGTGCGAGCCTTGATTATCGCACGTTTTCTAGAATTTATACGCCGGAGCTCGACGAGATATTTTTTGAGTTAAAAGCGCGACTAAAGCGCTATTTTGACGCGCTTGAAGAGTATAAAATCGCGGAGCTGGCTAGATTTTTAAAAATCTATAAAGAGTGCAAAATCTCGCTAAACAAAAGGCTAAATTCGCTCGCTTTTAGCGACGTGACGCGCCTGGTTTACGAGCTTTTACGAGGCGGCGAGACGGACGCGCAGATGCTTTATTTTAGACTCGACGGACGTATAAATCACCTGCTCATCGACGAGTTTCAAGATACCAATGTTGCGCAGTACGAGATCATGCGTCCGCTCATCGAGGAAATCGTCGCCGGATACGGACAAAATGGGCTTGGCAGCTTTTTTTACGTCGGCGACGTAAAACAGAGCATTTACCGTTTTCGCGGCGGTAAAAAGGAGCTTTTCGGCAAGCTGATGCGCGATTTTCCGCAGATCAAAGCGCAAAATTTGGAGGTAAATTACCGTAGTAAAAAGGCGCTGGTTAGATTTACGAACGCCGTATTTGCGGGCAAAATCGAAAATTTTAAACCGCAAAGAACGCCCGAAAAAGAGGGCGAACGAGTAAATTTGGTAGGGCAGATGCCGTATTTTGAGGCGCAGGCGGACGATCTTGGATTCGTGCGTGTAAGTAGCGGCGATGACGTGGCGATGGAGGCGACGCAGCAGGTTAAATTTCTCCTGCAAAAAGGGGTCTGCGAGGACGATATCACAGTGCTTTGCTGGAAAAACGACGATATAAATAAAATCTCAAATTTACTGAGCGAGGCGGGCGTAAAAAGCGTGAGCGAGGGCGTGACGGCGCTGCTAGCTAGCAAAAACGCGCGCGCAGTAGCGGAATACGCTAAATTTTGTCTATTCGGCGAGCGAATTTACAAGCTAAATACCGAAGCGATCCTGGACGTAAACGCTGTAAAACTAAGCATAAATCCGCAAAAATCGGCGCTTGAAAGCTTGCACTATCTAGCGGTCAGGCTCGGCGTAGATATGAGCGATGCGGACGTTTTGCGACTACTTGAGCTAGCGCAGCCGTATTCAAATTTGACCGAGTTTGTCTATAATCTTGATAGATTTGAAGCTAAAGCGAGCGCAAAAAGCGGCGAGGGCGTGAAAATAATGACCGTGCACAAGTCAAAGGGGCTGGAGTTTGAAAACGTGATCGTGTGCGATAAAATGGGCGCCGGACGGCACGACGGGTCAAATTTCATCGCGGAATATGACGCGGGTACGGGCTCCTGGCAGGTGCGACACAACGTCAAAAAACAGTGCATCGACGAGGATTTTGCAAAACTAAAAGAAAAGGCGGCGCGGCTCGAGCGCGAAGAGGATATGAACAAGCTCTACGTCGCGCTAACTCGGGCGATTGGGGGGCTAATCATCGTTAAAAAAACGGGCGCAAACGGCAGAAACCCGAGCTTTTTTGGGGCGTACGAGAGTAGCGGCGAGGTTATAGAGTATCTTGATTTGGTTGATTTTAGCTTCGGCGAGCCTACGCCTAGCAAGGCGCGAAATTTGACGGCGCCGGGCAAATTTGAGCCTATAGAGCTAGTTCAAATTTCAAAGCAAATCGTAGATGAAACGCCAAAAACCGAGGGCAAAAATCAAAAGGCGATTTATTTTGGTTTGGCGCTACACTATCTGCTCGAGATGGCGGAAAAATTTGACGAGAGTTCGCTAAAAACGGCGCAAATTTCGATGCGAAACGCTTTTCATAAATTTTTGGACGAGGGCGAGCTGGATGAAATTTACGTGCGCGGGCTAAATTTGATAAACGAGCCTAAATTTAAGCAAATGACGCAAGCAAAAAGGGTGTTTAAAGAGCAGCCGTTGCGCTTTGAGAGCGCGCTAAAGCAGCTTGATCTGCTCTGCTTGGACGAAAATGAAATCTGCGTGATCGACTATAAAACGAGCGATAAAAGTATAGATGAAAATATCGCGCAGGTTGAGGAGTACAAAAAAATATTGGCTCAAATTTATCCGAATTTGAGCGTGAGGGCGGCGATATTTTACGCTTTGCGGGACGAAATTCGAAGCATTGATATTTAAATATAGCTTAAATTAAGCTACTTGTAAGGTGCATTTGAATACAATCACGACTTAAAATTATCTAAAGGGTAAGAAATGACGAAAATAACAAAACCAAACGAAGTGGAGCGCGAGTGGATCGTGCTTGACGCGGCAGGCAAGCGTTTTGGTAGATTACTAACCGAGGTAGCTACGCTGCTTCGCGGTAAGCATAAACCAAATTTCACTCCGAATGTCGATTGCGGCGATTACGTTATCATAATCAACGCTTCTAAAGCAGAATTTACGGGCAACAATAAAGCCGAGCAAAAGCTTTATCACCGCCATTCGGGATATTTCGGTAGCACGAAGAGCGAGAAATTCGGCGAGCTTTTGGCTGGCAAACCTGAAAAGCTATTTAAGCTAGCCGTTCGCGGAATGCTTCCGAAAACAAAACTCGGCAGAGAGATGATAAAAAAACTAAAAGTTTACGCCGGCAGCGAGCATCCGCACACGGCTCAAATAGCTAAAAAAGAAGGAAAATAATCATGGCGAAAGTTTATGCAACCGGTAAAAGAAAAACTGCCGTAGCAAAAGTCTGGATAAAACCGGGCAGCGGTAAAATTTTAGTAAACGGACTTGATCTAAACACTTGGCTCGGCGGACACGAGGCTATCAAACTAAAAGTGGTTCAACCTCTGCTTTTAACAAAACAAGAAGGTTCTGTAGACGTAACCGCAACGACTCTAGGCGGCGGATACTCTGCTCAGGCTGAGGCGCTAAGACACGGCATTTCAAGAGCATTGGCTCTGTTTGACGCCGACTTTAGAGCAACCCTAAAACCAAAAGGCTTACTAACTCGCGACTCACGCGTCGTCGAGCGTAAGAAATTCGGTAGAAGAAAAGCTAGAAGAAGCCCGCAATTCTCTAAACGCTAATAGTTTGTTAAAGCCGTTTTGTCGGCTTTTAGATTTCGGAGATGAGGCATACGGTTTGGCAAGACCGATATGTCTCGAATTACGTGTTAAATTTAGATTTATAAATTAGTGATAAAATCAAAAAATAGTCTCGTGAAAAAACGGGGCAAAAGAAAGGATAACTTATGAAAAAGATTGCTCTTGCTTTAGTTGCTGCTACTGCGCTTTTTGCCGCTGATTCAGCTTACAATTACGAACTAACTCCGACAATAGGCGGCGTTCATCCTGAAGGAAATTTGGGAACAAATGAACAATCAGCTATCGGTTTAAGAATCGGAAGAAACCTTGAAAATTTCTTTATAGACCACGTAGAACTCGGTCTTAGCCACACTAACAAAATAAGAGAGTACGGCGCAGACGGAAAGGCTACTAGATATTTCGTTAATGCTATTAAAGATTTCGGTCTAACTGAAAAACTATCTCTTTACGGCTTGCTTGGTGCGGGATATGAGGATGTCTCAAAAAAATTCGTCAAAAATGATGACGGCGGCTTCGGTCAATATGGCCTTGGTTTGAGATATCAAATTACCGATAACTTTGCTCTACGCGCTGAAGCCGTAGATGCTATTAAATTTGAACATGCAGATCACAACCTATTCTATACGCTAGGTTTTGCAGTTGGCTTCGGTGCTAAAAATGCTCCTGTAGTTGCAGAGGCGCCAAAAGCTGAGCCTGTTTCAGCTCCTGTAAGCCTTGACGATGATAATGACGGCGTTTTAAACGATGTCGATCAATGCCCAAATACACCGGCAGGCGTAGTAGTTGACGAGACTGGTTGCGAGAAGGTTATCGTTCTTAGAGATATCGGCGTAAACTTTGCATTTGATAGCTATAAAATAACTCCAAAATATCTTGAGGAGATCAAGAAAGTAGCTAACTTCATGGGCGAAAATCCAGGCTACCGCGTAGTTCTAAGCGGACATACAGACAGCGTTGGCGCTGAGGCTTACAACCAAAAACTATCTGAAAAAAGAGCAAATGCAGTTGCTAAAGCTCTTGAAGAACTTGGCGTAAGCGCAGACAAGATCACTGCTGTAGGATACGGCGAGCTTAAACCTGTCGCTTCAAATAAAACAAAAGAAGGACGCGCTGAAAATAGACGCGTTGAAGCTAGATTTAATAAATAATTAGCCTAGCTTAATAATGCATGGACGAGATTAAATTCGAACTTATTTGGTCGTTAATCTCGTCCTATTCTTTAAAAATTTTAGGTTCTATCGCTATCTTGCTTATCGGCAAATGGCTAGTAGCTAAAATCTCAAATCTTATATCAAAATTAATCACTTCCTCTAGACTTGATGAAACTCTTTTGAGTTTTTTACTAAATATCATCAAAACGCTTCTCATGGCTTTCGTAGTCATAGCCGCGATTGCAAATTTAGGTGTCGAGACGTCTATGTTCGTTGCTGCGCTAGGTGCCATCGGTCTTGCTATCGGTATGGCGTTTAAGGATACTTTTTCAAACATCGGCGCAGGATTTTTGATAATATTCTTTAGACCGTTTAAACTCAAAGACCACATAGAAGTCGCAGGCGTGCAAGGTGCGGTCAAAGAGATCAATATGTTTAGTACCGTTTTGTGAACGGCCGATCACAAAACCATCATTATTCCAAACGGACGCATTATAAGCAGCAATATAATTAACTTCTCAAAAGAGGGCACCAGGCGCGTCGAGCTTATATTTTCTATAGATTACAAAGACGATTTAAAGATTGCAAAAGAAATCATTTTAAACCTAGCTGCCGAAAATAAAAAGATCCTAAAAGAGCCAAAGCCATTCGTCGGGGTCGGGAGCCTGGGTGAAAATAGCGTAAATTTGACCGCTAGATTTTGGTGTGCGAGCGATGATTTTTCGGATGTACAGTTTGCTATGCTAGAGAGCGTCAAGCTCGTATTTGATGCTAAAGGCATCTCTATACCGTCGCCGCAGCTTAGCATCCGCTATCAAGATAAAAGATAAGATGAGCAAATTTAATCACGCGGTTTTTCGAGTATTTTACATTTATGCGATCGCATAGTTTATGAGTCAAATCTGATCCGCAAGCTAGTTTTGATAAATTTGCATAAATGCACAAGCGCTAGAAATTTTGCCTGCGATATTTTAAATTTTAAGTCTAATTTGAAAGTCAAATTTGACGTCATGGTATTTTAAGAAAACCGCAATTTTAATGCCTGCACTGCGATAGCATAAAATTAAATCAAACCCATAATGATGAAAATTTAAAAAAATCGACTTAAGGCAAATTTTAAAATACAAAAAGTAAAATCAAAGTTTACTAAAATGCAAATTTGACGCGAAAATGCCGCCAAATTTATGCTGTCGCAATCAAAAAAACGAAAGAAGCAAGATGAAAAAAACTATACTTTTTGACCTTGACGGTACGCTTATCGACTCTACGCCCGCGATTCTTGATGGATTTGGCGCGGCGTTTCGCGCTCACGGCGAGCCTGCTCCAAAGCCCGAGGCTCTCAAGGCTCTAGTCGGTTATCCCCTTGACGTCATGTTTGCCGGACTTGGCGCACCGACGCAGCTCGTGCCTGATTATATCGCCGCATATAAGGCGCGTTACGAGCAGATTTTTTTGAAGCAAACATCGCTGCTCGAGGGTGCGGCGGGCGCATTGGCGCTTGCTAGCGAGGTCGCGGATGTGGGCGTCGTAACGACGAAAACATCGAAATTCTCGGTCATTTTACTTGAGTACTTGGGCGTTATGAAGTTTATCAAAACCGTGATCGGCAGAGACGACGTCGTAAATCCAAAGCCTGACCCCGAGCCTATAAACAAGGCTCTTGAGCGCCTAGGTAAAACAAGCACACAAGATAAGGCTAACGCCTTTATGATCGGCGATACGACGATGGATCTGGAGGCGGCGATGCGTGCGGGCATCGCGGGCATCGGGCTAGTTTGCGGCTACGGCAACGAAGCTGATTTGCGCGAGCATTCAAATTTGATCTTTAAAAACGCATTTGAGGCGGTTAAATTTATAGCGTAGAGGTAGGTTTGGTTTACTGCCGTGCCGTAAATTTAGAATTTAGTAGTGATCAAAATTTAAAGTCGGCTTGCCGGGAGACTGTTTTAGTGTTCGCTTGGGTTGTTAAATTCAATTATTCACAAAATACAGCGACAAGTATGACAAGTGAAATTTAAATCAAATTTGTCGCAAGAACCAGGGCAAAGAGGCAAATTTGACTTGCCGATGCGCTCCATTTTTCTAAAAGGGCTCAAGCGCATCGATTGTATTAAGATAAACGCCGTCAAAATCCGCATCTAAGGCTTTTTATACGAGACTCAGTGTCCAGATATCCAATAATGGCTCGTTTTCTACCGAACCGTCTTTAGCAATAACCTCAAGCCTGTTTTGAGCGATGATGATAAAATCGTATTGCGAGATAGCAATGAAGAAGCAATATGTCTTCTTGCGCTAGTCTATCGCAAATTTTGTTTTGTTGCGATTTTCTTTGCTGCGGCATAAAAGCATAAGATTAAAAATCGCGGCTAGCGCGGATAAAATTTTATGCATAGCTTCTTCGTTTTTAAAATTTATCGCTTAAATTTGAGCGGTTTTAAAATCGGCCGTTAAGTCAAATTTGGGCTTTAGATTATTAAATTTGAGCTTTTTTGAAAATGTAACTTAGCCGATTAATTAGATATTTTGGAAACTAGCTCTATAATAAAAGATTTTTAAAAATCGTAAGAAAATTTAAGGCGGAAAAATGGCTAAAATAATGAAAACTATGGACGGAAACGAGGCTGCGGCGCACGCGGCTTACGCATTTACGGAGGTTGCGGGCATCTACCCGATCACCCCTAGCTCGCCGATGGCCGACTACACCGATATGTGGGCGGCTCAGGGCAAGAAAAATTTATTCGGCATGCCCGTTAAAGTAGTCGAAATGCAAAGCGAGGGCGGGGCTGCGGGCACCGTGCACGGCTCGCTGCAAGTAGGCGCTCTAACCACTACATACACGGCTTCGCAAGGCCTTTTACTAAAAATCCCGAATATGTACAAAATCGCAGGCCAGCTACTACCCGGCGTCATCCACGTGAGCGCGCGCTCTATCGCGGCCCAGGCGCTTTCTATCTTTGGCGATCATCAGGACATTTACGCCTGTCGCCAAACGGGCTTTGCGATGCTAGCAAGCGGCTCCGTGCAAGAGGTCATGGATATCGCGGGCGTCGCGCATCTAGCGGCGATCAAGGGTCGCGTGCCGTTTTTGCACTTTTTCGACGGATTTCGCACGAGCCACGAAATACAAAAGGTCGAGGTGCTTGACTACGCGCACTTTGATAGGCTTCTTGACCGCGAAGCGCTGCAAAAATTTAGAGACGAGGCGCTAAGCCCCGAAAACCCGAAAACTCGCGGTACGGCTCAAAACGACGACATCTACTTCCAGACGCGCGAGCTAGCTAACCGCTACTACGACGCCGTGCCTGATATCGTGGCCGAGTATCTAAAAGAAATTTCAAAAATCACGGGACGCGATTATAAACCGTTTAATTATTACGGCGATCCGCACGCTACGCGCATCGTGGTCGCGATGGGCTCTGTCACGCAAACTCTCGAAGAAGTTGTCGATCACCTGCGCGCAAAGGGCGAAAAAGTAGGCGTGCTAAAGGTGCATCTATACCGTCCGTTTAGCCTAAAATACCTCTTTGACGTAATGCCTGAGACGGTAGAAAAGATCGCCGTGCTAGACCGCACGAAAGAGCCGGGAAGCCTCGGCGAGCCGCTATATCTGGACGTCAAGGCGGCGTTTTACGGACGCAAAAATCAGCCCGTGATCGTGGGCGGACGCTACGGTCTAAGCTCAAAAGACGTCGATCCTGCACAAATGCTAGCCGTCTTTGAAAATCTAAATTTAAGCGAGCCAAAAAACGGCTTTACCGTCGGTATCAAAGACGACGTGACCTTCACCTCGCTAAAAGTCGGCGAGAAAATTTCGCTAAGCGACGAGAGCGTAAAAGAGTGCCTATTTTACGGTCTTGGCGCGGACGGTACCGTTGGGGCGAATAAAAACTCAATCAAAATCATCGGCGACAAAACCGATCTTTACGCGCAAGCGTATTTTGCCTACGACAGCAAAAAATCGGGCGGCTACACGCGCTCGCATCTGCGTTTCGGTAAAAACCCGATCCGCTCGACCTATCTCGTCTCAAATCCGCACTTCGTAGCCTGCTCGGTTGCGGCGTATCTTGAAATTTACGATGTCATAGACGGTATCCGCGAGGGCGGGACGTTCCTGCTAAACTCGATCTGGGACGCCGAGCAGACGGTCGCTAAACTGCCGAATAAAGTAAAGAAAATTTTGGCCGCTAAAAAGGTAAATTTCTACATCATCAACGCCACTAAGCTAGCTCGCGAGATCGGGCTAAAAAACCGCACGAACACCATCATGCAGTCGGCGTTTTTTAAACTCGCAGACATCATCCCATTTGCCGACGCGCAAAAATACATGAAAGAGTACGCGCACAAAGCCTACGCCAAAAAGGGCGAAGCGATCGTGGAGATGAACTACAAGGCTATCGATATGGGCGCGGACGGACTGGTTAAGGTTGCGGTTGATCCTAGCTGGGTAAATTTGACGGATGACGCGAGCGCGGAGGAAAAATACGTCGGCGACGAATTTATAGAAAAAATCGTCAAGCCTATCAACGCCGCTAGGGGCGATAGCTTGCCCGTTTCGGCGTTTGTGGGCTTTGAGGACGGACACTTTAAATCAGGCACGACGCAATACGAAAAACGCGGCATCGGCGTCATGGTGCCTAAGTGGATCGAGGGCAACTGCATCCAGTGCAACCAGTGCGCCTTCGTCTGCCCGCATGCGGTCATCAGGCCGTTTCTCATCGACGAAAACGAGCTCGCCGCCGCACCGCAAACCGTGCAAGATCACGTCCTAGATGCCAAAGGTAAAGAGGTAAAAGGGCTAAAATACAAAATCCAAGTGAGCCCGCTTGACTGCACGGGCTGCGAACTGTGCGCTCAAATTTGCCCGAGCAAGGAAAAATCGCTCGTCATGGTGCCTTTGGCTGAGGAGATGGAGCGACACGAGCAGGAAAACGCCGATTATTTATTTAAAAAGGTAACCTACAAAGACGATCTAATGAGCAAAGATAGCGTCAAGGGCGTGGGCTTTGCGCAGCCGCTGTTTGAGTTTCACGGTGCGTGCCCGGGATGTGGCGAGACGCCTTATATCGGGCTTGTGACGAGACTGTTCGGCGACCGTATGATCGTGGCAAACGCCACCGGTTGTAGCTCGATCTACGGCGGTAGCGCGCCTTCGACGCCTTATACGACGAACAAAGAGGGCAAGGGCGTAGCGTGGGCGAATTCGCTCTTTGAGGATAACGCGGAGTTTGGTATGGGCATGAACGTCGCGGTAGAGACGCTTCGCCACCGTATCGAAGACGTGATGCTACGCACTAAAGACGCCGCACCAAATGCCCTAGCCGCGCTATACTCCGACTGGATCGCGCACAAAAACGACGGCGAGAAAACGACGCAAATCGCTAAAATTTTAACACCGATTTTGGAGCAAAATTTAAGCGTAGAGGGCGTAAAAGAAATTTTAGAGTTAAAAAGATACCTCGTCAAAAAATCCCAGTGGATCATCGGCGGCGACGGCTGGGCGTACGATATCGGCTTTGGCGGGCTTGATCACGTGCTAGCCAGCGGCGAGAACGTAAACGTGCTAGTGCTTGACACCGAGGTCTACTCAAACACCGGCGGCCAAAGCTCAAAATCAAGCCGCGCGGGCTCCATAGCGCAGTTTACCGCTAGCGGCAAGCCGATGCAGAAAAAAGATCTGGGCTACATTGCGATGACCTACGGAAATATCTTCGTAGCTCAAATCAACTCAAATGCCAGCCAAGCAAACACGATAAAAGCCATCGCCGCAGCCGAAGCCTACGACGGACCTAGCCTCGTGATAGCGTATTCGCCGTGTATCGCGCACGGTATAAAAGGCGGCATGGCCTACTCCGGCGGTCAAGGTGAGCTAGCGACCAAGTGCGGCTACTGGCCGACCTACGTCTACGATCCGCGTCTAATCAAAGAGGGCAAAAATCCGCTCAAAATGACCTCAAAAGAGCCCGACTGGTCGCTTTACGAGGAGTTTTTGCTAAACGAGGTTCGCTACAACTCGCTTAAGAAAACTAACCCGCAGCACGCAGACGAGCTGCTGGCTAAAAACAAGGCCGACGCGCAAAGACGCTACCGCCAGCTAAAACGCCTAAGCTTGGCTGACTTTAGCGATGAGATCGAGTCTGGCGCGCCTGAGAGCGCCGAGGATGCCTCTGCCGATACCGCAGCCGAGTAAGGCGCAAATTTCTCTCGCCTAAATTTGACGGGCGAGAGAAAATTTCCGTAAATTTAGCCGCTCGTTCGGGCGGTTAAATTTGCTTTCAAATTTGAAATTTTAAATTTAACGCAGCAAATTTAAAAGGCGCAAAATGAGCCAAACCCATCCTTTTAAACCGATTTTTGATAAAAACTCTAAAATTTTAATCCTAGGCTCCTTTCCCTCCGTCGTTTCTCGTAAATTTGGCTTTTACTACGCAAATCCGCAAAACCGCTTTTGGCGGGTGCTGGCCGGGATTTTAAACGCTCCGCTGCCTGCAAGCACGGATGAAAAGATAGATTTTCTGCTAGCTCACTGCATAGCTATCTACGACGCTGCGATCTCGTGCGAGATAAAGGGCTCGAGCGATGCTAAAATGACCGCCGTCGAGCCCGCAAATTTAGAGCCGATTTTTAGCGGAGCGCGCATAGCGCAAGTTTACGCAAACGGCGGTAAGGCGCACGAAATCTGCGAAAAATACCTAAAAACTCAAATTTTAAACGCAACGGGTAAAGAACCCGTCAAGCTACCCTCGACTAGTCCGGCAAATGCAAATTTTAGCTTTGAAAGGCTCGTGCACGAGTGGACGGTCGTCGCGGAGGCGCTAAAAGACAGCTAAATTTGATGTGAGCCTTCAAATTTAACTTATCCGAAATAACCTCGCCTTCATCTTAAATTTGGTTTCAAATTTTAAAATTACCCAAATAAAACAAAGCAGGAAAAACCGTGAAAATCCTAAAATTTCTATTTTTACTTCCGCTTCTAGCCATCGGCGCGCAGGCGCTGGAGCCAAAAATCGTAATGAAGCCCGAAGCGAGCCTAAAAAACGGGCTTTACTACGTAAAAGGTAAGCTCTACGACGGCACGCTAAAGATGCTTCGATACAGCGTCGAGGACCTATATGACGTAAATGCGATGGGCATGGTCTATCCGAGGCTAAAACCCCTGTCGCCCACGCTCATACGCGAGATAGACGTGCAGGGCGGCACGGCGGTGCGATACAGGGACTATTTTGACGGCAGGGACAAACCCTCAAACGAATACCCCCTAAAAAACGGCGTTCGCGAGGGCACGGCTAAGCACTACCACGCAGATAGCGGCGCTCTGATGGGCGAGAGCGAATACAAAAATGACGTCCGCGACGGGCGCTACCACCGCTACTACTTTGACGAGGGCGGCGCATTAAAGCAGGAGGGCATTTTCAAGGCGGACAAGCGAGAGGGCGTGTTTACCGACTATTACGTTAGCGGCGAGGTTAGCGCACGCAGTCCGTACGCGGGCGGGCTTCGAAACGGCGAGGACGTCGACTACTACAAAAGCGGCAAAATCCGCGGCAAGCGAACGTATAAAGAGGGCAAGCGAGAGGGCGCGGAGACGTGGTACTACGAAAGCGGCGCCGTGGAGGAGACGGGCGAGTATAAAAACGACCGCAAAAACGGCGTTTGGAAGCGATTTTACGAAAACGGCAAAACGCGCGTAGTAGAAAATTACAAAGACGGCGAAAAGGATGGCGCCGCGCGCGAATACTACCCAGGCGGCAAGCTACGAGGCGAATACGAGTACAAAGACGGCCGCCAAACGGGCGCGGGGCTAGACTACTACGAGAGTGGGGCGCCGGCGGCAAAAGTAATGTTTAAAAATGGGCGCTATCACGGGCTATATGAGGAGTATCACGAAAACGGCAAGCTAAAAGCTAGAGTGATGTTTGAGGACGGGCTGGAGGTCGGCGAGGCGCGCCACTACTACGCAAACGGCAAACTCGAAGCCGAGGGGGAGTTTGAGCGCGGCAGGCTCATTCGCGCCAAAAAATACGACGAATTGGGTAAGCTAATCAGCGATAAGTCAGATAAAAACGGACTTCCGAGGGAGTAAATTTAGCTAAATTCGCGGGGCTAATTCGAGCCGTTTAAATTTGGCTTTGAGGCCATGATTTTTGGCATTTGTGCCGCTTCGGCGGGAAAATTTGGCGTGCAAGGCTCAAAAAAGCGGTGAAGCGATAAAAATCCGCGAAAATTTAGAAATTTTACCGCGCGAAACGGCTACGCGCAAACGGGACGTAAATTTCACGGCGCGAGATTAAAGCGCTAAAACGTAAAGCGGCGATGTCTGCGCGGCAAGGGGCGGGATCTAGGCGAAATTTGATGGTAAAACGCTGTTTTTAGGCATTTGCGGGCGTAAAACGGAGGCGGTTTGGGCGTCAAGCTAGCATTTAAAAGACGCCGAAGCGACTATGGTAAAGCGCGCCAAAACGTAGGCGCGAGACTTGCGGACGCGGATGCGTGAAATCCGCAGGCGATTTACCTTGCAAAAGATAAAGCTTTGCCAAATCGCAAAGATCGTAAATTTAATCCGCCCGCGCGAAGTAATCAAAATGCCGCTTTTAGCCGATAAAATTTACGCGCCAAAAGAAAATTTGCTCGAAAATTCGGATTGCAAGCGCGGCGAAATAAAACTCTCTTCATTTAAGCTATCTTCCGAGCCGAGCGTTTAAATTTCCTTTGTAAATTCGGCCTTATTGGTTCGTTAAATTTAGCGAGTTCGGTCGCGTTAAATTTGCTCTTTCGCGGTGCAGGCCAAATTTAACGCGGCGGGCCAAATTTAAATTTAGAGCAAATTTAATTTAAAATCGTAAAATCGCCGAAATTTAAGGAGCAAATATGAAAAAAATCGGCCTAATCGGCGGGATGAGTTTTGAGTCTACGATAACGTATTACGAGCAAATAAATCGCAAAATAAACGAGCGCTTGGGCGGCCTTAGCAGCGCGGAGATACTGCTAAGCAGCGTAAATTTCGAGGAGATCGAGGCCTGCCAGCGCGAAAACAGATGGGAGGACGCGGGCGAAATTTTGGCGCGGCACGCGAGGATTTTGCAAGGCGGCGGGGCGGATTTTATCTTCATCTGCACAAACACGATGCACAGGTGCTTTGACGCCGTGCAAAGCGCCGTTAGCGTGCCCGTAGCGCACATCGCGGACGCCACGCTAAAAGCGCTAAAAAACGCCTGCGTCGCTAAGGTAGGGCTGCTCGGCACCGTCTATACGATGACGCAGGATTTTTACAAAAGTCGGTTGATAGAGGGCGGCGCGGAGGTGCTTTTGCCAAGTGCGGGGGATATGGCGGAAATAAATCGCGTCATCTTTGAGGAGCTTTGCTACGGCAAAATCGCGCCTAGCTCAAAGGCGAATTTCTTGCGCATCATCGAGGATTTTAGGTCGCGCGGCGCGCAAGGAGCGATACTTGGCTGCACCGAGATAGGCATGCTGGTATCGCAGGCGGATACGGATATGCAGCTTTTTGATACGACGCAGATACACATTGACGCGGCGGTTGAGGCGGCGCTGTCGTAGTTTTTAGACGCAAAGGGGTTAAATTTACTCCGCGTCTTTAGATAAATTTGCGTAAATTTACGGTTTGCGGGGCTTTTGGCGCTACTATTTTTAACCGCATTTTTTAAGCCGGCAAAGCTCTTAAATTTGCGCGCTTTAATTTCGGTAATATTTAACGAGGTTTGGGCGATTTTATGCGCCGATTTCTTAGATCTGGTCAAGTAAATTTAATAAACGTTACGAATTCCTACTTAAATGATAACAACTCTCATAACTAAGCTATTTTTTAGCTAAGCTATTTTATAATAATCACAATCAAATAAACAGGAGTCCAAAATGTCAGTTTTAGTTATCGGAGCCGACGAGATAACGCCTATAAAAGCAGTCCTAAAAGACCTCGGCGCGGAAGCGATCGAGCACTGGGACGCGCGCAACGAAAACCGCGTAAATCGCAAACCGATCCCGCAAGATACCGAGTGCGTTGTGATGCTAACCAGTTTTTTAAATCACAACACGATGAAAACGATAAAAAACCAGGCCAAAAAGCGCAATATCCCGATCGTCTGCGCCAAAAGAAGCGTCAGCTGCGTGTTTAGCGAGTATTGCAAAGTCTTTGGGCTAGATAAGGAATTTGGATGCTGCAAGGCAAAAGACTAATAGATGAAATTCGGCTTTTTATCAGGTATTGGAGAAATAACTCCAAGTATTTTTTCAGGGCTTGACGCGGTAAATAAAGCCCGAATTTTTATAAATTTATACAACTGTTGCGCAGGTCGCGAGCTGAAAATCCCTCTTTTTTATGCATATTCAGGCTTAAATTTGGAGGGAATTTTTCTAAAACGCATAGAGGACTTATGCGAGTTTAAAAATCCTAGCTGTAGTAAAATTTCAAGCTTTTGTATCGCCTCAAACGCCGTCATCTGCGCCTATAAAACGGGCAAATTTGACGCCGTCCCGCCGCTAGCCGTCTCTCCCAAACACCCCGCCGCCAAGCTAATCCTCATGCTAAAATCCCAAAACGGAATATGTTTTGATGCGGACATAATGTTTTCTCAGTTTGTTTATGATAAAATACGCGCCAAACATTTTGATAAAAACGTTTATTTTCAAGACGGGATTATCTTTGCAGAGCAGGGCGGGCGCAAGCTTTTTGGCGTTATGCCGTGCTTTAAGGAGATAACCAAAGAGCGGTTTCATCTGGCTAACTGCGAGATCGCTAGGGGCTTTGAGGCGCTTAGCGGCGGGGAGTTTGACAGGATGTTCATCGTAGCTCCGAGAAATGCGAATTTCTCGCGCTACATCGAGGTTAAACGGGAGTGCGGATGCGGCGGATCGCTGCGACTGGTGCCCTACACGATAAGTCATCATATTTTTTAAAGGAAATTTAAATGATAGGTATCATTTTTGGAAGCAGTATGGGAAATACTGAGGAGGCGGCGGGCTTTTTAGCCGAGAATTTGGGGCTAGAAAACGAGCTTTTAAACGTAGCAAACTGCGACTCGGCTAAGCTAAACGGCTTTGACAAGCTGATTTTGGGCGTTTCGACCTGGGGTACGGGCGACCTGCAAGACGACTGGGACGCGTTTGATTTTGGCGGATTAAAGCTTAGCGGCAAGACGGTTGCGATATTTGGCATGGGCGATGCCGAGAGCTATGCGGATAGCTTTTGCGGCGCGATGGGCAAGCTTTACGATGAGGTCGTAAAAGCGGGCGCAAACGTCGTGGGCGCAGTGTCCGTAGACGGATATAAATTTGACGAATCAGAAGCCGTAAGAGACGGTAAATTCGTCGGCCTGCCGCTTGATGCCGATAACGAAAGCGAAAAAACCGAGCCTAGAATCAGCGCCTGGATAGAGCAGATCAAACCTCATTTTGCTTAAAATTTAATGCTTCTAGTCGGGCTTTTTGCCCGATTTTTCTTTCAAATTTAACTCTTTTTTCAAAATTCGACTTTGCCGCGCTACGGCATCAAAGCGATTTTACCGCGCGTCGGTTGCGCAAATTTTATCAAGTCCGCTTCATAGCTACTTGCTTTTATAAGCTCGAATTTGAGCTAGAATTTAGCAAATTTGGCTAAAATCACGCCGAATTTATGTTGAAAATAAGGAGAAAATATGCCTCTACTAGATAGTTTTTGCGTCGATCACGTGAAGATGAACGCGCCGGGCGTTCGTCTGGCAAAGACGATGAAAACGCCAAAAGGCGACGATATAAGCGTGTTTGATTTGCGTTTTTGCAAGCCAAACGAAGAAATTCTGCCCGAAAAAGGCACTCACACGCTAGAGCATCTGTTTGCGGGCTTTATGCGAGATCACCTAAACGGCAAGGGCGTCGAGATCATCGACATCTCGCCGATGGGCTGCAGGACGGGCTTTTATATGAGCGTGATCGGAGTGCCGAGCGAGGAGGCGGTCAAGGCCGCATGGACGGCGTCGATGAAGGATATCCTAGGCGTCAAAAACCAAGAAGACATCCCCGAGCTTAACAAATACCAGTGTGGCACGTACAAGATGCATTCGCTTGAGGAAGCGCACGCGATCGCAAGCAAAATTTTAGAGCGCGGACTAATCACGATAAATAACGAAGAGATCGCGCTAGACGTCGCTGCGATGGGGCTTAAAAAGCACTAATCGCTCGTTAATCTAGCCGCCGTTTGCGCGGTTTTTACCTTCGCGGCAAATTTGGGCAAATCTCAAATTTGGCCCATTTTGCCGCGCTCTTACTTCAAATTTTACTCTTTTAATATACAAAATCAGCTTCGTAATAAAATATAGCGATGTAATTTTAAGCGCTAAATTTATAAAATTACATTAATAATTTTTCTTAAGGAAGTGCGATGAAAAGTTTTAAATTCGTTTTGATCGCGGCCTGTGCGGCGGCGATAAGCTTAAACGCCGAGGTTTTAACAAAGACGACCGATATATCGCTAGGCGGTAAAAAGATCGGTAAGATCGAGGTTTTAACGCCGGTCGAGGTCGTCTCTAAAGAGGGCGCAAAGGCTAAAATCAAGGTAAAAGGCGCCGTTTCGGCAAACTACCTGGCTCAGATACAGCGAAGCGTCAAAAACGTCGAGATTTTCGCGGTTTTTGATGCCCAAAACGAGGCTAATTTTAAGAAAATAAAAGAGGTCGAGGACGACTACGGCGAGCTTTGGTATGAGGTCGAGGGCACGTACGAAGTCGCCGCAGACGCACTAGGTAGCGACGCAAACGCGCTATACAAACAGGCTCAGCAAAAGTACGAGGAGACCTGCTCGGCGTGCCACCGCTTGCACGAGCCAAACAGCTTTACGGCGGCTCAGTGGCCGGCAAATTTACAGTCGATGATCGATACGAACTACGTCTCGCTAGAGGAGACGGAGCTAAATTTGATCGTTAAATACCTACAGCATAACGCAAAAGCCGTAGAATAGGGCTTTGACGCGGCTAGCACCCGGCTAAATTCGCTCGTCGCTTGAAACGTAAAATTTAGCGACGCTTGTTCTTTAAATTTGGATTTTACGTTTTACGGGGGCAAATTTAATTTGCGGCGTCTTGCTCGCTAAAGAGCCGCGTTGCAAAAAGCGAGCGCCGCTAATAAAATATAGTTTTAAAAGTAAATAACGAAAAACGAGTTGCCTAATCGTGCCGATCGCAAGTATCGGCGATTTGGCTTTGCTTGGGTCTGCGACTTCGCGACTGCAAGCGTAAGGCGCGGGGGCTTGCTCCTGCGAGAATTAAATAAGGGAGAAACCGATGAAAAGACGAGATTTCATCAAATTTTCGGCCTTGGCGGCTACGGCTACGCAGGCTAGTAGGATAGAGGGCGTTACGCAGACGATTTTTGATAACAAAAAAGTGTTTGGCGCAAACAGATTCGGCCCGTTTTGGGCAAATTTAAACTCATCGCAGATCGTTTCTGTTAGCGATTTTGAGGGCGATAAATTTCCAAATACGATGAACTATAGCTTGCCTGATTCCGTGCAGAACGAAAACCGCGTGCTCTATCCGATGGTACGCAAAAGCTATCTAAAAGCAAAAGGCGCGGCAAAGAGCGAACTGCGCGGCAAAGACGAGTTCGTGCGCGTTAGCTGGGACGTCGCGCTTGATCTAGCTGCAAAGGCTCTAAAAGAAAACTTCGACAAATACGGTGCCGAAGCGATATATGGCGAGTGCTACTGGTGGGGCGGCAGCGGTAAAGTCAGCTGGGGTCGCACGGTCGCGCACAGGATGTTAAAAGTGCTAGGCGGTTACGTGGAAGAAAGCGGCGATTATTCGACCGGAGCGGGTCTAGTCATCATGCCTCACGTGCTAGGCGGTAGCGCGGTTTACGACGCACCGACAAAGTGGAAAGCTATCGTCAAAAACGCTAAAAACGTAGTATTTTGGGGTACCGATCCTATCGTAACCAATCAAATCTCCTCAATCCCTCCTACTCACGACGGCTACGTAGGTATGCAGGAGCTCAAAAAATCGGACATCAAAACCTATAGCGTAAACGTCATGGTAAACGACACTGCGCGCTACTACGGCAGCGAAAACATCATCGTGCGCCCAAATACCGACACCGCGCTCATCATCGGCATGTGCCATTATCTGTTTACGAACAACCTATACGACGAGGAATTTATCAAAAAATACACGGTCGGATTTAATAAATTTAAAGACTACTTCCTCGGCACGCAGGATAAGGTCGTAAAAGACATCGAGTGGGCGAGCAAAATTTGCGGCGTACCTGCGGGCACGATAGCGCAGTTTGCTACGCGCCTGGCTAAAGAGCCTACGACCGTACTGATCGGCCGCGCGCTACAAAGAGCCGACCACGGCGAGCAGCCTTTCTGGGCGCTAGTGGTGCTAAATGCGATGCTAGGACACGTGGGTAAGGAGGGGCTAGGATTTGAGTTTAGCCTAGGATACGACTCCGCGGGCGCTACTGATAAGATCGCTCCGGTACTAAAAGGCCTAAGCACGCGTATCGACGAGAAATACGAAAACATTGACGGCGCGCCGTGGAAAACGACTAAAAACGTCACTATCCCGTCCTCTCGCAGCATCGAGGCGCTAGAGCATCCGGGCAAAGAGATCGACTACGACGGCACTAAGATCAAGCTACCGCACATGAGAGTGGCATACATGGCCTCAGGCTCGATGTTTACGCGCCATCAGGACGTAAATAATATCGTCAAGCAGTGGCGTAAATTTGACACCGTTATCACCGCCGAGCCATACTGGACTAGCACCGCAAGACTAAGCGACATCGTGCTGCCCGTAGCTATCGAGGTCGAGAGAAACGACATCAACCAAACGGGCTCAACAGGCGAATACATCGTGGCGTATAAACCTGCGATAGAGCCGATGGGCGAGAGCAAGAGCGACTTTTGGATCTGCGAGCAAATCTGCAAACGCTGGGGCAGAGGCGAGGTATTTAGCGAGGGGAAGGACGAGCTAGGCTGGATGAAGGAATTTTACGCCGACGCGGCCGAGCAGGCTAAGGGGCTAAATTTGAGCATGCCTAGCTTTGAGGAATTTTACGAAAAAGGCTACGTGAGATTTGAAAAAGACAACACGGAAACTGAGCTTTATACGCGCCTAGCTGCCTTCCGCGAAAATCCTGCCAAAAACCGACTAGGCACTCCGTCGGGTAAGATAGAGATCTACTCGCCGACGATAGCGAAGATGAACTACGCCGACTGCCCGCCGATGCCTACGTGGATAGAGCCTAAAGAGTGGCTAGGCAACGCTAGCAAAAAGTACCCGTTACACGTCGTTAGCCCTCACTCTCGCTACCGCCTGCACAGTCAGCTAAACAACTCTATCATCAGAAATTTTGCTGAAGTTAGCGGCAGAGAGCCGGTGCTAATCAATCCAAAAGACGCCAAAGAGCGCGGCCTGGCCACTGGCGACATTGCGCGCGTATTTAACGACCGCGGCGAGATACTAGCGGGCGTGCTAGTCACCGACATCGTGCCTGAGTGCGTCGTAGCTATCTGCGAGGGCGCATGGTACGACCCGGAAATTTGGGGCGAAAAGAGCCTCTGCCAGCACGGCTGCGTAAACGTGCTAACATTTGACAAAGGCACGTCAAGTCTCGCGCAAAGCAACTCGGCTCACACCGTGCTGGCACAGATTGAGAAATTTAAGGGGGAGATTAAACCTATAACAGCGTTTTCTAAACCTAAAATCTTACAAAGTATTTAATGCGTCGTCTTTTAAGCGTCTTTGAATGAGCTAGAAAATTTCGCCCTGCGACAGGCTAATTGCCTAGTCTTGGGACGAAATTTTCGTCGCAACATTCAAATCCATCTTAAAATACTTCCGCTTGTCTTTTTACGTTCAAATTTTGTAATCCGTTAAATTGCACTGCATTTGCAAGGCAAGCATGGCGGAGTTTTAAAATTTCGCTAAAATTCGCTCAAATTTAACCCAAAGGTAGCGCCTTGCAAATCCCGAATTTGATCCGAAATTTTATCCGCAAACGTATCGTTTTGGAGTGCATTTTATTGCCTTTTTTCTACCCCGAGAAGGGCGAGTTTGAGAGTTTTCAGGAGGGATATAGACTCGTTAGCCGCAAAACGGGCGAGGAGCTAGCAGACGACGCACCAGGACAGTGGCGCAAGAGCTGGCGGGTCATCGCGCGTAACGGCATGGATGATCCGTTTTTCGTCGATTTTGCCCTAGGCGACGCCTCGCCCGTTTACTTCGCCTATCACGGCGCGGGCTCGTGGGAGCCGATAAAGGTAGCGGACGACATCGTTAAATTTGAAGAAATTTTAACCGCACTTGCCGCGCTTGAGGCACCTTGCTCGCTTGAAGCGATCGCGCCGATTGCCGATTTAAATAACGAATTTTACCGCGAGCTGGTGGACGACTACGCGCAGGAAGATGAAGCGCGCGAGCAGCCGGGATATAAATATTTCAGCGTTTTCATCGAGGACTTGGGCACGGACAAGGTAAAAACGCTCGTGTTTTTAAAGAAGTTTTTTGAAGACGAGAGCTTTGCGGCGACTAAAGAGAGGGCGCAAAATTTGCCGCTTTGTCTTTTTAGCGGCATAGAGGAGTCGGCGCTAGCGCTACAAGACAAACTCGCCTCGCTCGGGGTGAAATTTTACGCCCGCGAAATAACTTTTAGCGAAATGATCGCGCTGCGAGGCAAAATTTAGCTAAATTTCGCTACCATACGCTGCATCTTCAAAAAAGGAAAGACATGAAAAAATCGTTATTTTTAGTTGCGCTTTGCGTATTTGCCGGACATTTGGCGGCCGAGGAAACTCCTGCTGCTTGCAAAGAGTACGAAAAGGTTTCTTACGAGTTCATCGACGCGATGGAAAAACAAGCCAAAGCTCAGGGCAATAAGGAATTTAGCGCGGAGGCGACGAAAAAAGAGTTTGAGGCCGACTATGCTAGCATAAAAAAGCTAAGCAAGGAGGAGCAAGAAGTCGCTTGCCATAAAGGCACGGCCGAGGTTAAAGAGATTACGAATATGCTAAAATCAAGCGGATTGCTAAAATAATTCGCTTTTTTGGCTAGGATAGGCTAGGCGACGCAAATCTCGCAAAATACCGCGGTTAAGCGTCGCTACGCCTCATCTAAATTTGCGCTTAAGAAAGCTAAATTTGCCGCTTGGTTTAAATTAAACGCGGCGACAAACGTCTAAAGCCCGCGCTAAAGCAAATAGCGCGATATTTTAGCTCTTAAATTTAGCGTCTTTTGCGCCGAATTTACGCTAAAATCTCACTTCTGCGCCGTAAAAATCTCTCCGCTAAATATCGCTTTTACCGTATAAAAGCCCACGATACCTATAAAAACGCATAAGATAGCAAAACCCGCCGCTCCCGCAAACAAGAAAAATTTGATCCCGTTAAACTCGAACGCTCGCAAAAACGCTATGCTAGCCGCCGCCGTCGGGAAGGTAAACGCCCACCACGAGAGGAAAAATTTAAGCCGCAAAAAGCTTTTAAACATAAAAAGGATGAGAAGCGCGAAAAATAGCGTGACGTAGAGCATGATCTTCGCCGTCGCGTCAAAGCCGCCGGTAAGCTTGACGTAGTCCAAAAACGCCATCGCGGGTGGCGCGATCACGATGAAAAGCGTCGGGATAAATTTCTGCGGCATCTGGTCGTGAAAAATGATGCGGTAAAACAAAACCGCAAAAAGCACGGGCCAAAAAAATATCCCGATCGCAAAATAATACCACGCAAGCTCGCTCGCGGCGGGCGCTGCTAGCGGGACGAAGAGGTTGCCCACGATCGGGATAAACCACGCGGGGTTTGAGTGCGCGATCTGGACGTTATTTTTGATCCAAAATGAGACGACGTGCAGCGTGATAAAGGTCTGAAATGCCGTGCCCACGCAAAAAAGCGCGTCGTAAACGGGCGCAAAGTCCCGCCAGAGCGAGGCGACTAAGAGCGTGCCGATCGAAAAAGCGGCGAAAAAATTTACCCGCACCGGATGGAAAAACTCCGCCTTGCAAGCTTGCGGATATCTGATCAGCTTTGCCGCGTAACAAGCGCAGATGAGCGCGTATGCTAGGCTCGCCGCGCCGCGTAAAATCTCAAAAATCGCGCCTGAGATATCAAAGATCAAATTTAGCCGTTCGTATGCGAGAGCTAGCCCGCCAAGCCCCATAACTACGGTGTAAAACATGATCGGAAAGTGCTGCAGCCAGCTTGATTTTTCGTCCTGCGTTTTCATATTTTTCCTCGTTTTTTCTAAATTTTAGCCGAATTTTAGCGCAATTTCGGTGAGTTAGTCACGAAATAAATCAATGCTTAAAATATTTTGTAGCTAAATTTTATCACCGTGCTTTTACGTAAAAGAAAATATAATTAAACAAAACCGAATTTAGTCAAGGAGCGCATATGCCTGGAGACGAGCTAAAAGATACGCTAAAGCAGCGGTTTACCTCTAAATTTACGCTTAGTGCGCAGGATGAAGAGGCGGTGTTAAAAAGCGCGACGCTAAAAAGCTTTAAAAAAGGCGAGAGGATATACCCAAAAGACGGCTGCCTTGGTTACGCGATCATCATAAGCGGGCGTGCGCGCGGGCTGGTTAGCACGAGTAATTTTAAAGAGATCACCGTCTTTAACCTGCAAGACGGCGATAGCTGCATGCTGTGCGGCTTTTGTTCGCTAGGAGCGCTACAAGCGGAGATAAATTTACAAATCGAAGATGACGTGCGGATGATTTTGATCCCAAGAGAGATCTTTAAGGGGCTACGCGAAAACTATCCGCAGGTGGCAAATCACGCGCTAGAGCTCATGGCGACGCGATTTAGCTCGGCGATAACCGCTATGGATCAGACGCTGTTTTTGCCTCTAGCTCGGAGAATAATAAATTTCCTCGAGCAAAACGGCGCGAAAAACGGGCTAAAGATCACGCACGAACAGATCGCAAACGACATCGCCAGCGCGCGAGAAGCGGTATCAAGAGCGCTAAAAGAGATGCAGAAAAAGGGGCTCGTCGAGCTAAAACGCGGAGTCGTGACGTTAAGGTGACTTTGTTACATATTTAAATTTTAAAATGCGCTATGATTTGACAATAACTTCTAAAAGGAGCTTTTATGCAAAGCATCGACAGAAGAGGCGTCTTGAAAATTTTAGGCGCGGCGGGGCTAGCGGCGGCGGGAGTCGCAGGCGCTAGCAAGCTAAATGCGGGAGAAAATGCGGACATCCGCGCAAATATCCTAATAATCGGCGGCGGTCTAGGCGGCATCAGTCTAGCGGCGAAACTACGACGAGATATGCCAAACGCCGAACTAACCGTCCTTGATAAGGACGAGTACTTCTACTATCAGCCCGGCTTTACGCTCATCGCAGCCGGTCACTATCTGCCCGAAGACATAACCTACGAAAAATCAAATTTGATCCCAGACGGCGTAAAATGGATAAAGCAAAATGCCGCGTCCATCGATCCAGCGGCAAATTCCGTCAAGCTAGAGGACGGGTCAAATTTAAGCTACGACTACCTCGTGATAGCTAGCGGAGCGGAGTATGAGTTTGAGAGCGTAAAAGGGCTTAGCGCCGATGATATCGGTAGCGACAACATGACTTCTATCTATACGATTCCAGGCGCCGTTGCTATGTCCGGCATAATGAAAAAAGTCGGCAAAGAAGGCGGCAAGATAGTCTTTAGCGACAACAAAACACCGATGAAGTGCTCAGGCGCAAATAAAAAAGTAACGCTACTAACCGAAGATATGGCGCGAAATTTAGGCAACAGAGACAAGCTTGATATCTCGATATATTCTGGTGCGCGGACGATATTTTCCGCTCCTGTTTATGCTAAAATGATAGAAGGGATGCTGGAGGAGCGAGACGTGAAGTATTTTACTTCCCATCAGCTGGTTGAGGTGGATAAAAGTGCTAATATAGCGGTATTTGAGCACGCTATGCCGTACCGTGAAAACGGCGAAAATAAACTCGCTAAAGAGCTAGTCGAAGTAAAATTTGACTACCTACACCTAGTGCCTCGCATGAAGGCTTCTAAAATATACGCCGATGCAGGGCTAAGCGTAGAAAAGGGCGATGTGGCGGGCAACTGGATTAGCCTCACGCGCGAGACGCTGCAACACTCGAAATTTAAAAATATATTTGCTATCGGCGACGTTTGCGGATTTCCCGCCGGCAAAACCGGAGCTAGTATACGCAAGATGTATCCAGTGTTAGCGCAAAATTTAGCCGACGTTATAAAAGGACGCGAACCGAGCGCTAGATACGGCGGCTACACCGCCTGCCCGCTACTAACGAAATTCGGCAAGGCGGTGATGGTGGAGTTTAACTGGACGGGCAAGCCCGAGCCTACGATAGCGTGCATGGGCGCGACTCGCGAGAGCTACCTAAACTGGGCGATGAAGCTATATATGATGAAGCCGATGGTCATGCAAGGCATGATAAGAGGTCTAGCATAAAGGAGAGAAAATGCAAAACGTCGGGATTTTAGATAAAACTATCCGCCTAGTAATCGCTGCGGTTTGGATATACGCATTTGGGTTCGTCTGCGAGTGCTGGCTGTGGCTGGTCGGTCTCGTGCCGCTACTGACGGCTGTTTACGGTTATTGTCCTCTTTATAAATTTTTTGGTATAAATACGTGTAAAAAATGTAAAAACAAAGAAAGGAAAACTCAATGCTAAGTAAAAAAACTAGGATAATAAGAGCGCTGATCGGACTAGCGATAATGATCGCCGGAGTCGCGTTTAGCAGCTGGTGGGGGCTGATTGGGCTGGTGCCTTTTATCGTGGGCGTCACGGGATTTTGCCCCGCTTGCTACTTTTTAAACCGCTGTTCGCTAAAGCGCTAAATTTAGCCGAATTTACTCGCGCGGGCTTAAATTTAACCTCAAATTTGAGTCCGCGCTTTGTTTTTAGATAAATGCAAATTTAGGTTTTATAAACCGTACTCCTTACGGCGCGAATTTCACCGTCCGCACCGTCAAATTTAACTCCCGTCCGCTCATTTTTAACGCGATATGCATCAAATTTAAGCTAAAATAGGCCAAATTTTTAAAAGGATAAACGTGAACGATTTTAAAAGATTAAACGAGCTAGTAGCCGCAGGCAAAGACGAGCTAAACGCGATGTATAAGCAGCTAGATAACCCTAGCGAGGTCGTGCTAAAGATGCTAAAAATCGCCGGTTTTAAGGGGCAAAAGAGCGAAAAGGTCGCGGTTTTGCGCCGCATAGTCGATCTAAAGGTTGAGCCGCTAGAAAACGAGATAAAAAAGCAGGGGCGCGAGGAAGCCGAGATAGGGCGCATAAAAGACGAAGCTTTTGAGCTCGTGCGCGAGTTTTACGAGGCGCGCTTTGAAAAGCTTTTGGCGCGGGTAAAAGAGGAGAAAATAATAGATGAGTTTTACCTGGCGCTGCTTAGCGGTATGCACGGCGCGGGGCTAGCGATGAACGCGTGGCAAAGCGCTTGGGACAAACAAATCCTGCAAACGACGAATAAAGAATTTGAAGCTAAATTTGCAAATATGGCCGAGGCGATCAAATTTATAGGCGAAAACCGCCTCTATCAAAAAGACGGCGAGGAAAAGGGCGAGCGAAGCTATGGTGCGGTCATGAAAAACGGCGAAAAATACGCCTTTGCGCCGTATGCTGTGGTTTTTGAAAAAGAAGTAAAACGCGTGGCTGACGCTCTGGACACGCTAATCAAAAATCTAAAAACGCTAGCCGAAAACGACGAGCAAAGAGCCTACGTAAAGTACTTTGAAAAGCTAAAGGCGGCGTTTTGCGAGCGCGAAAATGACCGAACGATCCCGGCGTGGCAGGACGCCGAGCGTGCGTGGATGGATGTAAAGGGCCCGCTGCAGCCCGGCCATCCGCTCGAGTACTACGAGGATGCCTATACGCATGCCGTCGCGCTCGAGTGGGACGTGAGGTTAGCAGGTGCCAGCGACTTTAACGAGGAGAAATTTAAAGCTAGCGTCATCCGCGCCTACGAGCAAATTTGCCGCGAGTGCGGGATAGAGGACGCCCTGCTCGCGCGCCAAGTGACGCAAAACGTCGCACGCACGCAGACATACATCAGCGTGCCGATGATCTACTACGGAGCCGAGCTAAACGGGCTTTTCTCCGCGCAGGTCGTGCCAAACGACGAGACCGTGAGCAAGGAGCGCGGCAAAAAGATATTCGCCTTCGTGGAGCACGTTTACGAGAGCGCCAAGGCGCGGCCGTTTATGAAGCTCAGCGGAGAGATTTTTTCGCGCGAGTTTTTGGACTACGGGCGCGAAATTTTGTTTAAAAAGCCGCAAATTTGGAAGAAAACCTACGAGATCTCCACGATCGGCCACGAGTTTGGGCACATACTTTTCGTCGGCACCGACACGGAAAAAGCGATGAACGCGGACGGCGAGTTTAAATTTATCGAAGAGTACAAGGCGACTACGGGCGGGCTCGTAAATTTCTTTATCGGCGGCGATGCGAGCTACGAGATGAGCGTATTTCACGAGCTGATCGCCCGCGCGGTCGGACTTATCGCGTGGCGCGAGGTTGATGAGGTGCGCGCTTACTACTGCGAGGGGCTCATCCATCTTAGCTTGCTGTTTGACTCTGGCGCGCTTAGCTTTGCGGACGGCGCTTTGATCGTCAAATTTGACCGCGAGCACTACGCTAAATTTAAAGAAATTTGCCTCGCAAACTATAAAAATTTGGCGCTTCACTACGCAAGGCGCGCTCCTGCGGGCGAGTTTTTGGCGAAATTTTGCGACAAAGAGGGCAAAAGCTACCTGCCTAAACACGCGCAGGCAAGGGCCTTTGTAGAGCACTACTACGCCCGCTACAAGGCTATCGGAAACGAGCTTGACGAGAGCGGCGAATGGGAAAAGTGGCAAGCGGGAGAGAGATAGGACGCGCCCTTAGCGTCAAATTTGACCTTGGCTTGCGGCGAGTTTGATTATAAATTTGCCTTTGGTGGGCTAGAGCTGCACCTTTTGGGCGCTAAATTTGCGCTGTAAAGATGCGGATTTTGCGGGCTAAATTTGTACGTGGCGCTTCGCAAATTTACCGAATTTGCCGCAAGCCTGGGTTCTTTGCATCAAATTTACCTTAAATTCGGGCGTAAAATTTAAAAGCCAAATTTGATAAAATCGCGGTGAATTTACTTGAGGGCAAGCAAGCCAAACGCGGCAAATAGTCGCTAAATTTACGAATCTAAAACGAAAGGATAAAAAATGGAAGAAATGTTAGAGGGCATGGGCGAACCGCGCATCAAACAAGTCGCGCTGCCAAAGGACACAAACTCGGCGGGCAATATATTCGGCGGCTGGATACTAAGCCAGATCGACCTAGCCGGCGCGCAGGCCGCGCGAGAGCTCTCACCCGAACGCGTCGTGACGATCTCGATGCAAGAGATTATATTTAAGCAGCCCGTTTTCGTCGGCGACGTCGTGAGCTGCTACGCCAAAATCATCGCCGCGGGCAATACGTCTATAAAAACCAAGATAGAAGTCACGGCGCTGCGACTAAATGCGGCGGGCTTTCGCGAGCGCATACACGTGACATCCGCGATCGCGACCTACGTGAGCGTGACTAAAGACGGCGCGAAAAAACCGATCGATCCGCAGCTAAAAAATGCGCACGGATTTTGACGGATCGGTCTTAGTCGGAGCGCATTTTTACGGCTCCAGTTTGCATGCGGCCGGATCGTAAAACGCGCCTTTGCCGCGCGACCGAGCCGTTTTTAACTTATAAATTTTGCGTTTATGCCCGCAAAATAAACGGCGGTCAAATTCGGCCGAGCTAGATTATCTAGCTCGGTTTTAGCTTTTTAGCGCATCGGAAAATCAAAATAAACGCTTAAAATCATTAAAACCAAATCTACCCAGCTTCGCGCAATAAAACCGTAAAATCGCTTCCGGCGCTTTGCGGGATTTAAAATAGCGGCGCAAAAACGCGTTTTCTAAATTTACGCTCGTAAATTTCGCGGCCGAATTTTGGATATTTCGGGCGAATTAAGTTATATTAAGCGTTAAACTATTTTTTTAAGCCGTGTTAATACTATTACAAATTCTAATCTTAATAAAAGCTCTCAAGTTATTCTTATTTATAAATAATACGATATAGCCAAAATAACGATATAGCAGCATTTAGAGTCCAGTACGCTACATAAAATAATTAATAAAATCTTAAATTAAAATATTGATTTAAAGTATTAAGGATTTTTATTATTTTTTAAGGACAAATATGCAAATATTTCATATTTAATAAATATGCAAAATTTGCATTAGAAAAGGAGAAAAAATGACGAAGACCGGCAAAGTCATATGTCCGTATTGCGGCACGGGCTGTCAGGTCGAGCTTCACGTAGAAAACAACGTGATAAGAAGCGCGCTTGGAGTGCACGATAATCCCGTAAACCAGGGCAATCTGTGTTTAAAGGGCTTTTACGGCTGGGATTACGTGGGGGCTCCCGACAGACTAACAAAACCGCTAATCCGCAAAAAAGACGGAGTATTTAGCAAAGACGGAGACCTTGAGGAGGCTAGCTGGGACGAGGCGCTTGATCTAGTCGTCGCAAAGATGAAAGAAGTAAAGGAAAAATACGGCCCCGACGCGCTAGTAGGCAACTACTCGGCTCGCTGTACGCTAGAGGACAACTACGTCGCGCAAAAGATAATGCGCGCCGTAATCGGTACGAACAACGTCGATCACTGCGCTAGAATTTGACACGCTCCGACTGTGGCAGGTCTTGCCAAAACAATCGGTAACGGAGCGGCGACAAACAGCTTTGTAGAGATCGGACCTTATAGTAATTGTATCTTAATGATCGGCTCAAACCCCGAAAACGGCCACCCGATCGCGGCTATGCACATACAGCGCGCGCTAAACAGAGGCGCCAAGCTCATCGTGATAGATCCCGTAAAAACGGAATTTGCCAGCCGAGCGGACGTGCATTTACAGTTAGCGCCCGAGCATAACATCGCGGTTATAAACTCGCTTCTTTATGTTATTTTCGAGGAAAATTTGGTTAATTGGGACTTCGTAAACGAATGCACCAAAGGCGTAGAATACGTACGCGAAGCGGTCAAGGACTATTCGCCCGAAGCCATCGCTAGCTACACCAACCTAAATCCGCAGGACGTGAGAAAAGCAGCCCGCATGTACGCGACTATCCGTCCGGCCGTCATCACGCACGGTATGGGCGTAACGCACTTTAACCACGGCGTGGGCGCAGTTTGCGATATTTCAAATTTATTCCTTTTAACTGGAAATATCTGCGAGCTAGGAAGCGGCGACCTACCGATACGCGGTCAAGAAAACGTCCAAGGTTGCTGCGATATGGGCGTGTTGCCGAATATTTTTCCAAATTTAGGCTCGGTAACCGATCCAAAACAGCGCGAGTGGTTCGAGCAGGTTTGGCATCTAGAACCAGGCTCCTTAAACGGTAAAATCGGTATCCATAAAACCGAAGTGCCAAACGCTATCCTTGACGGCAGAGTGCACTTTTTCTGGACGATGGGCGAAAACCCGGTTATGACCGATCCAAACACCAACCACTTCCTAAAAGCGATCTCTAAAGTAGATATGTATGTGGTTCAAGATATCTTTTTAACCGAAACGTCGCGTAAAGCCGACGTAGTTTTGCCAGGCGTGGCAAGTAGCGAAAAAGAAGGCCTCTACGCCAACGCAGAGCGCCGCGTACAGCACAACGAGCACGTCATCACGCCTCCGGGAGACGCCAGACAAGACTGGTGGATCATCTGCGAGATCGCGCGAAGGCTCGGGGCGACCGAGGGATTTAACTTTAACTCGCCTGAAGAAATTTGGGAAGAAGTACGCAAGTGCGACCCTAGAAGATACGGCGGTATGAGCTACTACCGCATCAAAAAGTACCACGGCTTGCACTGGCCGTGCCCTGATGAAAACGACATGGGCGGACAGAGCTTATATCTAGACAAAAAATTCTTTACGCCAGACGGCAAAGGTAAATTTATCCCTTGCTTGCACGTAAAGAGCGTCGCGGATATCGAGCCTGCCAAAGCCGAGTTTGCTAAACGCGTAAATTTGCCGCCTGAATACGAAGTGATGGCCGGTAGCGTGGATGAGCCGACCGATCCGGAGTACCCGATACAGTTGCTAACTACGCGTAAAGTCTATCAGTACGCCGGCGGCGTCATGACTAGACGCTCAAAAGCTATCGAAGAGGGCGGCGACAGCATCGGGCCTATCGCGGAGATGAACCCTGCGTTAGCCCAGCGCTACGGCATCAAGCAAGGAGACTTCATCAAAGCGTGGAGCAGATACGGTTATATCGTTATCAAAGCAGACGTCACCGACATCATCCCTGACGGCGTCATACAGATGACCTACCACTACTGGGAGAGCTGCTGCAACGAGCTAACCAGCAACGGCTGGGACTTCATCAGTAAGACCCCGACCTTTAAGGCCGCCATCCAGATCCAAAGGATCGAGGAGGAGGAGTTTTTGCGTATTCGCGAGCTAAAACGCATCAAATTCCAAACCAACAAGGTCATCTACGACGACTATCACCACGAGTGATTTTTTTAGCCCCGCTTGCTAAACCGCGGGCGGGGCTGCTTAAATTTATCTTTTAAATTCGCTTCTTGATTAAAATTTAAAAAATATATCTTATTTTAATATGCTTTTCTGTAATATTCCACAAATTTTAATATGCAATTTTGCAATATTATAAATTTACATTTCATAAAGGAGCAAAAGATGAAAAAATTTCTCACGACGTTGCTTTTAAGCGCTATCGTCGCGCTAGGAGCCGAGGTCAAAACCATCACCGATATGACGGGTAACGAGGTCAAAATCCCGGCCAAAACGCAAAAGATAGCCGCACTCTGGCACGCAAACAACCAAGTTATCTTAGTGCTAGGCGGCGCGGATAAGATCGTAACTACGACCGATCTCATCAAGAAAAATAAGTGGTTTGCCGCGATTTACCCTCGCATCGCAGAGGTGCCGGCCGCGCTAAACGGCAACGACATCCAGATTGAGGAGCTAGTTAAACTATCGCCCGACGTAGTCGTCGTGTCAAACAAAAATTTCCAAGAAAACCTTACTAAAAACGGCTTTAGCGCGGCGAATTTGATATTTCGCGACTACGACGATATGAAAAAAAGCGTGCTGCTAACGGCCCAGATCATCGGCGGCGACGCGGCTAGCAAGGCAAAAGAGCTAAACGAAAATCTAGATGCCAACATCGCGCTAGTTACCGAGCGCACGAGCAAGCTAAAGGACGCCGCGCGCCCTAAAGTACTACACATCGTTGGCGGCGCAAACCTGCTAAAAATCGACGGCACCAAAACTATCATCGACACGTGGGTGAGATACGCAGGCGGTAAAAACGCGGTGCAAAAAGAGGGCAGCATGATAGAAATCACGGCCGAAGAGATCGTGGCGGCAGACCCTGATATCATCATCGTCGGCGGCGCGGACAATCAAAAAGCGGTTGAGAAAATCTACGCCGATCCCGTATTTGCAGGGCTAAAAGCGGTTAAAAACAAAAAAGTCTACGGCAACCCAAAAGGCGTATTTAGCTGGGATAGATACGGCGCGGAGTCGGCGCTGCAAATTTTATGGGCGGCTACTATCGTTCAGCCGGGGCTCTTTAAAGACGTCGACGTAAAAGCCCAAACTAAGGCGTTTTATAAGAAATTTATGAACTACGACCTTAGCGACGCGGAGTTTGACTACATCCTAAAAGGGCTAAATCCGGACGGTAGCAAGTAGCCAAATTTGAGCTCGTTTGCGGGTAATTCTCGCAAAATCAAAAGGAAACAAAGATGAGAAAGAGGGCGCTTGCATTTAGCGCGGCGGCTTGCCTTTGCGCGGAGATTAGCGCGCAGGCGGCGGATCTAAAATTCGACCCGGATAAATTTGAAACTCGCTCTATAAAAGCGGGCGAAAAAGAGGTCAAATTTAGAGCCTACGAGGGGATAGTTTACGTAGCAAATCCCGTGGATAGCGAGTATCAGAGGTTAAATTTTTACGTCCCGGCGCAGTATTTTGAGGGCGGCAAAGACAAAAACAGTAAAAATGTGACGGGCAAATTTGACGCGGCAAGCGCTCCGATCTTTTTGCCAAATTCCATCGGCGGATATATGCCGGGCAAGCCTTTTACGCCGGCGCTTGATAAAAACGGCAAGCCAAACGCGGTGCTAGCGGCGCTTGAGCACGGGTTACGTCGTTGCTGCACCGGGAGCTAGAGGCAGGACGCTAAAGGACGCAAACGGCAAATTTAGCGGCAAAGCGCCCGCCGCTATCGTCGATCTAAAGGCCGCCGTGCGGTATCTCAAATTTAACGACGCAGCGATGGCCGGCGACGCGAACAAAATCGTGTCAAACGGCACGAGCGCGGGCGGAGCGATGTCGGCGCTGCTTGGCGTCTCGGCGGACGCGCCCGAGTTTGAGCCCTACCTAGCCGCACTCGGAGCCGCAAAGGCTAGCGACGAGATCTACGCCGTCTCCGCCTACTGCCCGGTTACGAACCTAGAAAACGCCGACGCAGCCTACGAGTGGATGTTCGGCGCGCAGACGAAATACGAGAAAATGGACTTTGGCGCGCTGAGTGCGGCTGGATTTAACGACCGAAGCGGTAAACCAAAAACCGTCTACGGCGAGCTAACCGCAGAGCAAAAAGAGCTCTCCGCCGCGCTAAAATCGGCCTTCCCCGCCTACGTAAATTCGCTAAATTTAAAAGATGCCAAAGGTCGCGCGCTCACGCTTGAGCTTAGCGGCGAGGGAAGCTTTAAAGAGTACGTCAAAAAGACGCTCGCAGACTCTTTCGCGGCTGCAAAAAGTCGCGAGAAAAGCCTGCTAAAGCCCGAGTTTTTCACGCTTGAGACGCAGGGCTGCACGCTCGGATATGATTTTAAATTTGAGGACTACGTTACGTCTATGCCGCGCGCTAAGGCTACGCCCGCATTTGACGGACTAGAGCTACAAAATCCCGAAAACGACTTTTTCGGCGATGCGGACGCGGCGGCGAAGCACTTTACCGAATTTAGCGCAAAACGCGGCACGGGCGAGAGTGCGGACGCTAAAATCATAAAAATGGTAAACGCGATGAGCTATCTAGGTAATAAAAACGCAGCTAAATTTTACCGTATCAGGCACGGCGCGGCCGACTCCGATACGGCTCTAGCCGTACCGCTTATCTTGGCGCTGGGGCTACAAAATGCGGGCAAGACGGTTGATTTTGCGGTGCCTTGGGGGCAAGGTCACGGCGGCGACTATGATCTGGACGAGCTTTTTAGGTGGATAGACCGCGTCGTAAAGTAGCTTAAATTTGACGCGACTAAAGCTTGCGCTCAAATTTTACGCGAGCGGCTGAAATTTACAAAATTAAATTTGATAGCGCGGCAAGGGGTGCCTAGCTCAAATTTATCGTTAGCGCCAAGCCTTAAACGCAAAACGGCGGGTAAATTTGACCCAAGCGGCATAAATTCGGCGCTTGGTGCGGATTATCTAGGTCGCAAAAAACCGCCTTTTTGCTCGCTGTTTTGCGTAGCGATAGCAAATAAGAAACAAAAACTTCGCTCGCCAAGTTAGCGGCAAAGGGCAAATTTGACCCTTAAAGCGAGCGATTTTGCATGCGGCGCTGCCGCAGACGCAGATTTTATTTTAGGAGAAAGATGAAAAATATTAGTTTTAAATTTACACTGATTTTGCTGGCCGTGCTGACCGTAGTTTGCGGCGTAGTGGCGCTTGGCGTCGGTAGGTTTTACGTGGCTCCCGGCGACGTGCTTAGCGTGATCGGTAGCTTTTTTGGAGTGCCGACGGATGCCGCGGCAAATATCCAAAACGTCGTCGAAAACATCCGTATACCGCGCATCATCGCGGCTATCCTCGTCGGAGCCGCGCTTAGCATCAGCGGAGCGGCGTATCAGGGCGTCTTTCGCAACCAGCTAGTTAGCCCCGATCTGCTGGGCGTTTCGGCTGGAGCTTGCGTGGGAGCCGCGGTTGCGATCATGTTTGATATGCCTCTTTTTTGGGTGCAGGCTCTAGCCTTTGTTAGCGGGCTCGCAGCCGTGGGCATGACGCTATCCATACCGCGTCTGATGGGGCGCTCTAGCACGCTGATGCTGGTGCTCTCGGGTATCATCGTTAGCGGCCTGATGGCTTCTGTGATCGGCTTTTTAAAATACGTCGCTGATCCCGAGACCAAGCTACCCGACATCGTTTACTGGCAGCTAGGCAGCCTAGCTAAGATCGACGCGGGCAATCTCAAATTTATCGCGCCCGTGATGATAGCCTGCGCGGTGCTTTTGGTGGCTATGAGCTGGAGGATAAACCTACTCTCGCTAGGCGACGAGAGCGCGGCGAGGCTGGGCGTAAACGTAGCGCTCGAGCGCGGCGTCATCATCGTCTGCGCGACGCTGCTAACGGCATGCAGCGTGTGCGTGAGCGGTATCGTGGCGTGGGTGGGACTGCTGATGCCGCACTTAGCGCGCATGCTGGTTGGCGCGAATAACGCCCGCAGCCTGCCTGCTAGTATATTTATGGGCGCGATATTTTTGCTATTTGTAGATACTCTAGCGCGCACGATCAGCGTGAGCGAGGTGCCTCTGGGCGTACTTACGGGCTTTATCGGCACGATATTTTTCGTCTGGGTACTCTGGCGAAATAAAAAGGTTGCGTGATGCTTGAGGTTAAAAATCTAAATTTCGCCTATCCAAACGGCGCGGGTAGGCTAGAAAACGTAAATTTACGCGTCGGCAAGGGCGAGATACTAACGATACTGGGGCGAAACGGTGCGGGCAAATCGACCATGCTAAGCCTAATCAGCGGTACGCAGGCGCCGTACTCGGGCGAAGTTTGGCTAAGCGGTAAAAATAGCGCCGAGCTTAGCAACAAAGAGCGCGCCAAAATCATGGCCTACGTCGCGCAAAGCGAGATCTGCGAGTACGACTACACGGGGCTTGAGTTTATCACGATGGGGCGAGCGGCGCATCTGGGTATCTTTGCGCGGCCTAGCGAGGAGGATACGGCGATAGCACGGGAGTTTACCGCAAAGCTTGAGATCACGCACCTTGAGGATAAATTTATCACTCAGATGAGCGGCGGACAAAAGCAGATGTGCTCGATCGCGCGCGCGATGGCTGCAAAGCCGCAGATCATCGTGTTTGACGAGCCGACCTCGGCGCTGGATTTTGGCAACCAGTATAAATTCCTACGCACCGTTAAGCAGCTAAAAGAGCAAGGCTACACCATCGTGCTAACGACTCACAATCCCGATTTCGCCGTGCTTTTAGGCGGCTACGTGGCGTTAGTTAAGGGCGGAGGCGAGGTGGCTTTCGGTACGGTGGACGAGATCATAGAAAGCGAGCATCTAAGCAAGCTTTACGGGCTAAATTTGAGCGTAGAGTACGTGGAGCAAGTAGCCAGGAAGTGCTGCCTGACGTATCCGCTGTGAGTTACGGCGCGCGAGAAACGGCGTAAATTTGCGCTACGCAAAATCAAAAAAACGCTGGCAGGGATATGCGACGGGGCGGATAAATTTGTGCGCCTTGAGCGCGAGACGCGCGTAACCGTGTTGTAAATTTGACTACTCCCGCTCGCCTCGTCGTTTGTAAAATTCGCTCTCAAATTTAGCTCAAATTTGAGGCTTATAAAATTTGGCCGAGCCTTGGCGCGTTTTAGTCAGCGCGGCTTTGTAAATTTGGCGGCTACGGGTTTGCGCCTTTAGTAAATTCGGCGTTAAATTTAAGACTCGCGAATTTGGTCGGCTTTTATTTTTCCCCGCGTTGCGCGCCGGAGGTGATTAAAATTTGCTTCGTTAAAGCAGTCTTGCTAAAGCGAAGCAAAATCCTCTAAAAAGCTCAGTAAAACGAGCTTTTAAGGGTAAATTTACACGTATCCCTGATCTATCATCGCGTCGGCCACCTTGCGAAAGCCCGCGATATTTGAGCCAAGTACTAGATTTCCCTCGTCGCCAAACTCCTTGCTAGTTTCGTAGCTAAGCTCAAAGATATGATTCATTATGCCGTGCAGTCTATGATCGACCTTCTCAAAGCTCCATGCGGTCATGCCGGCGTTTTGCATCATTTCTAGGCCTGACGTGCCGACGCCACCCGCGTTTGCCGCCTTTGCCGGAGCGAAGTAAAAATCCTTTTGCGCTAGCATAAAATTTATCGCATCAAGCGTGCTTGGCATGTTCGCACCCTCAGCCACGAAGCGACAGCCGTTGGCGTAGAGCGTCTTGATGTCGGCTAGATGCAGCTCGTTTTGCGTCGCGCACGGAAACGCTCCGTCGCACGGCACGTCCCACACGCCGTTTCTGCCCTCTTTGTACTCGCTCACGCTTACGTATTTTGCGTTCGGTCTAAATTTGACGTATTCGCTAAGGCGCGCGCGTTTTACTTCTTTTAGCTCTTTAAGTACCACTAGATCGATGCCCTCTGCGTCGTAAACGTATCCGTTTGAATCAGAAACCGTGATAGGTAGCGCGCCTACTTGATAGAGCTTTTCTACCGTGTAGATGGCGACGTTTCCGCTACCGCTTATGCTGCACTTTTTGCCCTCTAGTCCCAGGCCCGCTTTTTGCAGCATGTTTTGCGTGAAATATACCAGCCCGTATCCGGTCGCCTCCGTGCGCGCTAGGCTGCCGCCCCAGTTTAGCCCCTTGCCTGTTAGTATCCCGTCAAATCTGCCGGTTAGCTTTTTGTACTGCCCAAACATATAGCCGATCTCGCGCGCGCCCACGCCTATGTCTCCTGCGGGCACGTCCACGGTGTTGCCGATGTGACGGTATAGCTCGCTCATAAATGCTTGGCAAAAGCGCATTATCTCGCCCTCGCTCTTGCCTTTTGGATCAAAGGTGCTGCCGCCTTTTGCGCCGCCGATATTTACGCCCGTTAGCGAGTTTTTAAAAATTTGCTCAAATCCTAGAAATTTTAGCACGCCAAGATCCACGCTAGGGTGGAGCCTTAGACCGCCCTTGTATGGGCCGACGGCTGAGTTAAACTGCACGCGGTAGCCGTTATGCACCTGCGGTCTGCCGTCGTCGCCTGTGTACGTGACGCGAAAAATCACCGTTCGCTCTGGTATCACGATACGCTCTAGGATCGCGTGTTTTTGGTACTTGCTCTCTTTTTTTATAAGCGGTTCGAGGCTGTTTAAAACCTCGGTCGCAGCCTGGACAAAGACGCCTTGACCCGGATTGGTCTTTTTTATCCACTCCATCGTTTTTTCGATGTACTCGCTCATCTTAGCTCCTATTCGTCAAATTTTTGTAGTTGAATATTAACTCTCCTAGAAAAAATTTTTATTTAAATTTATTTTTATATTTTTATTTTAGGCGATAAGTGTTACGTATCGAAACTAAATTTATCAAACGTAACTTTTTGATAAATTTGTTATAGTTTTATTTGGGCTTTTGACCGAGATTTTAGTCGGCTTTGGCAGGACTATGTTAAATTTAGGAGAGTTAAATTTACGGCGGCGGGATTTTGCCGTTTCGGTTTTTGCGTATTTTGGCGAGATTTGGTTAAATTTGAAATTTAGCAGGCAAATTTGCGGCCTGTCTCGTCAAATCTTGCCCGCTTAAATTTGCACCGAGAGAGTAAATGAAGATTTAAAAAACTCCAAATTCAGCCTTTTGCCAATGATTAAATTTGCAAAATAGTAGCCCTAAAGGCGGCTAAATTTAAAGCGGTAAATCGCCTTAAAATTGCTAAGGCGGTAAAAACCCGAATTTAGCCGGGCCGCCCGCGCAAAACTAAAACGAATTTGCATTAAGGGCAAATAAGCGTTAAACGGCTATAATCGCGTTTATATTTAAAAAAAGGAATAGCCGTGAAAAATTTACTCGTCTTTTTAGTAGTTATCCTCCTCCTAGCCGGGGTAGCGATGAAATACGCTAACGAATTTCCCGTGCTTGACGAAACGGTCAAGGAAAAGTGGAGCCAAGTACAAAACCAATACAAACGCCGAGCCGATTTGATCCCAAATCTCGTTAAAACCGTTCAGGGTTATGCTAGCCACGAGCAGAGCGTGTTTAAAGAAGTAACCGAAGCTAGAAGCAAAGCCTCTGCCGTGACGATCGACGTTAGCTCTATAGACGATCCCGCTAAGCTAAAAGAGTTTGAAGCCGCGCAAAACAGCCTCGGCGGCGCGCTGTCTCGCCTGATGGCTATTAGTGAAAGCTACCCTCAGCTAAAGGCCGATCAAAATTTTCTAGCCTTGCAAAGTCAGCTAGAAGGCACCGAAAATCGCATCTCGGTAGCTAGAAAAGACTATATCGAAGCGGTCAAAGACTATAACGTCGCACTGCGTAAAATCCCAGGTAAATTTATCGCCGCCGCGCTATATCCGGAGCTAAAACCGCGCGCTACGTTTGAGGCAAGCAGTACCGAGCAAAACGCGCCTGAAGTTTCTTTTGCCAAGTAAGCCGATGAAACGCGTTTTATCCGCTTTATTTTGCGTTTGCGCGATTTGCGGGCTTTTTACGCTAAATTTATCGGCCCTACAGACGCTAAGCGAGCAAAACGCGCCCGCTAAAATAAGCGAAAAAAGCGGCGATATCCCGGCTTTAAGCGGTAGGGTAGTCGATCAAGCCGGCGTTTTAAGCCCTGCGGCAAAACGAGAGCTAGAAACCGCGCTCGCCGCTCACGAAAACAATACGACTAATCAGCTAGTTATCGTAACGACCGAGTCGCTGGGCGGCAGGGCGATAGAGGAGTATTCGCTAGAGCTTGGCAGACGCTGGGGTATCGGGCAAAAAGGCAAAGATAACGGCGCGCTGCTAGTAGTCGCGCCAAACGACAAGCAGGTGCGCATCGAGGTCGGCTACGGCCTAGAAGGCGTGCTAACGGACGCTCTTTGCGGCGTTATCATAAACCGCTACGTCATCCCAGAATTTAAAAAAGGCGATATAGAAGGCGGCGTGAAGATCGGCGCGCAAAAGATTTTAGCCGTGCTTGAGGGCGACGAGAGCGTAAAACGGCAGCTGGACAAAGAGAATGAAACGCCTGTGGAGGCTTACGGGATAATAGCCGGCATGGCACTGCTGTTCGCGTCGGGGATTTTGGGTGCGGCGCTCGTTCGTATCGGGGTTTGCGCGGTTTTATCGGGCTTTACCTCAGCCGTCGTCGCCGGAGCGTTTAGCATAGAAGATTTTGCCCTTAGAGGCGTGGTTATGTTCGCGCTTTTTATGCTATTTTTTTATTTGACCAAAAATATAAAACCCGGCTCCGGCGCAAATTCGGGAGGTTCGGGCTATTCTGGCGGCTACGGCGGCGGTTCCGGCGGAGGCAGAAGTTCGGGAGGCGGATTTAGCGGCGGCGGCGGAGGTTACGGCGGCGGCGGAGCTAGCGGCAGGTGGTAGTCGCTTTAAAATTTGGCGTCAAATTTTGCTAGAACGTTTGCTAAATTTTGCCGATTCGAGCCTAGTCGTATCGGCGCTGCCGTTTGCGATAAATTTGAGGCTAACGTAATGCTTTGGCTTTTAGCCTTTTTGCAAATTCGCAAAAGAAAAAGCGAACGGCAAGGGACTGATTTAACCAAAATCAAGCAAGCAAACGGCTTTAAATCCGCTAAATTACGCCAATAGCCCAAAAATACGCAAATATAAATTTAACTAAAATCCGTAAAAATCAAGGAAAGATATGAAGCGCATTTTGATTATTTTGTTTTACGCTTTTACTACGGCTTCGCTTCTTGCCGCTAAGACCGGGGTAGATGAGCGTTTGGAGTTTCCGATTTTAACCGGCAAAATAGCAGACGGCGCCGGGGCGTTAAGTCCTGCCCAAAAAGAGGAGTTGAAGGAAATTTTATATTTTCAGGAGAGGTTTGATAAGGTTGAAATCATCGTAGCCACGATAAGCAGCACCCCTAAAGACGGGCTAGAGTGGTACGGCGCGCAGTTAGCCGGAAAGTGGGGGATATTTGGCAAAAAAGCCTTGCTGATAGTAGTTACGGACGATAAAAAAGCATATATCGAGGCTGGAAGCGGATATATCGGCGTACTAAAGGACGAGGTAAGTAAAGATATAATAAGCAGGGACATAATCCCAAAACTCGCTAAAGGCGATGTAGCCGGCGGCATCAAGGCAGGTGCACAAAAGATTGCCGAGGCTATTTTATACGAGAGAGGCTACGAAGGGCTAAAAGCGCGGGAGGCTTTGCTAAAATTTATAAAAGAAGACTTAAACGTCAATGAAAGTACGAAGGGCAAGCTAATAGCCGCGTTTTACGAATTTTCGGGAAGGACGCCCGAGCAAAGCATAGATCTAGCAGGTAAAATACTTAGCAGCGACCCTAGTTTTGACGATGAGTCCGTGCAGAGCACGGCCTTTAGGCGTAAGATGATAGAATTTGATATAGAGCAAAGCGACGAAGCCTACGTTCCCGATCCGGGCTATATTTTTATAATGGGATTGTTTTACGGGATTATAGTATTTGTGCTGGGTTCGGCGGCTTTAAATTTGGGCTTTGCTAAGCTTGGAAACTTTTTGGGCAAGGTATCGTATTCGTATCTCGGTAGCCTTATCGCATGCTTTCTCATACTGCGAGGTAGCGGGTCGCACTATCTTACGGAGTTTTTGTTGTTTGGCGTAATTTTTGCGGCGATTTATTGGATGCTTAAGGATAAGGATTTTGACGCGGACGACGAGCCGTATCCCAAACGGACGAAAAAAGTAGGGCGCAAAAGACGGAGTTAGTTTGTTTTTGCGCAGGTTTGCTTTGCTTAAAGCGCGCAAATTTAACGTTGCCGTAGAAGTTGCTTTTAAAATTTAGGATTTTGGCTTTAAATTTTAGCCGCCGCCCTAAAATTTGCAAATTCTTCGCTAAATTTACGCGCCTGGTTTCTTGCCGCGCCCGTTAAATTTGCTCTAAATCTCCCCCAAAATCTTTTTATAATTGCTAAAAATCGGCGAATCCTCGCCAAAATACAAACTCATCGCGCGCACGTAGCGATCTAGCGGATTTTGGATGCGATTTAGCGCCAGTCGCTCGCGAAACGGCAGGTCGTAGCTGCTTAAAATCACGCTAAAAGGCACGGGAAAATCGGTGCCGAAAAGGATTTTGTCGTGGATTTGCGTTTGGGTTTTTAGGTGCGGCAGGATACGGGCCTTGTTTATGCAAAGCAGCGCCGAAACGTCGGCGTAAAGCCCGTCAAATTCGCGCAGCCAACGAAGTAGCGTGAAGTAGTTGGCGCCTAGTTTCTCCGGATCGCGCGAAAACATGGACAAAACGCCGTCGCTTGAGGCGCCCATGTGAGCGCAGACGATACGGCAACCCAGATTTAGCGGGGATTTTAGCTGCTCGATGCTCTCAAGCGCCTTGTTTGATGCTAGCGAGTTTTCGTCGCCCACGTGGATAACAAGCGGCAGCCCAAGCTCGCTAAGCAGCCTAAAATATGGCTCATATCGCTTATCGTTTAGATCCGTCTCCCAGTAAGATTGCAGCAACTTGCCGCCTTTAAAGCCCATTTTGTGGTACTTTTCGATCAAATTTAGCGCGTCTTTGCGGTTTGGATTTACGCTAAAAAACGGCACGACCTCGTTTGGATTTTGCTCGTAAAAGGCAAAAACATCCTCGTTTGTGGCGCAGACGGTTTTGTCCTTGTGTATGAGGTTTCCGCTCTCGTCAAATTTCGCATCGACGCCGAAAACCACGGACTTTTGGACGAAATTTGAGCTTTTAATCAGCCGCGCGAAGTTACTTTTGTAGCCTTCAAAACCGTTTTTTATAAGCTCGCTCCTGTTTATGTCGAATTTTTTGGCGAAAAACGCAAGTGCTAGTTTGTCGTAAAATCGGTCGAATTTCACGTCCGAGCTCAGTAAATGCGAGTGGATATCGACGGTTTTTATCTGCGTTAAATTTGCGCTTTGCAAGCCGCCTAGTTCGCTCTCCCGCACGGCGGTTTCGTTAAATTTACCCCGCGAAAACCCGCCCGAATTTGCTTCGTTTGCCGTTAAATTTACGCTCGTTTTTGCAAATTTATCTTTGGCGTAAATTTGACTCGCGTTTTGGCAAAACCCGAGCGTTTTTGACGCGGCCGTCTTGCTCGCTCTCAAATTTGAGTTCAAATTTACCAGCGCGTTTTGCTTGGTTAAATTTGCGCGAGTTAAATTTGCCCATTCGTTTTGCCTAAACGCCGCACCGGGCGCGCTTAAATTTGTCCGCCTCAAATTCGGCTCCGTTTCGCCCGTCAAATTCGTCGCGGTTTTGCCGACTAAATTTAGATGAAATTTCGAGTTTGCCAAATTTAAAACCCTCTCGCCCGTCAAATTTACAAAATCCGCCCGCGTACCCCACCCGTTTACCGCCGCTAAAACGCCGAAATCTTTGCGCTTTGGCGCATAAATTTTATCTTGAAACATCATTTCTCCTTTTTAAAATTTGGCGAAATCATAGCCTAAATTTTAAAAAGTGTCAAGTGGTGCTTTACGCTTTATGATTTTCTAAGCTAAATTTGCGTAAGATTTCGTCAAATTTAACGAAAGGAAAGAGATGAGCTACAAGATGAGCGAGCTTTGCGAACTCTCGCAAACGCCCAAATCAACGATACTCTTTTACGTCAAAGAGGGCCTACTGCCCGAGCCCGTGAAGGTAAAAGACAACGTGCATCAGTACGGCGAGGATACGCTTTTGATGCTAAATTTCATCAAATACGTCCAGAGCAACTTCCACCTAAGCCTAAAAGAGGTAAAGGCGCTCACGCAGCAAAAGGGCTTTAGCTTTAAGCGCTGCTACGAGGCGCTTTTTGATTCGCTAGATACCTTTATGGGGTCAAATTTCGCCCAGACGCTAAGCGCCGAGCAGGCGTGCGAGAGGCTGGGTATCAGCCAGGCCGAGCTGGATAAATTTATAAAGGACGGATTTATCTTTATGCGAGGTGGCAAGCTAACGGAAAAAGAGGTCGAGATCCTGCAAATCGTGCTAGAAACGCAAAAAAGCGAGCGCGGGCGGGAAATTTTACAGACTTATATAAATTTAGCTAAACAAACGGCCAAAATCGAAGCCGAGTGCGCGCGCGAAATTTACGCTAAAGCAAAGGATAAAAACGCGGCCTTAAAGCTCATTTTTGATAATATCTTGATCCTAAAACCTTACATCTTAAATTTTCACACATTCGATGCCTACAAAAAGGAGAACAAATGAAAGGCGTTTTTTCGGTTAGGGGCTTTTTGCCCTTTTTGATCGTTATGTTTATCAACGCGGTCGTCGATCTTGGCCACAAAATCACGATCCAAAACATACTTTTTAAGAGCATCGAGGATGAAAATTTACAGATCATCCTGACCTCGCTCGTAAATTTACTAATCTTGCTGCCCTATATCATGCTTTTTAGCGTTTCGGGCTTTTTAAACGACAAATTTTCGCGCACCCGCATCACGAGATACGCGGCGGCGAGCGAAATTTTACTCACGCTTTTTATCACTATAAGCTACCTTTGCGGTTGGTTTTACGTGGCGTTTGGCACGACGCTGCTGCTAGCGGTGCAAAGCGCGATATATAGCCCAGCTAAATACGGCCTCATCAAAAAAATCGTTGGCGGCGAGAAGCTAGGTGCGGCAAACGGTATCGTGCAGGCCTTTACTATCGTGGCGATTTTGCTTGGTTCGTTTGTTTTCTCGGCGATTTTTGAGAGCTACGCCGCTGCTAGCACGGATGCCGCAGAGATGATAAAATCAGTCTGGTTTATCGGCGCGATACTTTTCGTTTGCTCGGTAGCCGAGACTATTTTTACGTTTAAGATTCCGTTTTTCGAGGCGACTGACGCCGGGCTTAAATTTGACGCGAAAAAGTACTTTAAACTAGGCTACCTAAAAGAAAACACGAGGCACATCTTTAACAACAAAAACGCCTTTTTATGTACGCTTGGGCTTTCGGTTTTTTGGGCGGTGGCGCAGCTGGTTATCGCCGTTTTCCCAGCTCATTACAAGGCTATGAGCGCGGATAATAACGTCATGATCGTGCAGGCGATTTTAGCCGTTAGCACTATCGGTCTGGTCGCCGGCTCGGCGCTAGCTGGCAGCTACTCGAAAAACCACATCGAGATGGGCATCGTGCCTTTTGGCGCGCTCGGGCTTTTTGCTTCGCTGCTTATGTTCGCGCAGGGTTCAAGTGCTGCGTTTATGACGCTGGCGTCGTTTTTGTTCGGTTTTAGCGGCGGTATTTTCATCGTACCGCTAAACGCAAATATCCAGTTTTTCACGCCTGAAGAGCAGATGGGCCGCACGCTGGCGGGCAGTAACTTCATCCAAAATATCTTTATGGCGGCGTTTTTACTGCTTGCGATGGCGTTTAGCATATTTGCCGTTAGCACGCCCGAAATTTTCGTCATTACCTCTTTTAGTGTGCTTATCTGCGCGCTGGTAGCGATAAAATACCTACCGCATCTTTTTGCGCGTTTGCTTATCATGCCGTTTTTTAGGATCGGCTACACGATAAACGTCGACGGCGTCGAAAATATCCCGCAAAAAGGCGGCGTGTTGCTGCTTGGCAACCACATGAGCTGGATAGACTGGGCGGTGCTGCAGATGGCCTCTCCGCGCCCGATCAGATTTGCGATGCATAAGAGCTTTTATGAAATTTGGTACCTAAAATGGCTGTTAAATTTATTTGACGTGATCCCTATCGGCGCGGGAGCTAGCAAAAGCGCGCTAGAAAAGATCCGCGAGTGCCTGGATGCGGGCGACGTGGTGGCACTCTTTCCTGAGGGGCATATCAGCTATAACGGCCAGATAGACGAGTTTGCACACGGTTACGAGATAGCCGCAAGCGATACGAACTCCGTCATCGTGCCGTTTTATTTGCGCGGTCTTTGGGGTTCGAGCTTCTCGCGCGCTCAAAAATACTACCAAAGAATCAGCCGCAAAATAGACGGCAAGCGCGCTATCAGGGTGAGTTTCGGCGTGCCTTTGGCACCTGAAACCAAAGCTCCGCAAGTGCGCGAAAAAGTAGTCGAGCTGTCGTTTTTTAGCTGGGCCGAGTATCTAAAAACTCTCGAGCCTATGCAGTTTAGCTGGCTAAAGCACGCCAAAGCGGATCTGTTTAAACGCTCGATGGTAGATAGCACGGGCGCTGATCTAAACAATCTCAAGGTTATCGCGACGGTGCTTGTATTTTTGTCTAAATTTAAATTCTCGTTTTTAAAAGAGCGAAACGTCGGCGTGATACTGCCTTCCTCGGTGATGGGTAGTATTATAAATTTGATGTTATTTATCAGAGGCAAGATAAGCGTAAATCTAAACTACACGCTTAGCGAGCAAAATTTGATCGGCTGCGCGGACAAAGCGGGGCTAAGAAGCATAATCACGTCGCGCCAGTTTATCGCCAAACTAAAGGCTCGCGGCTTTGAGCTGGAAGAATCTCTAAAAGGCAGACTAATCTATCTCGAAGACGTCGCGCAGGGCATAAGCAAGGCTGATAAAATTTGCGCGATGCTAAAGGCGGTTTTGATGCCGCGCTGGCTGCTTGAGCTTATATATTTTCGCGACGTTCGCATAGACGACGATGCGACGATACTCTTTAGCAGCGGCAGCGAGGGCACGCCAAAGGGCATCGTGCTAACGCATAAAAACATAATGGCTAACATCAAGCAAATTTCAGAGATCGTAAACACGGACGGCAACGACGTGATCTTAGCGTCGCTACCGATATTTCACTCGTTTGGGCTTACCGCGGCGACCTTTTTCCCGCTTAGCGAGGGTATCGCCTCGGCTCACGTGCCCGATCCCACGGACGCCTTTGCCGTGGGCAAGATGGTTGCTAAATACCACGCGACGATAATGTTTGGCACTTCGACGTTTTTTAGGCTCTATACCAAAAACAAAAAGCTAAATCCGCTGATGTTTTCTACGATTCGCTACGCGATAGCCGGTGCGGAGAAGCTAAACGCAGCCGTTAAGCGCGAGTTTAAGATGAAATTCGGCGTCGAAATTTACGAAGGCTACGGTACGACCGAGACCTCGCCCGTCGTTAGCGTAAATACCGCAAACGTGCTAGAGCCAGAGTTTTTTAAAGAGCTCGTTTTCTCAAAAGAGGGCAGCGTGGGTCTACCGACTGCGGGCACGATAATACGAATCTGCGATCCAACAAGCCTAGAAAAGCTAGAAAACGGGCAAGCAGGCCTCATCCTAATCGGCGGCCATCAGGTGATGAAGGGCTACTATCTGGACGAGGAGCGCACGAAAGAGGCGATCGTGGAGCTAGACGGCGTGCGCTACTATAACAGCGGCGACATCGGCTTTTTAGACGAGGCGGGCTTTTTAACCATTACGGATAGGCTATCTCGCTTTGCTAAAATCGGCGGCGAGATGATAAGCCTGGGCGCGCTCGAGGCTCAAATCTCGGGCGTGCTGGGCGATGAGGTTACCTTTGTGTGCACCAACGTCGCCGACGAGAAAAAGGGCGAGCAAGTCGTTATGCTATTTAGCGGCGAGATAAACGAGGAGGATGTGGCCGCGCGCATTAGGGCTTCTGCGATACCTTCTATCATGCAGCCTTCAAAAATTTACAAAGTAGATAGCGTACCGGTGCTGGGAACCGGCAAAGTGGACTTTAAATCAAGCAAAAAACTAGCAGCCCAGCTGGTTGCTGGCGAGGGGAATTTAGGCGCGGCGGAGGAAGCTTAAATTTACGCTATGAAAGGCAAATTTGGCGGCTAAGTCGTCAAATTTGCCTATCGTCTAAGCTCTAGCAAAAGACCTCTGGAAAATTAAATTTTAAAACAGCGATACCCGCTTATAAACACCTAAGTTTAATCGCAATATAATAGTAATAAAAATAAAACGAAAGGCAAATTTTGAACTTAAATTTAAAACAAAAACTCTTCGGTAGCAAACTTAAAAAGATAGTTTGGTTGGTAGTGCTTTTTACGGCGATACTTTGCGCAGCATTTATCCGTATCGTACCAGATTATTCCACCTCGCGAGGCTTTGCGATAGTTTCCCTTTCCGACTACGACAAATACAAGCAGGGCTATTGCCTAAAAGAGGATAGAATTTTGTCTAAAGAGGAGCGCTTTAAGCGCGGAATTTTAGATACCTTAGACAGATCCGTATTGTTTTATGCCGCTATTACAGACAGATGCTATTATGTATATGACAATGAAGCTTGCAACTACGGCAATGGAGAATTTGCCGTTAAAGTAGGCTTTTATGAGACGGATAAATTTAATAACGATGATTGGTTGGAAGTTTTATCCAAAGAGTATGAGATAGAAAAACGTAAAAATCAAGACGCTTGGCTGCTGTATAGAAATATTTTTGTCGAGAAATTTCAAATGAAACCCGTAAATATAGCAGAAAGGCTAAAGATAAATTTAGCGGAGGGCTTTGCGGGCTTTGATATGCCAGTAATTGAATACAAAGGATTAAATAAATATCTTTTATATCTTGATAAAAGCTTTATTCTTTATGATGATTTTAAATTCAGTGCTATTTTGGTTAGAGTTCCTGAAGGATATACTCCCAAAGATTTATTGGATAGAAAGCAATATTATGAAAGAGAGATTCAAACCAGATCATATAGCGAAGATGACTTTAAAATCGACACATGTGGCAATAGCGATTTTAAAATTTATAAAAACAATGTCGAAGAAATAGCGGATCGCCTGGTAAGAGAGGACTTGTTTAAAGGTGGTTGAAAAGCCTAATCATTTGAAATTTACCAAGTAAATTTCAAATCAAAAAATAAAATTTAACGCAAAGGATAAACAATGGCTGTATTTAATCTAAATTTAAACGGCGACTATTCAAAACAGTTGCTAAGCTACTATATATGGGGTCAAGATACCCAGCCGCCGGTCGGTAAAGTGGCATCCTAATAAATATCACCGAGATGGTAAATTTTAGGTTTTAGCGGTTGCGTATAGCGTAGAAAATAGCATCGTTTCATCGCGGTTTAGCCGCATGTGCGGTTAAATTTGCTTGATAAAAGCTAGCCTGCCTAAACGCCAAACGGCTATCGCAGACTAGCTAAATTTACACCAAATCCCTGCTGCTAAAGATAAAATACCCCCCGACAAGCATAATCGCGCCCAAAATCAGCGGGTAAAAAATCGAGTAAAGCACGAAGCCAAATACGCTAAAGTTGTTTAGCACGAAGTTTGACGCCACTCCGATAACGGCTAAATTCGGATCAAATAGGCTAATCGCCGCGATCCTAAAGACCTCTATCGGGTTAATGAGCGCGATAAAAAAGATGATATCCTCGCGCACGTTACTCTTCATCAAAAAGCCAATCAGCGCGAGATCCAAAAACGCTAACAAGATAAGCCAGAGCAAAAATGCGACGCCTTGACCCATTTCTTGATTTTTGATAGCCGAGGAGATGAGAAATCCAAACGACAAAAACACGAAGCTAAGCGCGAAAAGTAGGGCTGTGTAGAGGGTTAGGATATTCCACGGGATTTCTATTTTTTTAACTAGACCGGCAGCCACGGCTAAAACGAAAGAGAGCAAAAGCGGCACGAAAATAACAAAAATGCGCCCCAAAGCCTTACCGAAATAGTATTCTCCCAGGCTAACGGGAAAGCTAAGCATGTATTCAAGCAGGTTCGTATCGCGGTCGGCGCTGATGCTGCGCACGGTCGAGATGAGGATAAAAATGGGCACGATGATAATGCAAATTTGGATAAAAAGCAGCAAAAGCCGCGTAAGCCCGCTAAAGCCCAGCACCCGCGAGTCCGTCACGCCGCTAAAGATAAAAGTAACGATAAGCCCCATAAAAACCAGCATGTAGATGAGAAACCAGCGCGAGCGTAGCGACTCGGCGACGTCTAGTTTGGCGATGAGTAGGAGGTTATTCACGGTCACCTCCTTGCGCTATGGGCTCGTCTTTGATGATGCGGCCCAGGTCCATCTCTACGTAGCGGTTTGACATACCCTGTACCTCATCAAGCCTGTGCGAGATGAAAACCAGCGTCTTTTCGCGCGCGAACTCGCCTAGTAGATCCATAAAATTTCGCCTGGCTTTTGGGTCTAAATTTGCCGTGGGCTCGTCAAACATCATGGCTTCGGTGTTTTTAGCAAAGGCGATCGCGATTAGCATTTTTTGCTTCATACCGCCTGAGAGTTTGTAAAAGGGCTTGTGAAAGTTTCCTTTTAGATCAAGCTCCATTTTTTCGCAAAATTTCTCTATGTTTTCCTGCGCAACGCCCGAGCTTTTGCAGACGAACTCGCAAAGCTCTTTTAAGTTAAATTTAAGCGGCGGCGGCGTTTGCGGGACGAAAGATATCACGCTAAGGGCTTCTTTGCGCGCGGTAAACGGGTCAAAGCCGTTTACTCGCACCTCGCCGCTGTTTGGCTTAAATTCGCCTAGGATTATGCGCATCAGCGAGCTTTTGCCCGCGCCGTTTTGCCCTAGCACGACCGTTTTTTGCCCCTTTTCTATGCTTAAATTTACGTTTTGCAGTATCTTTTGCGAGCCAAAAGCCTTGGTAATGTCTTTTAAGATTATCAAATTTATCCTTTTAGATGAGCTTTTTAAAGCCGTTGTCGAATTTCAGCGCGTCGTGGTGACACACGTCTATGCAGCGTCCGCAAAGCGTGCAGTCGCCGCCCACGAGACGAAATTCTTTTTTGTTTTCGTCGCCGTCTAGTTTGGCGTTTTTCTTCGTGATTTCAAGCACGTGCGGCACGAGGCAGGTATCGATGCAGACTAAACAGTGGTCGCAGCGGTCTTTGTTCCAGCTGACTTTAACGGCGTTGGTGCGGGTTAGCAGCGAGTAGGTCGCGCCGATGGGGCAGACGTAGCGGCACCAGCCTCTGCGGGAGTAGAAAATCTCGACTAAAAGCACGAAAAGGGCAAACCAAATCGCGTGAAAATAGCCGTAAATGACGAACCTAGACACGATGCCCGTCACGCTAAAAATCTCAAACACGAGCTGCGAGCTAGCAAAACTCATCGCTATAAAAAGCGCGGTAAAGACGTAGCGCCATTTGGGGTCAAACTCGCGGCGTTTGATTATCTTTTTGGCGGCTAAATTTTCGTGTATTTTTTCGCCGATCTCGCCTAGAAAAGTGTAGGGACACACCCAGCCGCAAAACGCCCGCCCGCCCACAAGCGCGTAAAAAAGCAAAATCGTAGCCGTGCCGATGATCAAATTTATCGGAAACTCGTGCGTCGCGGCAAATACCTGAAAACTCATAAAAGCGTCGGTCAAATGAAAGCCCAAAATCCTTGATCCGCTGATGTCGCCTTCTAAAATTTGAATATCCGCGCGGTAAGAAAGCACGAACAAAATATGCACTAGCACGATAACGACGAGGCGGCGTCCTCGCCAGCTGAGGCTTTTTTTGCCCTCGCCGTTTTTTATCGTCAGCGTATCGAAAAAATCGACCTTTGAGACCGTGCAGCGCGTGCTATATTTATCCATCCGCTACTCTTTAAATTTTGAAATTTCATCCGCTAGCAAGCCTAAATCCTCGTCCGTTACGTTGTTTAAAAGCCCCTTCATTAGGCTGTTTGGTACTTTATTTTCTTTGTAGTCTTTTAGCCTAGCTAAAATTTCATCCTTGCTTTTGCCTGAGATTTTAGGCGCCATTACGCCCTTGCCGTTTGCTCCGTGACAAGGCGCGCAGGATGTGAGGTATCGTTTGCTAACGCCCTCGTTAGGCTGATTTGCTACGCTATTTTGCAGCTGTTTTATCTTTTTTATTTCCTCGGCGTCTTGCAGATTTAGCTCCTCGTTTCGCTCTTGCTTAGGAGCGAAGTCTTGGGGTTTTATTTCGGGCCTGCTGGCGTCTTTTATGGGTGCTGAGGGCTGGCTAGTCAGCATAAAAATCATAAGAACCAAGACCAAAGCCCCAAAGATTATCGCTATTTTCTTTCCCATTTTAGCCTCCTATTTTTTTCTAAACTGCTCGTTAAATTCGCTGATTTCGTTTGCTAGAGCGCGGATTTGCGCCTCGTCTAGGGTTTGGACTAGATCTTTCATCAGCGGATTTGCCTTTTGCTTGTTCTTGTACGCAAAGATCATGTCGTAAATTTGATCCGAGGTTTTATTTAGCAGCGACGGGCCGATGATGCCGTTGGCGTAGTCGTCGTGGCAGGCGGAGCATCTTACGATAAAGTCCTTGCTAAGGCGCCCTTTTACGAGTTTTAAATTTATGCTTTGCAGCGGGTTTCGCACCATCGCTAGCGCGCCGACTGAGCGGCTAGTCTCGCTCTCCTCGTCGTCTAGGCCGAATTTGACTCTCTTTTTGCCGTTTATATCGTAGCTCATAAACTGATCGTAGTCTTTTTGCGCGGTTGCGTTAGCGTCCGCCTTTTGCGTCTCTATCACGCCTGCGGCGGCGGGCGTTGTTTGCGTTTTTGCCGCTTGCGTCGCGCTTTTTTTATCATCTTTGCTCTCGCAGCCAGTTATTAGCGCGGCAGCGGCGAGAGCCGCGAGACAGCCTAAAATTTTATTTTTCATTTTTATCCTTTGTAAATTTCGTCATAGCTGCGGTTTGGCGCTATGTCGATGATTTGTACGGGGCAAACCTCGGCGCACGCTCCGCATCCGACGCAGCCTCGTTTAAATTCGGGCAAATTTCGCCCGTCGCTTTTAGCCATAGATATAGCGACGTCTCCGACGGGGCAGAGGCTAACGCACAGATCGCAGGGCTTATCTATGCTATTTTGGACGGCATCTTTTACGGCTTGCTCGCGGTCGTTGTAAATTTTACGCTCAAGCATTCTCGTAACGCCGCTTAAATTTACGTTTTCGTTTTTATAAGCAAGACAGGCTTCATGCTCCCTTAGCACGCCCACGCCCATCTTTACGTCGCTAATCTGCGTCGTGGCGTGATCTAGCGCGCCGCTGGGACAGGCCAAAACGCAAGGAAAAAGGTCGCACAGATAGCAGCCTCGCTCGTGCGGGTTTATGTAGGACGTGCCGTTTGAGTAACCCTGCGTTATATCTAGTAGCTCGATGCTGTGATACGGACAGACCTGCACGCACTGGCCGCATTTTATGCAGAGCGATTCGAAATTTTTAACCGCTCCGGGAGGCCGTAAAAAAAGCTCGTCCGCGCGCGTTTTGGGTAAAAAATATCCGATGCCGTAGCCTGCGGCCGCCGCGCCTACCGTTAGTGCGATAAAATTTCGTCTATTCATAGCGTTGCCTTTTGAGCGTTATTGGGGCGCATTTTAGGAGAGCCGTCCTCTAAAAGCTTAAGCGGCTCGGAAAAGGGCGCAAGCTTAGCCAGAAAATTTAGCCCGCTAATCACGGTCGAGCCGTAGAAAAAGCGCAGAGCCGGATAGTACTGCCAAAGCTTGTCGGCATAAATAAAGTGCGAGTAGGGCGTGTCGCCGATGCCGTCGCGGTTTAGATCCAGCCCTTCGTATTCGTCGAAATAATTACCGCTCCACTCGTTTAGCTCGATCTTTGAGCCCGGAGTGTCGTTGATAGCCGTTTCCATGTTTCCGATAAAATCATTACCCTTAAACACGCTTTTTTCCTGCGTCGCGTGCATTTGCAGCCCGATGACGTTATATAAAATTTGATTATTTTCGATCAAATTTACGGTGCCCGGATTTAGCGGAGAGCGGTCGGAGTAGATGCCGCGCGAGTTATACAAAAAGGTATTTTCGCTCACGGTAAAACCCGAGGTGTCTTTTAGCGCGATACCCACGCCAAAGGCTCCGTTTGAGTTTATTATCACGTTTCGGCGCACGAGAGAATTCGTAGAAAACATAAAATACATCCCTACCGCGCCGCCGCTAAATTCGTTATCCTCGATGAGGTTATCCGCAGAGTACATCGTATGCACGGCGTAGCGGTTGTTTTGCCCGTAGTTCTTGCGGATTATGTTGTTGCTAGAAAACCACGCCACGATATCGCGGCTGTTATAGACGTAGTTTCGCTCGATTAAGTTTTCGTGCGAATACCACGCGCGCACGGCGTCTCCGCGTCTAGGCACGTCAAAGCCCTCTTTTGAGGTGATGTTGTTATCTCTGATGACGGCTTGGTTGCATTCTGATAGCTCGATACCGAAAAGCACGTCTTTAAAACGGTTTTTCTCGACTAAAATATTATTGCCCTTTGCGCAGCTTATGCCCGCATCTAGATTCATCTGACTCGTGCCGCTGCCCTCGATGTTTAAATTTACGAGCTTTACGTTTTTTGCCGTTACTTTTATCACGCTTGATTTGCGGTCGCCTCTGATGATTGCATTTTCGCCTTTTCCTATGATTGAGAGCGGTTTATCGATTATGATATTCCCTTCGTAAAGGCCGTCGTTTAGCCGCAAGATGTCGCCCGGTTCTGCAGTGTTTATAGCGTCTTGCAGCGGACCTGCGAAGACCGTCAAATTTAGCGCGCAAAAGAGCAAAAGCTTAAATTTCATTTGGCTTCTTTTAGCTCTTTTTTCTTTGAAAATACGGCTAGGATACAAAGCGCGCTCATAGCCATCATCACCCAAAATCCTATGCTAGGATACGAGTGCGTCGTAAACTGCGCGACCTTGCCGTCGCCAAGCACGGTCGGCATAAACGGTTTTATCTTAAACGCGCCCCACTCTTGCATATTGTGCCCGTACCAATAAAGCCAGCCCGCAAACGCACCCATAAAAAGCAGCGGAGCGATAGCGGGAAGCACCATGAGCAGGGAGTTAAATTTGCCATCGTAGTACAAAAAGGCTAGCATGCAAAGCGTGGAAATAAGCAGATAATAAGGCGCGATCGCGCGCTCGACGTTGCCGCCGTGCTCCATCGGATACATGCCGATGTAGTGGTTTATGGTGTTCATCTCGTGTACGTCGCCGCCGTATCCGTCAACGTGAAAATATACGGGGATACCGTCCGGAAAGGCGTCTTTTGGGTAGTTTGGCGCTTCAAGCGCGACGTACCAGATAGGAAAAGACGGCGTGCCGATCTCGGCTTTTTGCTCGATCGCTTTTTGCAGGCTGGCTTTTACGTCGTCCGGCATCAAGTGATTTTTGTACTGAAACGAGGTGTAAAGGTCGTAAATTTTATACGAATACCCGGCAATCGGCTCGCCTGCGGCGATTTTAGCCTTCGCGCCGAACCACCCAAGAACCGGGATCGTAAAACAAACGGTCATCAAAACTAGTGCGATAATAGTGTAAATTTGATACTTCTTCATCGTTTCTCCTTTGTTAAATTTAAAAAATTTTTCGCGAAAGGCTTTTTAAATTTAACGAAAAAGGCTCGGATTACGCGCTCCGAGCCTTAAATTTAGCGGTTAAATTTGAGCCGCTAAGCTCAAATTTGGATTACATTCCCGCGTTTTCGTCGATCCATTTTAGGTATTCGATGATATCTTTGATCTCTTGATCGCTCATATGCTGATTAGGCATTCTTAGGTTAAAGTAATCGATCATAGACTTGATATACTCGTCGCCGTAAAATTTAGACGGATCTTTGACAAAGTCAAACACCCATTTCTCGCCGTTTTCGTGGCGTAAAAGAACGCCCGTTAGATCTGGGCCCGAGCTAACCTGACCGATGACGTGGCAAGCGTTGCAGCCGCCTTTTAGATATGCGGCCTCGCCTTTAGCAGCAGCCGGACTCATAGGCGTAGCGATCTCTTTAGCGAGATTATTTTTAGCTCTTAGACCGACGTCTGCGGTTTTAACCATATACTGCCATACTTGGTACTCCCAAAGTATCGCGCCGTTTACGTCGCCTTTTTTATAGGCTTCGTCGGCTTTTGCTTTAGCCTCGGGGATTTTGCCGTATTGATCCAGCGCGTCGGTAACCAGCTCTTTTACCTTAGGATATTTTTCGTAATGCTTCTCTTTTAGGTAGGCTACGACGCTTTGGATAACTTCGTCGGTAGCTTTATTCGTAGCGATTACTTTATCGTATTCGGCTTTTAGAGCTTCGGGACTTAGGGTTTTTAGCCTATTTGCTTTTGCCGATTCGTATTTTTTATTCGGATCTTTAACTAGCAAATAGCCCATCATCTCAAGGTGCAATGCAGAGCAAAATTCGGTGCAGTAGTAAGGGAATACGCCCTCTTCGTCCGCTACGAAATTTACGGTTGCGGTTTTACCCGGCTCTAAAGAGGCGTGAACGTTGTAAAGATCGACCGTAAAGCCGTGAGTCTCGTCCTGGGCGCGCTCTAGGTTCGTTAGGTGGATAGTTACGTTGTCGCCTTTATTTACCTCGATGTGCTCAGGGTTGATGTGGCTTCTGATCATCGTAGCGTAGACGGTTACGTTTTTGCCGTTGCGCTCGGCTCTTTCTTGTCCGGCAAGAGTTGCAAACGGACTTTCTTTACCCGTGCGAGAGTTTGTTCCCATAGCGTAGGTGGTAGCCGGTTTTAGCTTGCTAGCCTCGATAGATATAACGTCGTGAGGCTCGCCAAGAGGTATCGGCATATCGTATAAAAGCTCCATCTTTGCGCCCGTAGTGTCGATTAGCTGGTGGTTTTGCGGGTGAAGAGGGCCTACCGGGTTAAAGCGGTCGATTGATAGCTTATCAAGAGCGATTACGTATTTGCCCTTAGGTTTGGCCGATTTTCCCTCCATCGCGTCTAGGTGTCCGATATTGTAGTGGACGTTGATCCTATCTAGGACTTTTAAATTTTTATAGTCCCATTTGACGATCTGGCTATCGACGTAAAGCGAGGTATAAAGTACGCCGTCTTGCGCGTCAAATGCCGTGTGTAGAGGTCCAAGGCCGAGTTCTACTTGTCCGTGTAGGGTCTTTTGCAAATCAAGAATCGGTATGCCGTAAGAGTCGGTGCCGGCAAATTCTTTTTTATCGATTAAATTTTTGATCTTTCTAAAGTCAAAAACCGTAGCGTGCGTATCTAGCTTACCGCCGATAACGATATATCGGCCGTCCGGGCTAACGTCTACGCCGTGCGGACTCTTTGGCTCCGGGATCAAAAATAGCGCGCCGGCTTTAACGGCAGCCTCTATCGTAACTACTCTGTGGCCGTTTATCTCTCTGTAGTTTTTCTTGTCTTGAGCTAGTTTTTCTAAAATTTGCCAGTTATAAACGTGCAAATAGTCCGTATCGTTTCTGCTAGCGCCCGCTTCAAACGGAGGCAAGCCCTTTTCGATACCTCCGGTGTACATCTCTGAGTTTATCGAGTTAGAAAACGCCCAGCCAAAGCTCTCGCCCTTACCCGCGTCGCTTAGATCCTGCCAATACGGAGGAAGCTCAAGCGAGAAAGAAGCTTTCTCGTCTATCTTGCCTTTTGGATAGTCGAATTTCCAAAACGTTACCGCGCCGCGGTATGCGCTTTCGTACTCGTCTATCGAGTGGTAGCCATTATCTAGCGGAGCCGCGTACTGCGCCGCTTCGATGACGTACTCGCTATTTGGAGTGATGAAGCTACCGCCGTGTTCGCTTTTTACGATTGGATTAACGACGATTTGCGTAGTTTCAAAATCGTGCAAATTTATCACCGCGATGCGAGGGTTGGCCTTGTCGTTGATGAAAAGATAATCGCCGACGTATTCGCCGTTTTTCTCGGTTAGAGCAGGGTGGTGAGTATCGCCCCACGAAAGCTCCTTGCCCCTAATCGCTCCGCTTTTTAGAATAGCCTTAGACTCCTCGTCAAAGCCGTATCCCTGCCAAGGCTCTGGCGTAAAGACGCCGATAAATTTGTAAATCCTCATCGAAGGTACGCCGTAAACCATCACCTGTCCGCTTTGGCCTCCCGAGGAAAAGACGATATAATCGTCCTTCTTGCCGCTTGGCTGATACGTTTTAGCAGCCGCTAGGACGTCTTTTTCCGTTAGCCCGCGCGCTTTCATGATAGCTTGCAAGTCGCTATCTGCCGCGCACGCGCTGCTAACTGCAAACGCCATACACGCCGCAGCAACGATGCCTGAACTAAAAATTTTGTTCATTAAAAATCTCCTTTCTTAAGATTTTATTTATAAATTTTAATTTCGCCGTTTATGCTTACGGTTATTATATCCTCATTATTATTAAAAATGCTTATTATCGCATCTGAATTTTTCCCGAGCTTTTCTATATCCGAAAAATTTGCGCTTGCGCGCCAAATCTCGCCGTTATCAAGGCCGATATAAATTTTATCCAGCACGGATAGCAGGCTTTTTATCCGTAGATTCGAGATTTTATAAATTTTTGCGCTTAGGCCTTGTGGGGCGATCTCGCGCGTATTTGCCGAGGGTTTCGTATCTAAAAAAATTACGCTCGTTTTTTTGCGCGACAAATTTACGTCCGCTTCGTTTTTTGCGGTTTTATCTGCTAAATTTGCCTCGAGTTTATCGCTGCAAGCTTGCGGCAAAACCGCGTTTGGGCTTAAATTTACATCCGTCTTATCCGCCGCATTTGCTTTAAAACCGTCCTTGGCGGCTTTGTCTTTAGTTGCGCTTAACGACTGTTTGCTTAGCAAATTTACCGCGCTTGTTTGCGTAGTTTTTGGGTCTATACTCTCGCTAGGGGCTAAATTTTCCTCGGCTTTAAATTTTACGCTCGCTATCTCTCCGCTAGCTAGACCCCAAAGCATATCTTGGCCCGTCTGCGCCGCGCTTAAGGCTACCGCATTTAGTTTGCCTTGATTTTTTACCTCCATCGAGGTCAAATTTAACCTAAAAACCGACCTATCCCAGCCGGTTATTACGGCGGCGCCATTTATGATTTTGCAGGTTGCTACGCGGTATACGCCGCTAAGGCGCGCGGCGGAGATCTTTTTGACGGACGGGTCGTAGACGAGGAAGATATTTTCTCCCGCCACGGCGTAAAATTTACCGCCTGATATGCTTAGATGCGTTATGCGCGCATCAAGGCCGAGGCTTGAGACGTCAAGCGCTACTTCCCTGGAGTTTAAATCCTTGCTAAATTTAACGATTATTCCGCTAGAAAGTCCGGCGTATAGCTCGCCAGCGTCAAAAGCAAGCGAGGTTATCTCGTCTGCGGCCAAGGTTGTCTGCGCGCTTTGTCGCAGATTTGCCGCATCGATGATTTTTAGCTCGTTTACCGCGTCGTATATGGCTATTTCCCCGCCGTTAAGTTCGCTAAAGGCATAGCTTTTTACATCGGCGTTAGGCTCGAAACCGTAGCTTGCCACGACTAAAAACAGTAGACAAAAAACGCTCGCTAGCGTGCGTGGGCTCAAATCGTTCCTTCTTTAAAATTTGATGAAACTATACAGCGGGCGAGCTTAAAAAAATATTGACTTAAATCAATTTACGTAATAATTTGATATATAAAAATGAATCTGCGTTATAACGTAACACGGGCTTTATAAAATCGCGAGCCGTTATTTCTCTAAATTTTCCAACGTTTTTTTGATATTTTGCGGGGTTAAATTTGATATTTCGGTTACGAATTTGCCGTTTTTGTCTAGTACGTATAGCGAGGAGCTATGCGCGACGGAGTACTCCATGGCAGATTTTTCCAGTAGGACTTTTTGGTATTTTACGCCGTAGTTTTTAGCAACCCCCGGTAGGTCGTTTACCACTACGCCGTATGAGTTCGGATAAAAGTATTTTGCGTATTCGTCCACGTTTTTTGGCTCGTCGCGCTCCGGGTCAAGAGTGACGAAAATCACGACGATATCGTCTCTTTTAAGCTCGTTTAACACGCCGCTTAAGATACCTAAAGTCGCGGGGCAGACGTCCGGACACGAGGTGTAGCCAAAGTATATGATCTTATTTTTACCCTCAAAGCTCTTTAGGCTCACCGCACCGTTTGCGCCCTTGCCGGTAAAATCGTAATTTTTTTGACCCTCGGCGACGTTTGCGCTTTGGTCGTTAGGGGCGTATTTGTTTGAATAAAATGCGAGATAGCCTGCGCCAAGAACCATTAAAATCAGTATAACTGCGATAATAAGCTTTTTCATCATTCGCCCTTTTTAAGTAAAATTTGCGTCTATTGATGCAAGTCGAAGTCTATATAAAGCCCGCTTCTTTTGCCGTTTTCCAGCACCTCGAAACGGTACCTCATGATGTTTATCAGGCATGCGCTTAGCACGACGCTTGAGACGTAGGCGTTATCGCGCTTTTCGACTTCGGCCTTTATTACGCCCATATCCATATTTACGCCGTGGATCTCAAGGCTCGGGTCTTTAAACCCTTCTAGCCCCTCGATGCGCACGATCGTGGGCTGCATCGTGTAAACTGGCTTTGGTGAGAGACTAAATTTAACCGTCTTACCGCGAAACTCTACGCCGCAGGAGTGCTCGGCGTTCATATCGCAAGGAAGCGGGGTTAAATTTGCCCCCACGTCCTCTGCGCTCAAAAAGTCCTCTTGCGCTTGCGGTTTAAAAAACAGATACGCCGAGGTCGCAAAAACCCCGATTAGCGCAACCAAAACGATGAGAAATTTTTTCATTAATGCTTATGATGTCCGCCGTGATCGTGCGCACCGTGATCGTGTCCGTGTTCGCCGTCTTTTTTAACGACCGCTTTTGCGACGATGTCTTTTACTTCGAGTTTTTGTCCGTTGTCAAACTCTAGCGTAGCGTCTAGTTTGTCGCCCTCTTTGATCGGGGCTTTTACGTTCATCAGCATCACGTGCAGACCGCCCGGTTTTAAATTCGCCTCGCCCATCGCAGGCACTTCGATGTTTTCTATTTGTACCATTTTTTTCATTCCGTCTACGTCTTTATGCGTGTGTATCTCGCCCGTAGCGGCTGCGGGAGAGCTAGCGCCGATTAGTTTTACCGGTTTATCGGTATTGTTTTTGACGTTAAAAAACAGAGCCGTATTTTTAGCGCCCGGAGGAGTGGCTTTAGCGTAGATATCTGAGATCTCGATATCTGCGGCGTTTGCAAAGCCCAAAGAGGCGACTACTAGAGATAAAGCTAAAAATTTGCTTTTCATTTTTGCATCCTTGTTAATTAGATTTTGATAGCGGATATTATAACACAAAAACGAGCATTTTTTTTAAAATTAAGAGAAAATGTAATATAATTGCGACCTTTATTACGAAATTACGCAACGTTAGGAAAATTTTGAAAAAACTACTCGGCTTACTGATTTTTTCTATCTTTTTTTCTCAAATTTTAGCCGCCAAGACTCTAGCGGACGAAAATTTGACGGGTGTAAAGTATTGGCTAAAAAAGCTAGGCGCAGCCGATGTCAGGTACGGCTACTACGAGGCTAAGACCAAAATCATCGTCGTAAATAAAGCGCAAAAAACTCTGCAAAGCTTCGAGTATGAAGGCGGCGCGCTGGAGCAAATCTTTTCTCAAAGCGTGATAACGGGCAAAAGCGGGGATAAATTTAAAGAAGGCGACCTAAAAACGCCGGTCGGAGTTTACGACGTCACGGATAAATTTACGCCGCCCGATCCCTTTTACGGGCCGCTTGCTATGTCGCTATCATACCCGAACGCTCACGACAAAGCCGCTCAAAAAACGGGCGGAGGCATCTGGATACACGGTCTGCCGATGAAAGGCAAGCGCGAGGATGAAGTAAAAACGCGCGGCTGCGTGGCGTTTAACAACGACGCGCTAGTAAAATTCGGCCGACTGATCGGCAACAAGGGCGTCGTGATAATCAGCGAAAGCCAGAAGGTAGACGCTAGCAAAGACGACGTCGCGCGCGTACTGGCGCATCTGCACGAGTGGCTGCAGGCGTGGCGAGATAACGAAACTAAAATTTACCTCGGCTTTTATGCGGACGAATTTGTAAAAATAGAGGGCAAAAACGCGCTAACGAGGGCTAAATTTGCCGAAAATAAAAAGAGAATTTTCGCGCTAAACGAAAAAAAGAGCATAAAGGCGTCAAATTTTAGCGTGACGCCGTACCCGAACACTAAAGGGCAAAATCTTTTTAGAGTAGTTTTTGATGAGGATTATGCTGCGCCTAGTCACGAATTTAAGGGCCAAAAAGAGCTCTACGTGCGGCTAGATAAAGATAAATTTAAAATCTTAACGGAGAAGTAAATGCAAGAAAAAAAAGAAATAGTAAAAAATCAAATCGAGGAAATTTTAAAGGCTAGGAGCGAGTTTTTCGCCGAGCTAGACCGCCAAGTGCCAAAGGTTGCGGGCACGGACGTGTTTGATTTTGCGGCGGTTAAAGAGGCCGATCTAAAGGCGCTGTATGCTAAATTTTACGCTTATGATTATAATATCAGAAAGCTGCTTCCTAACGTTTATGAGGCGTTTGGCGTAAATTTCAATGTCTGAACTCGTTTTAAACAGATCCGCCTACATCCATAATCTAACTAAAATTTGCGCCAAAGCCGGCGGCAAAGATCGCGTGATTTTGGTGCTAAAAGATAATGCCTACGGGCACGGAGCGGCGCTTGTGGGGCGCGAGGCGGCAAGCTACGGTATCAAATTTTGCGCGGTTAAAAACGAAGCCGAGGCGCGCGAGCTAGAGCCCTTTTTCGAGCATATTCTCATCCTTTCGCACATTCCGCACGGCGGCGAGAGCGAGCGGTTTATCTATGCGGTAAACGACGTTTTGCTGATTGCTAAATTTAAAAAAGGCGCGCGCGTGCATATCGCCGTCGATACGCTCATGCACCGAAACGGCGTCGCGGTGGGCGAAGTGCGTGCGGCGTGCGAGGCGGCTTTGGCTCACGGACTGCAAATTTGCGGCGCATTTACGCATTTTAGAAGCGCTGAAGAGCTTAGTAGCGATTATTTCGTGCAGAGGCAAAATTTCGCCGCGGCAAAAGCCGTGGTGCGCGAAATTTGCGGCGACGGTTTGGTCTTTCACTCGCATAACTCTGCTGCGACCGAGCGCTTCGGCGAGCTAGCGGACGAGTACGTGCGCGTGGGCATCGCCGCCTACGGCTACGCGCAGTTTGACGATAGTTTGGGGCTAAAGCGCGTGGCGTCGCTCTGGGCGCATAAAGTTAGCGGCAGAGCGCTAAAAAAAGGACAATGCGCGGGCTATGGCGCTAAATTTTGCGCGAGCGAGGATATGCAAATCGCCGTTTACGACCTAGGCTACGGCGACGGACTGCTGCGCTATGCGGGCGAGGGCGAGCTAAAGACTGCCGGCGGACAGCGGTTGCTCGGCAAAATGTCGATGGATAGCTTTTGCTGCGAAGACGCGGGCGATAAAATTTGCGTATTTGACGACGCGCGCGTTTGGGCGGATTTTTTCGGCACGATAAGTTATGACGTTTTAACCAAGCTCTCGCCTAGCATCTCGAGGCGGTTTGAGTAAAACTTCTCGCAAGTGCGCTTGAGCGCGTAGGTAGCAAGCTCTGCGCGCAGAACTAGCGACCAAAGCTAGCTTTCCAAATTGATGAGCTTAGTTCGCTATCTTCAAAAGCATAAATTTGCAGTCTGATTCAAATTTACGCCAAATTTTGCCTAAGCGTCAGGTTTACTAAATTTTACTTACCGATTTATAGCCCGCCATATCAGCGGGCAAAGCATTTTATGTTTTAGGGCGTTATCGTATTTGCTCTTACGCCTCTATGTCGGCGTTTTTAAAAAATTCGGATTTGCGATAAAATCGGACGAGATTCTATGCGGCTAAATTTTCGTAGCGGCGTCAAATTTACGCTGGGTTGGCGCGAGCCGCATTTTGCAAAAACCGAAGCGGAACATTTGGCTAAGCAGGCAAAATTATTTAAATTTACTTCAAAATATCCCCAAGCGCAGTTTTTAGATCGCCAAATTTAAAGCTAAATCCTCTTTTTATCAAGGCTTGCGGATATACTGTTGCGCCTTCAAGTAGTACGACGGAGCCCTCGCCAAACATCAAATTTAGCGCAAATTTAGGCACTTTAAAAAACGTCGGTCGCGCTAAAACCTCGCCTAAAATTCGAGTAAATTCGCCGTTTGTACTAGGAGTCGGCGAAACAAGATTAAAAACGCCGCTTTGGCGGTTTTGCAATGTAAATTCAAACGCCTCTAGCAAATCAGCGACGCAAATCCAGCAAAACGCTTGCTCGCCGCTACCGATCTTGCCGCCAAGACCGAGTTTAAACGCCGGCAGCATCTTAGCTAGCGCGCCGCCTCGCCCTAGCACTACGCCTAAGCGAAATATCGCCGTTTGCGTCCGCGCTTTAGCAGCTTCGCTCTCCCACTCGCATGCCAGCTCGCCCAAAAATCCGCGGTCAAATTTGACCGAGCTCTCGTCGTGACTAAGCCCGTTTTCATATACCCCGACGGCTGAAGCACTGATGAAAAAGGGCGGATTTTCTAGCTCGTTTATAGCGCCGACTAGCGCACGAGTCGTCTCTATCCTGCTTGCGCGAAGCTGCTTTTTATAGGCCTCGCTCCACCTCGCGGCGATAGAAGCGCCTGCTAAATTTACAACCGCGTCGCAGCCTTTTATGAGGTTTTTGAGCGCGTCTTTGTCTGCGTATGCGGCTCTTGGGATAGCTATGACATCGTGCCCCTGGGCTCTAAAAAAGCGGCAGAGTTCGCCGCCGATAAATCCGCTTGTGCCGTTTACGGCTATTTTCATATTTTGCCTTTTTGATAAATTTGCTTTTATGCGGGCGGTCAAATTTGACGCAGCGCGAAGTTAAATTCGGCTTTAACTTAAAGCCAGAAGCCAAGCCGTTTTGCTCAAATTTGACGGGCGAAGCAAGAGATTAAATTCGCCCGTCAAATTTACTTTCTAAAATACTCTTTCACGCCGTTTTCGCCACCTAATTGCGAGCGTAAATTTTCTAGCGCGGCGATACGGTCTTGAGTACTCGGGTGCGTGCGAAACAGCGAGCCCAGCGCGCTTTTTACGCTGCTAAAAGGGTTGATGATAAACATATGCGCGCTTTGTTCGTCGGCGTTTGCCATCACGCGTCCGCGCGCGTAGTCCTCGAGCTTTCGCAGCGCGCCGGCTAGGTGCTGGGGCTTGCCCGTTATCATCGCAGCGCCCCTATCTGCCTCAAACTCCCGCGCCCGCGAGATCGCCATGCGTATGATCGTAGCGGCTAGCGGCATGATGACGGCTAGAGCGATTAGCATCAGAGGATTTTGCTTGCCTTGACGATTCGCCGCGCCAAACTGCGCGAAATTCGCTAGTATCGCGATCGCGCCTGCAAATACCGCCGCGATAGAGCCCGTCAGGATGTCGTAGTGGCGCACGTGGCTTAGCTCGTGAGCTAGCACGCCCTCGATCTCGTCTTTATTTAGCAGATTTAGCAGCCCTTCGGTCACGGCTACTGCGGCGTGGCTCGGGTTACGACCCGTGGCGAAAGCGTTTGGAACGGCTTCCGGGATGATATAGATCTTTGGCATCGGCAAATTTGCCTTCGCGCAAAGCTCGCGCACGATCTGATAAAGCCCCGTCGCGTGCGCTTCGTCTACGGGCACGGCTCGGTAGTGCTTTAGCACGAGCGTATCCGAGAAAAAATACGAAAAGAAATTCATCCCAAGCGCAACTAAAAATGCCGTCAGCATGCCGCTAGTGCCGCCTATCGCGCCGCCCACGGCAATAAAAAGCAACATCAGCGCCGTCATCAAAAACGCGGTTTTAAAAAGTTCCATTTGTTTCCTTTGCTCGTAAAATTTTACGAAAATATTTCGCCGCCGTCTTTTATCTTTTTTATAAAGGCAAAAATATCTCGTTCCGCTAGGCGCATCGGAGCCGAGCCCAGCGCGCCTAGATCGTTAAAATAAATAGCATCGTCCGAGTTTAATTTTATGAAAAATCCAAGGTCGCCGTCTTGGCCTATCATATAAAAATCCGGCTCGTAAAGCGCTACTTCGTAGGTTTCGTTTCGCTCGGCTAGAGACGCGCGCCCGTATAGATAGGCGCCCGCTCCCGCCTCGTTAAAAATGTCTACGCACTCCTCGCCCTCGATACTTTCTAAAAATTTTAGATATAACGGCGGGAAATTTATCATCGTTTATCCTTGCCTATTACGGCGTTTTTAAATATTGCGACGTCGGCTTGATACCCCGCTATCTCGCTAAGTTCGCTCTCATCGCCGATTATACAAGCGACTTTGGCGTCAAAGAGATAAAATTGGGCCAAATTTGCGGCCTTTGGCGTAAACTCCCGCTTTGATATAACAAGCAGGTTTGCGCCCGCCGCATTTGCGATTATGCACTCGCTTACGTTCTCGCAAGTTACGCTAAATTTAGCCCCTTTTTCTTGCGCGCGCTTTATCATCGCTTTGTTGAATTTAAACAAATTTTGCTCGTCCGCCTTGATCTGATCCGCATTTTCGCGCCAAAATAGCGGCTCATAGGGCACTAGCTCGTGTCCGATTAATTGCATTTTTACTCCTTTTTGCTTTGCATGCAGTCGCGGCAGACATAACCGCCGCCGCTTATTACGGCGTCTTTTGCCTCTATAAAGGTGCCGCATTTTTTACATTCGACGAAATTTTGCGCATCTTCGTCATCTTTTTTTGCGCCTTTTACGCCTCTTTTAACGCGGGTTTTAAAAAATATCAGATAAATCGCGATTAGAACCGCTAAAAAAGCTAAAATTTTAAATAACATCGCCGCCCTTTATAAGTACGTAATTTCGGTTGCCGCGCCCGTAAATTTGAGCCTTGAGCCCCTCTAGCTCGCTTTGCACGCTGCTTCCTTTGTAGAGTAAAATTTGAGTTTGCGCGTCAAAAAAACCGTCGCAAATCCCAAGCAAATCTTTCGTTTTCATTAGCGCTCGGCTAGTGATAAGCTGCGCCGTAAAGGCCTCGCCGTCCTCGATCTTACAAGATTTTACGCGGACGTTGGTTAAATTTAGCTCGGCCTTGACGTAGCTTAGAAACGCCGATTTTTTCGGGCTGGGCTCAAAGAGATGCCACTCGCACTCCTTTAAAATCATCGCGAGAAATATCGCGGGAAAACCCGCTCCGCTGCCGACGTCAATCGCCGTTTTAGCGTCCGCAATTTGCGGGAAAATTTCGAGCGGAGCTATGCTATCTGCTATCTGCTCGTTTAAATTTTTGTAGCTAGTTAGGCTGTGCACGCGGTTAAATTTAGCCAAAATCTCGCTAAATTTCGCCGTTTGCGCGTCAAAGTCTCGCGGCAGGTCAATTTTCATCTAGCATATGCCCCATCTGCTCTTTTTTCACGCGCAGGTAGTTTTCGTTAAATTTGTTCGCTTGTATCACGATCGGCACGCGAGAGGCGATCTGTACGCATTTTAGCCCGGACAGTTTTTTTGGATTATTGGTTAGCAAATTTATCTTTTCGATGCCAAAGTGCTTTAAGATAAAATCCACTATCTCATACGTGCGCTCGTCGGCCTTAAAGCCTAGTTGGTGGTTTGCCTCGATGGTATCAAGGCCCTCGTCTTGCAGATGGTAGGCGTTTACTTTGTTTAGCAAGCCGATATTTCGCCCCTCTTGGCGCAGATAGATCACCATGCCGCCGTGCTCCTCGATGTATTTTAGGCTGGCTTCTAGCTGATCGCGGCAGTCGCATTTTAGGCTACCGATCGCATCGCCCGTTAGGCACTCGGAGTGGATGCGGACGTTTACGACCTCGCCGAAAGGTTTTTTGTAAATCGCCAAATGTTCTTTCTCGCCCTCCTTAAATGCCTTTATCTCGAATATTCCGAAACGAGAGGGTAAATTTGCCGTATTTGAAAGCTCGATATTCATAAAATTTTAACTCCTATTATGTTACACTAAGCGTAAATTGTAGCGAAGTAAAAGGAAAATTATGTTTAAACGTTTTAGAAGGCTCAGGATAAATCCAGCGATCAGAGAGATGGTGCGCGAAACTAGCGTTAGCGCGAGCGATTTTATCTATCCACTTTTCGTCGTCGAAGGCAAGGGCGTGAAAAAAGAGATAAGCTCGATGCCGGGCGTCTTTCAGATGAGTTTGGACGAAATTTTAAAAGAGTGCGAAATCGTGCGAAATTTGGGCATAAAAGCGGTTATTTTGTTTGGAATCCCTAGCCTAATCGTAAAAGATAACGTAGGCAGCGACGCTCTAAGAAACGGAGGCATCATAGCGACCGCGCTGCGAGCGATAAAGGATAAATTTGCAGACCTCGTCGTGATAACCGATCTTTGCTTTTGCGAGTACACCGATCACGGCCACTGCGGTATCCTGGATCACGTCCATCAGACCGTCGATAACGACGCGACGCTGGAGATCTCCGCCAAACAAGCGCTGATCCACGCTAGAAACGGCGCCGATATGATCGCTCCAAGCGGTATGATGGACGGCATCATCGCTACCTTGCGCGGGGCGCTGGATACAAATGGATATGAAAATTTGCCGATTATGGCGTATTCGACCAAATTTGCTTCGGCATACTACGGGCCGTTTCGCGACGTGGCCGAGAGTGCGCCTAGCTTTGGTGATAGAAAAAGCTACCAGATGGATCCCGCAAACCGATTAGAAGCCGTGAGCGAGAGCCTGGAGGATGAGGCGCAGGGGGCCGATATCTTGATGGTAAAGCCGGCCCTTGCGTATCTAGATATCATCCGTGATCTGCGCGAAGTGACGAGACTGCCGATCTGCGCGTATAACGTGAGCGGCGAATACGCCCTGCTAAAAGCTGCGGCAAAAGCGGGCGTCATCGACTACGAGCGGGTGATGATGGAGACGCTGGTCGGGTTTAAGCGTGCAGGCGCAGATTTGATAATAAGCTATCATGCTAAAGAGGCTGCTCAAATTTTAAGGGGCTAGCGGCTTGTCTTGTGAGCGTCTTTAAATGAGTTTCTGCTTCACTTGCGTTTCGCAGCTGCAAGCAGAGGAAATTTTAAGTCTGCGATAGGCTACATGCCTTATCTTGACTTAAAATTTCTGCACAACATTTAAATCCATCTCGCAATACTTCGCCTTGTAAATTTTATGGGCAAATTTGGGAATTTAAGGGGGCAAAATGCGGCACTTTTTGACGTTAAACGATTTTAGTAAAGACGAAATCATCGAAATTTTAAATTTGGGTTTGCAGATAAAAAAAGAGGCGAAGGCGCGAGATTTTAAACCGTATCTCAAAGATCAAAAACTGGCGATGATATTTGAGAAAAGCTCGACTAGAACGCGCGTAAGCTTTGACGTAGGGATGAACGAGCTTGGCGGTCACGCGCTGTTTCTCAGCTCAAACGACATCCAGATCGGGCGCGGTGAGCCGATAAAAGACACCGCGCGCGTGATCTCGCGAATGTGCGACCTCGTCATGGCTCGCGTTAATCGCCACGAGACGCTCGAGGAATTTGCCAAATTTAGCCGCGTGCCCGTGATAAACGGTCTTAGCGACAAATTTCATCCCGTGCAGCTGATGGCGGACTACCTCACGATGCTGGAATTTGACGCGGGCGGATGCGTAGCCTACGTCGGCGACGGCAACAACATGGCCCACTCGTGGCTGATGCTTGCCTCTAAACTCGGCCTAGAGCTAAGAATAGCGACGCCCGCGGGCTACGAGCCGGACGGCGAAATCCTAAATTTAGCGATGAAAAACGCTCAAATTTCGGGAGCTAAAATTTATCTAACTCACGACGCAAAAGAAGCCGTCTCGGGCGCTAACGTCGTTACGACCGATACTTGGGTCTCGATGGGACAAGAAGCCGAAAAAGAAAAACGCTTAAAAGACTTTGCAGGCTTTTGCGTGGATGAAAATTTGATGAAATTAGCCGCTCCGAGAGCGATATTTTTACACTGCCTGCCGGCGTACCGCGGATACGAGGTGAGCGAGGCAGTGTTTGAGGCGCATGCGGATGAGATTTTTGCCGAGGCGGAAAATAGACTGCACGCGCAAAAAGGCGTGATGGTTTGGCTCGATCGCTGCAGAAACGGGTAAGTTAAGGAACTAAATGAAAGAAAAAAATCTACAAAAAACATACGAAAAAATCGACGAAATTTCGGGCGAGCTGGGGATAAAAGAGGGCGAGAAAACGATATTTGAGATCGTGCCGACAAGCGACCCCAATCAAATGAGCCTCAGCCTAAAAAGCGGCTCGTGGGATGGGGTGGAGCCGTGGTTTGGCATTGACGAAAATCAAAATTTACACACGATGGTTTCGTTAAAATCGCTCTCGCAGCTCATCGAAGCCTACCGCAACGTCCAAAAGGAAAATTTCGAGCTAAGGCTTGAAAAGACGATCTGGCAGAACGTGCCGATAGACTTCGCCGACGTTTGGGTCGTGGCGATGGACGAGATACGCAAGATCGCCGCAAAAAATAAAAATAAAAAAAGCATAGACGTAAATTTGGAAAAACTGGTAAAGGGTATCAAAAAGCAGTATCCGAATTTGTTCGTCGATATGGAGAACATAATGAAAAATGCGAGGAATAAAACGCTATGATAGATTTTGACGCTTACGTGAAGTATTCGCGCCCGGGACCGCGATACACGAGCTATCCGACCGCGCTCGAGTTTAGCGATAAATTTGGCTACGAGGACTACCTGCGGGAGCTAAAAACCCGCGACGCCTCGCGCCCGCTTTCGCTTTATTTGCACCTGCCGTTTTGCCGCAGCGCCTGTTATTTTTGCGGTTGCAACGTGATCTATACGAGCAAAGAAGACCGCAAAACGCGGTACATGGAGTATCTGCAAAAAGAGCTTGATCTGCTAGCGGCAAATCTCGACACGAGCGCGCCGGTGCTACAAATGCACTTTGGCGGAGGCACTCCGACGTTTTACGGCGCGGATCAGCTAGATGAAATCATCAAAATGATAAAGGCTAAATTTAAAAACTTCTCTCCCGAGGCTGAAATAAGCTGTGAAATCGACCCGAGATTTTTAACCCGCGAGCAGCTTGACGTGCTAGTCTCTCACGGCTTTAACCGCGTTAGCTACGGCGTGCAGGACTTTGACGAGCGCGTGCAAAAAGAGATCCACCGCATCCAGCCCTACGAGATCACCAAAAACGCCGTGGATATGGCGCGCGCTAAGGGCATAAACTCGATAAATATGGACCTGATCTACGGCCTGCCGTATCAGACGCTAGATAGCTTTAAAGCGACGCTGGATAAGGCTTTGACGCTGTCTCCCGACCGCCTGGCGGTGTTTAACTACGCGCACGTGCCGTGGATAAAAAAATCTATGCGTAAATTTGACGAAGCCACGCTACCAAGCCCCAAAACCAAGCTTGAAATCTTAAAATACACGGCCGAGTTTTTTATCAAAAACGGCTACAAAATGATCGGTATGGATCACTTTGCAAAGCCCGGCGATGAGCTTTTCGGCGCGCTTGCTAACGGCACGCTACACCGCAACTTCCAAGGCTACACGACCAAAGGCGGAGCCGACCTCATCGGTATCGGACTAACTAGCATCGGCGAAGGGAAAAGATACTACGCGCAAAATTTCAAAGACATGGACGAATACGAAAAAGCCCTGGATAGCGGTGTTTTGCCGTATTATAAGGGTATATATCTAACTGGCGACGATCTAATCAGAAAAGCCGTGATAATGAGCCTGATGAGCAACTTTGCGCTTGATATCAAGGCGGTCGAGGCTAAATTTGGCATCAAATTTTTCGAGTATTTTAAGGATGATTTGGTTGAGCTTGAAAATTTGAGCGAATTCGTAACCGTAACGCCAGAAAAAATCAGCGTAAACGAGACCGGCACGCTAATCATCCGCAATATCGAGATGTGCTTTGACGCGTATTTGAAAAAAATACCTGAAAATTTACGTCGATTTTCAAAAACGGTTTGATGAGCGGACATGTTTAAATTTAGCGAAATTTCAGATAAATGCGTAAAATGCGGCAAATGTATCCAGGTCTGCACGATCCACAAGATAAACTCCGACGAAACGACCTCTCCGCGCGGCTTTTTAGACCTTGTCGGAGCCTACGAGCGCGGCGAGCTAAAGCTTGATAAAAACGCTAAAAATATCTTTGAGAGCTGCTTTTTATGCACGAGCTGCGTCGAGGTCTGCCCAAACTCCTTGTGCGTGGACACGGCGATAGAAAACGTCCGACGCGACATCGCGGAAAAATTCGGCATCGCATGGTACAAAAAGGCGTTTTTTTGGCTACTGCGCCACCGCGCGGTTATGGACTTGGCGGCAAAGCTTGGCTACGTGTTTCAAAGCTGCGCGTTTAAGATCCGCGAAGGCTCGATGAGCCCGAGATTTAGCCTACCGATGGTAAAAAAAGAACGGCTTTTGCCCACTGCTAGCAAAAAGAGCTTTTTAAACTCGCACGCCGAGTTTATCGATAACGGCGGCGATAAAACTATCGGAGTTTTTATCGGCTGTATGGGAAACTACGCATATACGGGTATCGGCGAGGCTCTCGTTAAGATAGCTCGCGAACTTGGGCTAAATTTAAATTTGATGAAAAAACAGGCCTGTTGCGGCGCGCCGGCGTATTTTACGGGGGATTTTGCTACGGTCGAGGTTTTGGCAAAGAGAAACATAGAGTATTTTGAAAAAATGTTAGGTGAGATAGACGCTATCATCGTGCCCGAGGCGACCTGTTCGGCGATGATAAAGATCGACTACGAGCACTTTTTTCATGATGACGAGCAGTGGCGAGAGCGCGCAAAAGCTGTGAGCAAGAAGATATTTTTAGCGACGGAGTATTTTGAAAAATTTACGAATTTAGCTGAAATTTTGGCAAAAAAGGGCAAAAACTTAGCTTTGGTGACCTATCACGATCCTTGTCATGCTAGAAAAATGCAAGGCGTTTTTAAAGAGCCTCGCAAACTGCTCGCTCAAAACTACGAAATAACAGAAATGAGCGATCCAAACGAGTGCTGCGGTTTTGGCGGAGTGACGATGCAGTCTGAAAAATATCACCTAAGCCGCGCGGCCGGACAAAGAAAATCCGAGATGATAAAAAACTCGGGCGCAAAGATCGTAAGCGCGGAATGTAGCGCCTGTAAAATGCAAATTTCAAATGCGCTACATATCGGCGGCTCGGACGTAAAATGCGAGAACCCCATCGAGCTCATAGCAAGGGCGCTGGAGTAAGGCGCTCAGTCAAATTTATCGCAATTTTATTCATTGTCGTATATAATCCAAAACAGTTAAATTTGCTGCAAGCAAAAAGGAGAAGCATGAAAAAAATCGTCGTTGTTTTTTTATTGCTTTGCAGTGTTTTACTCGCAAATAGCGAATACAATATCTTCGTGAGCGCATTTGGCGATGACGTAACGCAAGAATCCATAGAACGCGAGCGAGCCGATATAGAGCGTAAAGTCGCTAAGATAGACGGCGTAAAAGCCGTAGTTAGCGGTAGATTCGGTAGGTACCGCTCTATAGCGGTTAAAACGCGGGCCATGAATAAAAACGATATTAAGGTTCTGACGCAAAAGATTAGGGCGGCCGGATTTAAAGAGGCCTATGCGCTAGTTGCTAAAGAAGACGAGGCTCAAACAGGTATCGTAGAGCAAAAATCAAGCGAGGAAAGGCCGCCTACGAAACCGCGTTCAAAACTTAGAAAAGATTTAAAATTTAAAGAAGCTCCGGAGCCTATGGGCTAAAGAAAATTTCGAATCAAAGGCATGTTTTTATAAAAATAATATAAAACGCGACTATTTTTTGTAAAAGTCTTGACTTTAAGAAGAAATTGGGCTATAATCCAACTTTCACAAATCAGGATGCTGGTGTAGCTCAGTTGGTAGAGCTACTGCCTTGTAAGCAGTGGGTCGGCGGTTCAAGTCCGTTCACCAGCTCCATTTCATAACAGTGTTTGACCAGAAATACCATTAAGCATTTATAATTTACAATTAATTAGGGTGAGATACTCAAGCGGCCAACGAGGGCAGACTGTAAATCTGCTGACTATGTCTTCCGTGGTTCGAATCCACGTCTCACCACCATGCTATATGCGGGAGTAGCTCAGTTGGCTAGAGCATCAGCCTTCCAAGCTGAGGGTCGCGGGTTCGAGCCCCGTTTCCCGCTCCAGAATTTTGGAAATGAAACTGGGAGCTGTAAAAATGATAAAAGTCTCTATAAATTTTTATACATTTGCTGTAGCTCTATTTTTAATTTCCTTTTAGTTGTTTATGTTTTTATATTATCTCTTATGCCAAGCGATATTACGCTCATATGGCTCAGAGGTAGAGCACTTCCTTGGTAAGGAAGAGGTCGCGGGTTCAAGTCCCGCTATGAGCTCCATGGTTTTAGAGAAATTAGACATAAATTTGAGTTAAAAAACAAATCATTACGGAGGAAGAGATGGCAAAAGAAAAATTTTCACGTAACAAGCCACACGTAAACATTGGTACTATCGGTCACGTTGACCATGGTAAAACAACATTGACAGCTGCGATTTCTGCTGTTCTTTCAAGAAAAGGTCTTGCGGAGTTAAAAGACTATGATAATATCGATAACGCTCCTGAAGAAAAAGAGCGCGGCATTACCATTGCTACTTCTCATATCGAGTATGAAACCGAAAATCGTCACTATGCGCATGTTGACTGCCCAGGTCACGCCGACTATGTTAAAAATATGATTACAGGTGCGGCTCAAATGGACGGCGCTATTCTAGTCGTATCTGCTGCTGACGGTCCGATGCCTCAGACTAGAGAGCACATTCTACTATCTCGCCAAGTAGGCGTTCCTTATATTGTTGTATTTATGAATAAGGCTGATATGGTTGACGATGCGGAGCTTCTTGAGCTAGTTGAGATGGAAATTCGTGAGCTTCTAAACGAGTACGACTTCCCTGGTGACGATACCCCGATCGTAGCAGGCTCGGCCCTACAAGCTCTTAATGAGGCTAAAGCTGGAATAGACGGTGAATGGTCTGCAAAGGTTCTTGAGCTTATGGCTAGAGTTGATGAGTATATTCCAACTCCAGTACGCGCAACAGATAAAGATTTCTTGATGCCTATCGAGGACGTTTTCTCTATTTCCGGTCGTGGTACGGTTGTTACCGGTAGAATTGAAAAAGGTGTGGTAAAAGTCGGCGATACCATCGAAATCGTAGGTATTAGACCAACTCAAACTACTACAGTTACCGGCGTCGAGATGTTTAGAAAAGAGATGGATCAAGGCGAAGCAGGCGATAACGTAGGCGTTCTTCTAAGA